>JAFOXR010000044.1 GCA_017391675.1 Muribaculaceae bacterium
ATGACATATGTGTATTAATGAATTTGTGAAATTCATTATTGTTTGCTGTTTCTTTCAATTCTTCTAATGTCATGTTGGTAGTGTTTAATTGATTTCTTTGCAAAGATACGAATAATATAAGAAGTGTACTTATTATAAATAAACAATAATAAATGTATTATATTTGAGCTATGTACATGCTGCGTGGCTAGCGCATGTAATGCCAATAGCGTGCCGTTCTCCTTGAGTGTAGATGACTTTGCCGATTGTATTGAGCCGAGCGAAATGGGTGCTTTTACCGAAGCTTTGACGACTAATGCTGAAATAAAACGGCGAAGACTGTGACAATGTAGAATCTGACATAGATGAACTGCTTGGACTGGCTGTGGGGTGTATAGGAATGAGTATAAAAGACTTTGACGCTTGCACCCCCAGCGAGTTTAAGGCGATAGCTGATAGCTGGAAACAATGCTATGAATCGCAAGAAAGAGTTATGTGGGAACGAATGCGCTATCAATGCCTATGCATACTCCAGCCACATTCTAAAAAATCATCTCCGTCTTATCGATATATTGCAGTTCCCATGGGAAGAAACTCATAACACCACATCACACAAAACTCATGAGATAAGCAATGAGGAAATAAAAAAGCGCAATGCCGAAGCAAAGCGCCGTTATGGGTTAAAATAATATTTTACCAATATTTCCACTTTCCAGTACCTTCAATATTCCCAAGGATCCATCCTAGGGCTATTACAATAATGCCGAGGATAATTAATATTATAAGATCCATTGTCATAATAATTATTATTTAGTACAAATATAAAAACTTTTTCTGAAAAAACAATAGCTGATACGGTAAAATTTAAGATTGAGATAGACTCAAAAGGTGAAAAAATAATTCACAATATCGGTATTGATATTAAAGAGTTGCAAGGTGTAATAAAAGCAACTACTAATGATATTAATAAAATGTCTTCAACTTTTGAAAAATTCACACAATCTGTGATAATGCTGAGTTCGTTAAATGATGTTATCTTACCAAGAGTAACAGGTAGTGTGCACTATAATCCATATTATGTGAAATAGGCGTAAGGTGAATAAATAAGCGTCGAGAAATGTTATCATACAGAATAATATATATTATATAAAATTATACTATCCTACTGAGAAGATAGTTTTAAAAATGAGTTTTATGTCAAGAAATAAACTGTGATTCTTAATGTAATAAAGATTGAGTGCAAGTTTATCTTGCATAATAACATTCTTATAGTATTCCGCAGGGTTTTCTACCGAGTTTAATATTTTGTATTCATTGCGGTACTTAATAGATGCAATATCTGTAATGCCCGGTCTCACGGTCAAAACCTGCATTTGCTCCGCGGTATATTCGTCAACAAATTTCCTTAAAACTGGACGGGGTCCAACAAAACTCATCTCTCCTAATAGAACATTGATTAGTTGAGGCAGTTCGTCGAATTTATATTTTCTGAGGTATTTGCCAGCTCTAGTTATTTGATTGTGGTACTGTTTTTTAGGTAATGGAAAGTTTTCTTCTGCCCCAGTTTTCATAGAGCGGAATTTAATGATTTGGAAATCTTTATTATCTTTCCCTACTCTAGTTTGTTTATAGAAAATACTGCCTCTAGAGTCAATTTTTATTATAACGGAGATTATAATAAAAACAGGGAATAACAATATTAATCCAATTATACTGAAAGTTATGTCAAATAATCGCTTTGCCATTAATAACTTAAATTAAAAAGCCAAATATCTAAAAATGTATTGACATTTGGCTTTAAATTTATTGTAGTGAAACCGGGAATCGAACCCGGGTCTCCACCGTGAGAGGGTGGCGTGCTAGGCCACTACACTATATCACCATATTTCACGGCAAAATTATGTATTTTTTTTGAATTCACAAAATGATTCTATTATATTTGCACTGGAACTAATGATTGAAAATATACAATGGCAAATCATAATATTTTAGGGAAATTAGGAGAACAGGCTGCTGCAGAGTATCTTATAAAAAACGGGTATATTATTAGAGAATCCAATTGGCGATTAGATGGTTTTGAAGTGGATATTGTTGCAGAATATAACAATAGAATAATTATTGTTGAAGTCAAAACGAGAGCACTAAATTTACAATCTGCGTTAGATGCAATTGATTTAAAGAAATGCCAAAAGCTTTTAAAAGCAGCTAATGCATACATAAAATATTATAGTCTGCCACATGAGTTGCAAATAGATGTAATATGTGTTGTTGGTGATAGACCGGAAAATTTTAGGATTGAACACATAAAAGATGCTGTTCGCCCTAGGCTCAGGTCTTATAGAAAAAGATAAGAGGAGAATTGTTCCCCTCTTATCTTATTGTTATTAGTCATTTAATTTGTGAATGATCAATCCGGAGCGTAGTTTCGGTTCGAACCATGTAGTTTTAGGTGGCATAATGTTTCCAGTATCAGCAATATCAATCAACTGTTTCATGCTTACTGGATATAAAGCTAAAGCCATAGCCATCTCCCCGCTGTCAACGCGTTTTTTAAGCTCCCCTAGCCCTCTGATACCTCCAACAAAATCAATGCGTTTATCGCTTCTAAGGTCTTGTATATTCAAAATGTCTCTAAGAATTAGATTAGAAGAGATAGTAACATCAAGTACGCCAATAGGATCATTATCGTCGTAAGTTCCTTCTTTAGCAGTTAGCGAATACCATTTGCCTCCCAAATACAAAGAGAAATTATGCAGCTTGTTTGGAGTATATATTTCTTCTCCAATTTCAGTGACTATGAAATTGTCATTCAGCTTTGTCAAGAACTCATCTGCGGATAGTCCATTAAGATCTTTAACAACTCTGTTGTAATCAATTATATTGAGATGAGATGCTGGGAAAGCAACCGCAAGGAAATAATTATATTCTTCATTTCCTGTGTGATTAGGGTTTGCAAGCGCCTTTTCATGTCCTACAAGTGCAGCAGCAGCACTGCGATGATGACCGTCTGCAATATAAAGAGATGGTATTTCAGCAAATAATTCTGTTATCTTTGCAATTGTACAATCATCATTAATTACCCAAAAATGATGTCCGAATCCATCTTCAGAAATGAAATCGTATTCTGGAGTCTGGCTTGTAACATCTTTTATAATCTTTTCAAGCTCAGGATTGTCTGGGAATGCAAAGAAAACAGGTTCAACATTAGCATTGTTGATGCGAACATGCTTCATTCTGTCCTCTTCTTTATCGCGTCTTGTCAATTCATGCTTCTTGATTCGCCCTTCCATGTAATCGTCAACATTGGCTGCGATTACAAAGCCATATTGTGTACGGCCGTTCATCGTCTGAGCATATATGTAATAATGCTCTTTTTCGTCTTGTACTAGCCAACCCTTATCCTGAAACATGTTGAAGTTCTCAACAGCCTTGTCGTATACTCGTTCATCGTGTTCGTCAGTTCCAGGCTCAAAATCAATTTCAGGTTTGATAATGTGGTACAGTGACTTTTCGTTACCTTCAGCTTCTTTTCGCGCTTCTTCAGAATTTAATACATCATAAGGTCTTGAAGCGACTTCAGAAACAAGCTCTTTGGGAGGACGAACGCCTTTAAATGGTTTAATCTTAGCCATAGCTTATTTTTTTCTTATAATAGTTTGTTCTCTATCTGGACCTACAGATACAATGCAAATAGGCACATTAAGAGCAGTTTCGATGTATTTAATATAGTCCTTGAATGCTTGTGGGAATTCATTTTCTGACTTAATCTTTGTCATGTCAGTTTTCCAGCCAGGAAGTGCAGTGTAAACTGGTTCGATGTTTTCTTCAATTGAATATGGGAAATCGCTTGTTTCAACGCCATTTACCTTGTAGGAATTACATACGCATATTTCGTCGAAATCATCAAGAACATCGCTTTTCATCATAATAAGCTGTGTTACACCATTCAGCATTATTGTATATCGTAAAGCAACTAGGTCAATCCAGCCGCAGCGTCGCTCACGACCAGTGACAGCACCATATTCATGGCCGATATCACGGATTTTGGAACCTGTTTCATCAAATAGTTCTGTTGGGAATGGACCACTACCTACTCTTGTACAATAAGCCTTGAATATACCATATACTTCTCCTATTTTATTAGGAGCTACACCTAGGCCAGCGCAGGCTCCAGCACATACAGTGTTTGACGAAGTCACAAATGGGTAAGATCCGAAATCAACATCTAGCAAACTGCCTTGCGCACCTTCACAAAGGACAGTTTTTCCTTCGTTCAAGCATTTGTTTATAACAAATTCGCTGTCAATTAAATCAAAGCTCTTGATATATTCAATTGCATCTAGCCATTCTTTTTCAAGCTCATCAACATTTGCGTTGTTGCCTGTTATTGCCATTAGCAGTTTCAAGTGGCGGTTCTTAGCTGCAGTGTATTTTTCTATAAAAGAATCGCTCAAGCATTCCCCTATTCTTAGTCCGTCACGACTCACTTTATCAGTGTAAGTCGGTCCAATACCTTTACCTGTTGTGCCAATCTTGGCTGCACCTTTTAGCGCTTCATATGCAGCATCAAGTAATCGGTGTGTAGGTAAAATCAAATGAGCTTTTTTGGAAATCTTTAGTATTTTCTTGATATCAATACCGCTTTTTTCCAATTCTTGAGCTTCACCTTTAAAAAGGATAGGGTCTAAGACTACCCCATTGCCGATAATGTTGAGTTGTCCATGTTGGAATATACCAGATGGTATAGAGCGTAATACATATTTTTTACCATCAAATTCCAATGTGTGTCCTGCATTTGGTCCCCCTTGGAAACGAGCAACGATATCATATTGTGGAGTCAATACATCCACAACTTTGCCTTTACCTTCGTCACCCCATTGTAGTCCTAATAGAACATCGACTTTCATAATAAAATAGTTGTTTTATTTTGATATTTTAATTGATTTTTCTTTTGTCACTCTTTTCTTTTTTCTTAAGCAGTTGTTGCAGATTCCGTATATATACAATTGAAAGTAGCTTGTGGTGAATGCCGTAAATTTTCTTGCATTCATGTAGGCTGAAAATTCATTGTCTTTTACTTCCTTTATTTTGCCACACTCAGTACATATTAGATGTTGGTGATTAGGAGAATTGCTGATTATTTTTTCATACTTTGTCTGTTTGTTATCAAGACTATGCCTTCTCACTAAACCGCATTCAATAAGTAAACCGATTGTGTTATAAACGGTAGCTTTGCTTACATGATAAGAATCGGATTCTAGCATATCATGTAATGATTCAATATCAAAATGACCATTGATGGAGAAGATTTTATCCAAGATGGCATAACGCTCTGGCGTTTTACGAAGCTGCTTACTCCCTAAAAAGAGTGTAAACTTATTCTTTGCCATTATTTTTGTTTTTTCTTCTACCATATAGTCATAATATTGGATTATACAAAGATAGTTTATTTGAATTGATTCCTCAAATTTTGTGGAAATAATTTTAATAAAGAATCCATGTAAAATAGCTGCAGGATTATTCTAGCATCTTAAACATTTTATTAATGCATTTCTTTTTCTGATTTAGATTGGGATGTACATAAAGATTCAGTGTTGTGTTAATCTTGGAGTGCCCAAGTAATACACTTACAGTCTTATAGTCACAATTGCTTTCAATACATCTTGTGGCAAAACTGTGTCTTAGCCCGTGAAATTTTATGTTTGGGACATTAAGTGTTTTCATTAGCTTCTTGTAATAATTGCGATATGTTCTAGGCTCTAAAGGTGTCGGACTATTTGTTACTTTCTACTTAGCCCACTATTGAATTTCTCAAAAGCATAGTTTTGAACCATCTGTTCGCTTATGCTTGTTTTGTTGCCAAAAAAAGGAACTAAATGATTCTCGATTATGAGACTATATGCCGAATAAGTTGATTTTTTGACATAAGGCTTTATCATTTTTTTCCACTCGGTTGCGACTTCATTAAATGTTTTATTTACCATGACTAAAATTATTTTAAGTTAATAAATGTCATGGATAATTTATCAAATATAAGAAATAAAAAAACAGAGATAAAAATCTCTGTTTTTTTAAACGAACAATTATTAAATTAGAATAATTTATGTGGATATACACCTTTCGCTATTAAATCTTGAATCTTTGCCACGACGCTTTCTCTGTCTTCTGCATATGTAACACCAAACCATTTTGCATCTGTGCTTATAACTTTTACTCTAGCTTTGTTGGATTGAATAAGATAGTCAACCATTGAAGGAATATAGAATTCTTTAGTCAATTTATCTTCTTCATTTAGATTGTCGAGGAACTCTCGAAATCTAGATTCGCTATAGTCGAAGTAATCGGGTGAAAATCCCCACATATTCATTGATACAGGACAAGTATCTTCCAGATAATTCCATTGGTCATTTTCGTAGTAGCATACTTTGCCGTCTATGCGTTTGATTTTTGTTCTCTCTACAATGCTTATAAGTTTATCGTCAGAATCTTTTTCGCAAACACCTCGCGATACTGTACCATTCTCTGAAAGCGTATTTGCTACACTGAATCCAACCATTGCATAGTTGTCTTTAGTATTTTCTTCAAGTGCAGAAAGGAATTTCCCGATGACCATAAACGAATCCTTGTTATAAAAATCGTCGCAATTTATAACACAGAATGGTTCTTTCACCGCATTTTTGCTGACTAGTATTGCGTGATTTGTACCCCAAGGTTTAATTCTTCCTTCGGGACAAACATATCCTTCTGGAAGTGAATTTACATCTTGAAATACTATTTCTGTTTCAATAAGGTTCTCGTATTTTGACAAAACTTTGTTGCGGAACTCTTCTTCAAAATCTTTTCTAATAACAAATACAGCTTTTCCAAAACCTGCTCGGATAGCATCATATATAGAGTAATCCATAATGGTTTCCCCGTTAGGTCCCACTCCATCAAGCTGTTTAAGGCCACCATATCGTGTCCCCATGCCGGCTGCTAAAAGTAGTAATGTTGGCTTCATGTTATTTATCTGTTACTTTAAATGAATATACAATTGTTTGTTTATATGCCTCTCCCTTTTTGAGAGATTGAGACGGGAACTGAGGCTTGTTAGGTGCATCAGGTAGTCCTTGGCATTCAATGGCTACAGCACAATAATCAAAATGCTTTATGCCATTTTTACCAAGAGGGCTATCATTTAGCCAATTGCCTGTATATACTTGCACTCCAACTTGCGAACTGCTAATAAGTAGTTCACGATTTGTGCTCTTTTCTTTAAGTACACATATTTCTTTTATCTCGTTATTTTCATAATTGTCCACTAACCAGCAATGGTCATATCCTTTTCCGTACCTAATTGCATCAAAATCGGAATTTATGTCAGTTCCCAATGCTTTAGGAGTCGTGAAATCCATAGGTGTGCCTTTTACCGAAGCATATTCTCCTGTAGGCACTAAAGTCTCGTCGGTTGGCAGATAAAATGAACTGTTTATCTTTAGCGTATGTTCAAGAATGTCATTATTGCCAACGCCATTTAAATTAAAATAGGTATGATTAGTCAGGTTGATAACAGTATCTTCATCGCTAGTAGCATAGTAATCTATTGTTAATGTGTTGTTTTCAGTCCATTCGTATGTGACTTTAACATCAACATTTCCAGGGAAAAATTCTTCACCATCTTTACTCTTATATGTGAAAACAATTTTGTTATCCTGTATTTCTGATTCCCAATTCTGATTTTGGAATCCTTCTGGACCTCCATGCAATGAATTTGGACCGCAGTTAGTGTTTAGCTTGTATATCTTACCATTAACCTCCAGATGCCCTTTTGCAATGCGATTTGCATATCTTCCAGCAGTTTTTCCAGCACAAGGTCCATCATATATGTAATCCCTATAATTAGAATATCCAAGTACGACATCAGTCAATACTCCATCCTTATCTGGTACATATATTGACAATATGCCAGCTCCTAAACTAGATAGTTCTACGCTAGCTCCAGAACTATTAGTTAATTTATATATTGAGATATTACCCTTCTGAGATTCAAACTCAGATAACTCTATTTTCATGCAGGTGTTTTAATCATATATTATAGCACAGTATACTATGTTCATGTATTATGTGCTTTTCTATTCATTTTCAAAATTAGTTCTTTTTGATGATATAAAAAAATAAAAGCAGATGAATTTATGATTCATCTGCTTTTATATGATTGTAAGTGGCTAAAATTATAGCAGTGCTTTTATTTTAGCATCAAGTTCTTCACGCTTGATAGATCCTACGCTACGCTCTTTTAATTCGCCATCTTTGAAAAAAAGAATTGTAGGAATGTTGCGAATACTATAGTCTGTACTCAAGTCGGAATAGTCATCAACATTGTATTTTCCTATTAGTACTTGACCTTCATACTCAGCTGCCAATTCATCAATAATTGGTGCAATTCTTTTGCAAGGTCCACACCATTCAGCCCAGAAATCAATTACAACAGCTTTGCCTGATTCAATCTCAACTTTTGCGTTTTCGTCATTAAAAGTATAAGCCATAATAAGTATTGTTTAATTGTTATTATTATTTAGTTTTTATTAATCTCAAATTCAATGTTTTTATCATTCAAGTAATCAATTAGATCCTTTGTGATAGGAATCTTATATCTTGAATGAAGCAATACATATTTTTTTATGTCGGAATCTAATATGTTAAAGAACAAGTCGCCACGGTTCTGTGTAGAGCTTGTCAGCATGTTTTTTAGCGGTGTCATAAATGATTCCTTTAAGTCTCGGTCTTTAAGGTTAATTGTTATACTATGTACCATAGTTCCTTTTACCTGTTCAAGCAGTTCCATGCTTGTTAGGTTGAAGTCTACAGTGTCATTATATTGTCTTTTTTGGTACATTCCGTGTGCGATAATAGGAGTTCCCACTACGCCATAATTTCTAAATGCAACTAGCTTGTCCTTAAATAACCTGAATTCATGACTTCCAGTTTTGTCTTCTATCTTCATTATACCGAACTGACCTCCAGTTTTAGTAGGCTTTACTTCAAATCCAACAACTAATCCACCGAAAACCATGTCTTTGTCAAGTGTTGTATTAAGATCTCTAAGATCTTTTAACTTTGTATTACAGCCATATTCCAGTTCCATAAAGTACGGGTCTAAAGGATGGGCAGAAAGGTACATTCCTACATATTCCCGTTCTTTGTCTAACTTTATAATATTTGCCCATTTTTCTGCATGGGGTATTTGTGGCTTTGTCGTAAAAACAACATTTTCCTCAAGGCAGCCAAATAATGAGGTCGCTTGATTGTTTTTATCGCTTTGAAAGCGGTTGCCGTATTTTAGCAATTGTTCTATGAAAGATTCATCTTTTGTATTGACTTCAAAGAAGTCTTCTCTAGAAATCTCTTTGAAACAGTCAAAACATCCTGCAAGCACAAGTGCTTCGATAGTTCTTCTGTTGCATGTAGATAAATCAACTCGTTCAAAAAAATCATAAACTGACTTGAAAGGACCATTGGCGTTACGCTCTTCAATAATTGCTTCTACAGCATTCATTCCAACAGTCTTAATGCCTCCAAGACCAAAACGGATTTCACCTGCTTTATTAGCACTGAAATTCTTGAAACTTTCGTTAATGTCAGGGCCCTTTACCGATATTTTCATAGACTTGCATTCATCCATGAATTTTGTAAGCTTGTCAATATCATTTAAGTTGCGACTAAGTACGGCAGCCATATATTCAGGCGGGTAATTAGCTTTAAGATATGCAGTTTGGTATGCAACCCAAGAATAGCATGTGGCATGTGATTTGTTGAATGCGTACGAAGCAAATTTCTCCCAGTCTTGCCATATCTTTTCTAGCACAACTGGGTCGTGACCATTGCTTTTGCCGCCATCAATGAATTTAGGTTTCATTTGATCCAGCTTGTCACGAAGTTTCTTACCCATTGCTTTACGAAGGGCATCACTCTCTCCTCTGGTGAAATTGCCTAGAAGTCTGGACAGGAGCATGACTTGCTCTTGATATACTGTAATGCCATAAGTGTCCTTAAGGTATTTTTCCATAACGGGTATATCGTACTCAATAGGCTTACGGCCATGCTTACGGTCAATGAAATCAGGAATATAGTCCATTGGTCCTGGACGGTACAAAGCATTCATTGCAATCAAATCCTCAAATGTAGATGGCTGAAGCTCTATCAAGTACTTTTGCATGCCTGGGGATTCGAATTGGAATGTGCCTACAGTTTTCCCTTCGCAGTATAATTTGTATGTGTTCTTATCATCAATAGGTATACTCTCAATATCAATGTCAATATTATGGGTATTCTTGATATTGGCAAGAGCTTCTTTTATGATAGAAAGTGTTTTAAGACCGAGAAAGTCCATTTTAATCAATCCTGTAGATTCAATCACACTTCCTTCATATTGTGTAACAAGCATTTTTGTGCCGTCCTTATCGGGAGCAGTACTAACTGGAACCCAATCTGTAATATCATCACGCCCAATTATGACACCACAAGCATGTACGCCTGTACTTCTAACATTGCCTTCCAATGCTTCTGCATATTGTATTGTAGTAGCAATATTAGGGTCGCTACTATTCTTCTCTGCTGCAAATTCAGGAAAACATTTAACACAGTTAGAAATAGTGATAGCATATTTTTTACCGTTATCTTGAGAAGGCATGTCGTTAGGCTTGCTAGGTATCATTTTAGCAAGACGATCACTTTCTGGTAATGGTAATTGCTGAACGCGTGCAATGTCCTTTATGGCCATTTTTGCAGCCATTGTTCCATATGTAATGATATGTGCGACCTTTTCTTCACCGTATTTTTGTGTGACATATTTTAGGACGCTTGCTCTTCCGTCGTCATCAAAGTCGATATCGATATCAGGCAATGAAATACGATCGGGATTAAGGAAACGCTCAAATAGCAAATCGTATTTAATCGGGTCTATTTGTGTAATTCCCAAGCAATATGCTACCGCAGAACCCGCTGCAGAACCACGACCAGGACCTACCGAGACTCCTAATTCTCGTGCAGCCTGAATAAAGTCCTGAACAATCAAGAAGTATCCAGGGAATCCCATGTTCTTGATTGTGTTAAGCTCAAAATCAATACGCTCAATATGTTCTTCATCAAGCTCACCCCAACGCTTTTTTGCACCTTCATAAACTAGGTGCCTCAAATAGTCGTCATTGTCATTAAATCCTTCTGGTAATGGGAAATTAGGCAAAATAGGATCATGATCAATTGAGTAGAATTCTACTTTATCAAGAATTTCATGGGTGTTAGAAAGTGATTCAGAAACATCGGCAAACAGTTCATTCATTTCTTCCTGAGTCTTGAGCCATTCTTGCTTACTGTAAAGCATGCGTTTCTCATCGCTTAGGAATTTTCCTGTAGATAAGCATATGAGCCGGTCATGTGCATCTGCATCACTTTCATTAACAAAATGTACATCGTTTGAGCAAATCAGTTTTATGCCCAATTCTTTAGAAAATGAGATTAATGTATTATTTACCTTTTCTTGCAAAGGAAATGTTTCATGATTAGCAACAGGAACAGTGGCTTTATGGCGTTGAAGCTCAAGATAGAAATCCTCACCAAAAACGCTTTTGAACCATTTTGCACATTCTTTAGCTTCATCTACCCTATCCTTGAGAATCAATCTGGGTATCTCTCCACCAAGACAAGCAGAGCATACAATTAGTCCCTCACTCATCTTCTTTAGGCTTTCTTTATCTGTTCTAGGATGAGAATAGAAACCGTCGGTCCATGCTTTTGAAACAAGTTTAATCAAATTATGATATCCTGTCTCATTCTTGGCAAGTACAACTAAGTGGCGACCTGTATCACTCTTTGAAGTGTGTTCATATAAACTTTTCTCCGCAACATACATTTCGCAACCGAAAATAGGCTTAAACCGTTTTGCCTTTATTTCCTCTATTTCAGCTTTGATGCTATCAATTTTTGCTATATCGGATTTGTTATTGCTCTCAAGTTCTTTTAGTTGTTTTGATAGCTGTTTAATTGATGAGTTCAAGTCTCCATTCACTTTATTGCAATAGTCATGGAATTCCTTAATACCGAACATGTTACCATGATCGGTGATAGCAATTCCTCTCATTCCATTTTCTTTAGCCTTGTTCACCAATGCTTTAATTGATGCTTGGCCGTCAAGAATTGAGAATTGTGAGTGAACATGTAGATGTACAAATGGCTGCATATATAGTAAATTTAGGCTTGTTTATAGTAAATTAGCAATAGTCTTATTCTTTGTTCTGAAAAAACAAATCACCAAAGAACTCTGGACGGTGGAAGTCTGGTTTGGGATAGTCAATTGGAGACCAACTTAATAAATGCGGATTGCTAGTTTTTGAGCCACACTTATAGAAGTTTCCGGTGATTTTTTCAGGCATATCATTTATATCTATACCGATAAGTGAAAAAGGTATAGCAATCAATAGATTCCACGAGAAAAGTCCTTCCATCTCTTTGAATGGTCTTGTCCCGCATGAGGCATACCGCTTGATTTGGTCAATTTCAGCATCTGTAAGTCTTGACGGATTCTCGCGGGTTTCTCTATGGGAAGAATTGACAGTTCCGATGCAATTGAATTCAAAGTTCCAGTACTCTTTACTTCCTGGTACATTTAAGAAGAATTCTACACAACTGTCTTCAGCAACTGGTGAGTTGTTGGTATAATTGACAGCTCTCAAATAATTGCCTCTTACATAGAAATCAACATAAATATACTTTGTTGAATATGCTATAGTAAAAGCCGTAAGTGGATGATAATGGAATTTCTCCACCCAATTGCGACATTTTATATGGTGTTTGACTTCTTCTCTTTCTAAAAAAGAACTCGCTTCTTCCATTCCCATTTCATCTAACTGAGGAATGAAAGGAATTGTCAGACTTTTCTTTGTAATGTTGCTGCTCATAAAATGCTAATATAATCTTTAATTCCCATAATAAATCCAAAAGCAGACATTAATACGATGATAATGCCTATAATCCTGTTAACTAGCCACATGCTTCTTACATTGAAATGAGAGCGGACTTTATTAACAAAATATGTAATTACAAACCACCATAATAATGCGCCGACAAAGATAAACAAGAACCCTATAATGTAGTGATAGAAGTGATAATCAGGTGACAAGAAACTAAATCTTGCAAAGAAACTGATTATTAGGAATAGTATTAAAGGGTTTGAAAAAGTCAATAAAAAACCAGTTAAAAAGTCTTTAGGATATGATGCTTTTTGTGGCTGTGGCGCTTTCAAGCTGCCTGCAGGATTCTTTCGTAGCAAATATATACCGTAAATTAACAGTACAACGCTGCCAATTATTTGAAGAAGATATTGGTTACTTTCTATGAACTCAATCACAAATGACATTCCTACACCAGTCAATATGCAGTATATCATATCCGATAAAGCTGCACCTAATCCAGTGAAGAAACCTGACCATCTTCCTTTGTTAAGAGTGCGTTGTATACAGAGTACACCAATCGGCCCCATTGGCGCAGAAACCAATATGCCAATTGCTAAACCTCTAAATATTATATATAGGATTAACTCCATTTTAACCAAAATCATTTATCAACTAACAAAGGTAATAAAAATATTGTAATATCTTTGCGTTATGAATCCATTTACATTTATTGGTTCATATAATTAACAATTAATTTAACATCTGTATTTATATGTTACTTAATAAACGGCTATTACTGATTGTTCTTTTGTATATTGAATGCACTGTTTCTTATAGTGCAGATACTAAATATTTTACCTGTTTGAATGAGTTTGAAGGATTCAAAAAAGAATATTGTGCGTTAGATGGCAAGTGCTTGAGGTTGAGTAATAAAGCGAATGACAAGGTCTTTAATGTTGAAGCTTATGACATTAATGATAATACTAATATATATATTCGTTTTCGCAATTTAAATAACAAAGAAGATAAACAGACAAAAGTTCAGGATAAGAATGGTAGTATAGTAAAGATCAAAAATCCTGAATGGGGCTTGGTTTGGAATTATGTAGATGAACTGAATTACTGTGCGGTAAAGCTAAGAGGATATAAATCAATTCAATATGATGATATATTGAATGACAGATGTTTAATTGTTGAATTGATTAAAGTAACGAATGGTTTTGAGCAGATGCTTTATGAAAATAAAGTTAGAGAAAATGTAAATTTGAATGATGGCTTTAATGTGTTGATGATTGAATCTAAAGGACCATCTCTTAATGTCTACATAGGTAATCATGAATTGTCGTTGGTATGTTCATCTTCAAATGTGATAGTTGAACCAAACTCTAAGTTTGGTTATTATTCTGGACCGGGTTCAGATGTGTGTGTAGAAAGAATTGTTATTAGTTCGGCGATAGACTATAAGAACAAATTAGTTACGAAGTGGACTAAGAGAGAAATCAACTCTTATATTCAATCTATTGAAGGTAATTCTATCGAAGGATTTTGGGAGTATCTTGATCGTGATTTAGATGACAAGAGATTAAAATTGGGTGGGAAGTATACTATTGCCATTTTGAAGAATGAGAAAATGGGATATGATGTATTATATTATGAAGGAGCTATGGTTAATAGTTCTAATTGGAGATGTGGAATGCTAAAAGCACGATTGGTACCCACCATATTTGAAGGGAATTACAATCTCGTATGGTACGACTCTATGATGAATGAGCTAAAAGATGACACTTATGTGCAATATGACGGCGTCAATATTATCACATTCTATTTTCCAACAGATAAAAGTCAAATTCGCTTTGTCAAGCATTAAAAAGGACTGAGAACACAATAATGTGTAATCAGTCCTCTTGTTGCAAGTGAAAATCTATGATTTAGTAGTTCTTAGCGAAAATTACTCTTTGCGCAGATGGCTTGCCTGTGTAAACACATTTTCCAGGTGTCTTGTCTCCTTCTAGAGGAATACAGCGTATCGTAGCTTTAGTCTCTTCCTTAATTTTTAGTTCGGTTTCGGTAGTGCCGTCCCAGTGAGCTAATATGAAACCACCCTCTTCCAATTTTTCTTTGAAGTCTTCCCAAGTGTCAACCACATAAGTCTTATCTTCGCGATGCTTCAAGGCCTTGTCATAGATGTTTTGCTGTATTTCGTTCAAAAGGTCAGCAACATAGTTTTCGATATTGTCAAGAGAAGCAGAATGCTTTTCAAGAGTGTCGCGACGCATTACTTCAATGGTGTTGTTTTCAATGTCTCTAGCACCAAGAACTAGACGCACAGGTACCCCCTTCAATTCATAGTCTGCAAACTTGAATCCTGGTCGCTTATTGTCAGCATTGTCGTATTTGACACTAATGCCCATAGCTTTTAGCTTGTTTACTATTGGGTCAACTTTTTCATTAATGGCATTTAACTGCTCTTCGCTCTTGTAAATTGGAATTATAACAACCTGTATTGGAGCTAGTTTTGGAGGTAATACAAGACCGTTATCATCGGAATGTGTCATAATTAAAGCTCCCATTAGGCGAGTCGATACTCCCCATGAAGTTGCCCATACATATTCTAATTCATTATTCTTGTTTATAAACTTAACATCAAAAGCTTTTGCGAAGTTTTGTCCCAAGAAGTGTGATGTTCCAGATTGAAGTGCTTTGCCGTCTTGCATCATTGCTTCAATAGTATAAGTATCCAATGCACCTGCAAAACGCTCGTTTGCAGTCTTTACACCTTTAACAACAGGTACTGCCATGCAGCTTTCGGCAAAGTCAGCGTATACATTCAGCATTTTTTCTGCTTCTTCAATGGCTTCTTCTTTAGTGGCATGCGCTGTGTGGCCTTCTTGCCACAAGAATTCAGCAGTTCTTAAGAACATACGAGTACGCATTTCCCATCGCATTACATTTGCCCATTGATTGCATAGAATAGGAAGATCTCGATAAGAGTTAATCCAATTCTTATATGTATTCCATATAATTGTTTCTGAAGTAGGTCGAATGATTAGTTCTTCTTCTAGTCTTGCTTCAGGATCAACTATTACTCCCTTTCCGTCGGGTGAGTTTTTAAGTCTGTGATGTGTTACAACTGCACATTCTTTCGCGAAACCTTCCACATGGTCAGCTTCACGGCTTAAGAATGATTTAGGTATTAATAGCGGGAAATATGCGTTTACATGTCCAGTCGCTTTGAAACGGTCGTCTAGTTCGCGTTGCATTTTTTCCCAGATTGCATAACCGTAAGGCTTTATTACCATACAGCCTCTTACAGCCGATTGCTCAGCTAAGTCAGCTTTAACTACTAGGTCATTATACCATTGAGAGTAGTTATCAGCTCTTTTTGTCAAGTCTTTAAGCTCTTTTGCCATTATCTAATTGTGATTTATATTGCAAAGTTAAGTTATTTGTTTTAAATTCTTATTATATGCTATAGTTTTATATAGCCTTTCTTGGCTTGACTTATCATACCCTTCTCTGGTATAAGATAAATCACTAATCGACGATTCTTGTCTCTATTAACAATTGAATTATTGTCAACTATCGGATCGCTATTGCCTAATGCATAAGGAACTACTAGCTCGGTGTGTATACCCTTATTATTGGCAATCCAATCAAAAACGGAATTAACTCTCTTGGTGGTGATGTCCATGCTGTAAGCGTTATTTCCAGTATTGTCGGAATGCATCGCAATAACCATTTTGTAAAGATTCTCGCTTTTAAGATATTTAAGTAGTGGTTTCAGCCGTTCCATTCCGTTATCTGACAGTGTATATTCGTTTGGCTTGAACAAATGTCTAGCTTGAATTGTGACTGCAATAACTTCACCATTCCGTTGTGTCTCAACAGTGTATGGGTATCCCTTTGAAATTAGAGATTTAATGGATTTTATTTGTTCAGACTGGAATAATACTATGTTTTTAGACTGCTTGCCCAATTGGGGAGAGGATATATTTTCGTCTATCGATAACTCATAGATATCAATATCCGATTTCTTTTGCTTTTTTGCATCAATGCTACATGGCAGTATATTGCATATTGCCAGAAGTATACAAATAGATGTAATAATGCGTTTTGCTCTCATCTTGTTAAATTATGTCTAAAGTATTTTCATATTCAATTTCACCCATAACAAGATGTTTCACATCGTCCATCTCAATATTGTTATCGGGGTCTTTTCGTAGATTTTTCTTTACATAATTCACAATCCGATTAATGTATGCTTCACTATCGGAAGGTTCCTCTTCGTCGTCATCTTCGTCATCGTAGAAATCATACATTGTATCCATTAATAACAAAATGTCATTATCGCTATATTTATCTTTCATAGCAACTGGAACATAATTGCGGATAAAATCTATCGCATCATTTTCGTCAAATGTACTCATAATTCAAATGTCTAGTAATCCCTCTGGCAGGGACATTGTTAATGTTTTACTGTTAATGTCAATATCTATAATGAAATCATCGGTTGCAGGTATGAATATATCTTTATCGTTCTGGGTTATAATGAACAAGAAATTTTCGGTGCTGCAATCAACATTTGTAATAGTTCCTAATATTTCGTTTTCTTCATTTAAAAGGCTAAATCCAATAAAATAATCAAGAGGAAGTTCATCTTCACTTGACATTACCTCTTCCTGAATACTCTTGAACTCATTCTTGTGGGCATAGATTTTATGATTTACTAAAGTCTTTGCACTAGTATCATTATCTATTCCTTCAATTTTAATTAGTAGAGTAGAATCTGTTTTAGTACGCCTGCTTTCAGGAAAAAAAGGAACATAAATTCCGTTAATTTCAGATATAAGGCATTCCAAAGGGATTATTGTATCAATATCATAGTCAAATGAAGCAGAAATCTCTCCATTTATCCCATGAGGCTTATTGTATACCCCTATCTCGATGAGCTCTTCACGCCTAATCATTTTTTCTTTTTTGAATTCTTCTTTGAGTTGTTAGTTGCAGTTGTAGCTTCTTTAAAGACATGGAGCTTGTGCGTCGAGGGATCAAGTTTGATTCGTCCTCTTGAATAACAATATAAATCATTAAAAATTTTCTCATCTTCAACATCTTCTTTGTTAATGCCGTATATGAGTTTTTTCATATGATTTGCGATAAGTAGTATCAAACTGTCACGCTCCTCCCCTTCTGGATACTCGCAAGCCCTATAAATCATTTGTTCAATGATTTTTCCGTAGTGTCTGAACTTAATTGGCTCCAGATGATATGACACTGGGTCGGGAGATGTATGCAAATTTTCTTTTTGGATTACTTCATAAGGATAATCTATGTCTAATGAAAAATTTGACATGATTGCAAGATGGTCCCATAACTTGTGTTTGAATTCGGGAGCATCTCTTAGCTGAGGGAACAAATTCCCCATACTCTGTATTATCGTATTTGCACAACGATTCCTTTCTTGTCTATCTTGAAGAGCTGTACAATATTCAACCATTTGTTGAATGTTCCTTCCGTATTCCGGCAGTATTAATTGTCCTTTCTGGTTGTTGTATTCTAGCATAATATTGAATGATTTCAATACAAAGTTAAATTATTAACTTAAAATGACAAATTGTGGATATAAATTATCCAACAAAATTTTCATCTTTTTGTTTTAAATGTTATTTGCTAAACTTTGTTTTTTGGTGTTGTACTTTGAAATTCTTTCAGATATTCCGGAGTTGAATATGCAATGTCAATAAAATCATTGTTTCGGAAAGCTCTTTCGGATAAAGCCATCATATTCACTGCTTCAGGTTTAATGCCATGTATGAATTTCGCATCAGGGATGTTAAGCAAACCTTTGGCTTTATCGGAGCCGTTACCAAAAACAACCAGCTTCTTGTCTTTGAATTCACTAAATGAATTTTCGTCAAGTATAAGAGGCTGCGGTGACATGACTTTATTCAGTGCAAGATCATATACACCGGTAAATACTTCATTTCTTCTAGCGTCAATCATTGGAATGAATAAAACATCTTCATCCCAAAACTCACGAAACATAACAGTTACAGTCAATAGTTCTAATGTACTTAGCCCTATTAACGGAATGTCGAGACCAAAACATAATCCTTTAGCTTCGGAAAGTCCTATGCGTAACCCAGTATAAGAGCCGGGACCAGTACACACCGATACTGCATCAAGTTTAATCCCGCGTGGTGTCGCATATGTAAGCATATCATTAATAAATGAGCTTAGAACCTTAGCATGATTCTGCCCTTCATAGTCCTCACGATGCTCTAATACCTCTCCTTCACTAGTGAGTGCAATAGAGCAAACATCGGTAGATGTATCAATATTTAATATGTTAGCCATATATTAATTCAAAAGTTAATGCAAAATTACAGTTTTTTCTGTTTTTATTGCTATTTCTTGGAAATAAGACACTATTTTTGCAAAAAAATATATATAGCAATGATATTATCAATGACCGGATTTGGTAAATCGGTAGTTTCACTCGCAGGTAAAAAGATAACTGCCGAAATCAAATCATTAAATAGTAAACAATTGGATTTGCTGGTAAAACTGCCTCAATCCTATAGAGAAAAAGAATTGGAACTGAGGAACGAGGTGTCTCGTTCTTTAGAGCGCGGTAAAGTTGAACTGTTTGTTACCACCGAACTCTCTGAAGAGACTTCGGCGGTAAATATTAATATACCAATAGTTTCTTCATATAAATCTCAAATAGAGAAACTATCGGAAGAATTGTCAATACCTCTTCCCAATGATTGGTATGCTACATTGCTTAGATTACCTGATGTGATGAAATCAGATAGTTCTGATGTTGTAGCTGATGAAGAATATGATGCATTGTTTAAAACAGTAAATCAAGCTATTAATGCGTTGATGGATTTTAGAAAACAAGAAGGAGATCGCTTGTATCACTTTTTTGCCGAGAAGATAAGCAATATACGCAAGCTGCTATCAGAAGTCGAACC
Organism: Muribaculaceae bacterium; assembly: GCA_017391675.1. Taxonomy (GTDB): domain Bacteria; phylum Bacteroidota; class Bacteroidia; order Bacteroidales; family Muribaculaceae; genus RGIG4576. Next base: position 19,886 of record JAFOXR010000044.1, read on the forward strand.
ATATGAAAAGGAACGGGTAGAAAAAATAAAAGCTAGAATACAGGATTCTTTGTCAAAGCTCGATGCCGTAGATTATGACAGAAATAGATTGGAACAAGAGTTGATATATTATATTGAGAAACTTGATATCAATGAAGAGAAACTCAGGTTAACGAACCATTTGGACTACTTCATGGAAACACTGGATAATGGTCATGGACAAGGTAAGAAATTAGGGTTTATTTCACAAGAAATGGGCCGTGAAATAAATACTTTAGGTTCTAAATCCAATCATGCTGAAATGCAGCGTATTGTAGTGAAGATGAAAGACGAACTTGAACAAATAAAAGAACAGGTTCTTAATGTAATGTAATAAGCTATGTCAAAGGGAAAATTGATTATATTATCAGCTCCGTCAGGTTGTGGTAAATCAACTATTATTGGAGAAATCATTAAGAATCCTAGCTTGAATTTGGCTTTCTCAATTTCTGCTACAACGAGATTGCCCCGTGAAGGAGAAAAGCACGGTGTAAATTATTATTTCTTGAGTGTAGATGAGTTTCAAGAAGCTATAAATAATAATGAATTGGTTGAATATGAGGAAGTTTATCCAGGCCGATATTATGGAACGCTTAAAAAAGAAATCGAGAGAATTTGCGACTCAGGTAAGAATGTGATTCTCGACATCGATGTTAAAGGCGGAATAAATGTTAAGTCACAATACGGTGATAAAGCATTGTCGATATTTATAAAGCCTCCATGTGTTGAAGTGTTAAGAGAAAGGCTTTTAAATCGTGGTACTGAAACAGCCGAGTCTTTGGCTGAACGCGTGGGTAAAGCTGAATATGAAATTTCATTCTCTAAGGAATTTGATTGCATTGTTATTAATGATAAATTGAGTGAGGCTATAGCTGAAACAGAAACGATAATTAGTGAATTTGTGAATAAGTAATGAAAATAGGAATTCTAGGAGGTTCATTTAATCCTATTCATACTGGACATGCTATTTTAGCAAACTATATTACTCAACATACTGATATTGAGCAATTATGGCTTATGGTGTCTCCGCAGAATCCCTTGAAAGATAATTTGGCGCAGTCTTATGATGTTCATCGATTGGCTATGGCTGAACTAGTTGCGCGTAAGTGTGATAATGTAATTACTTCAGGTTTTGAGTTTACATTGCCACGCCCCTCTTATACAATTGATACCTTACGGGCATTAAAAGAGAAATTTCCTCAGCATGAGTTTGTGCTGATAATAGGTGCCGATAACTGGAATGTTTTCAATCGGTGGAAAAATCATGATGAAATTCTTAAGAGTCATAAGATTATGATTTATCCTAGGCAAGGATTTGATATTGATATACCTGTTGAGTTAGCTGGTTCTGTAACCAAACTCTCCTCTCCTATTATTGAGTTGTCATCAACTTATATAAGGGAGCAGCTAAAGAATAGCATGAATATGAATTTTTATTTGCCTCAAGATGTATACAAGTACATTCTTGAACATAAATTATATAGGTAGATTTTATGGAAGAAACTTCTTTATCTCGAAATAGCTTAATGCTTATAGCAATGGCAAATGAATATTGTCATGTGCTTGAGAATGCTCAAGAAAATGAGTACATTGAATTTGTTGACAAAATGTTGAAATTGTTGCCTCGCATATATATGTCAGTAACTGATGTGGAAGAAAAAGAAGACGAAGAATCTATGGTTTATATTGAATCCTATCTGCAAGAAACTGAATATAACTCGGTGAGAGAAGCTTTATATCAAGTGCTTGGAGATAAAGATGACTATTTGGAAGTCTTTGAGGAAGATATGAAATATTCTGATGCTCCTATATTGACTACTATATCAGAGAATTTGTCAGATTTATATCAAGAAATGTACAATTTAGTTATGTCAGTGAAAAATTCTCCTGCAGAGGTGGCGAATGATATTATCCTGTCATTTAAGACCAATTTTAGTGAGTATTGGGGCCAAACATTAGTTAATGTATTAAGAGCGTTGCATAATGTGAAATATAATAATGAAATAATTGACTAATAATACCATAAATATGAATACATACATTAAATCGCTAATCGAATTCCTGGATAGTAGTGTTTGTAATTTTTGTGCAGTTGAGACTGTCAAGAATCAGTTGAATGCTAATGGTTACAAAGAACTGAAATTTTCTGACTCATGGACTTTGGAGAAGAATGGTAAGTACTATGTAACAAAGAATGATTCAGCTATATTTGCTTTTGTTCTAGGAGATAAGTCTCCTGCTGAAACTGGATTTAAGATTATTGCTGCTCATAGCGATTCCCCTTGTTTCAGAGTCAAGCCTAATGCTGAAATTAAAAGCGAGAAAGGTGTTGTCAAATTAAATACTGAAGTATATGGGGGGCCAATACTTTATACTTGGTTTGACCGTCCCCTATCGGTAGCTGGACGCGTAATACTAAAAGGGAAAGATGTCCTTAACCCGATTACAAGGATAATTAAAGTTGATCGTCCTATACTTTTAATACCTCATTTAGCTATTCATTTTAATCGTTCGGTTAATGATGGTAATCATCTTTCAAAACAGAAAGACATGTTGCCAGTAATCGGTATTTTTAATGAAATAGCCGAAAAGGATAATATTCTGTTGAATACTATTGCAAATGAATTATCAGTATCTATTGATGATATTCTTGATTTTGATTTGCTTGTGTACGATACTCAGAAGGCGGGTTTAGTAGGTCTGCATGAAGAGTTCATATCTTCGGGAAGATTAGATGATTTAAGTATGGTGCATGCATCGTTAATGGCATTGCTAGAGGGAACCGATACAAATTCAACTCGCATTATTGCAATTTTTGATAATGAAGAAACCGGCAGCGGTACAAAGCAAGGTGCTGCATCACCAGTTCTAAAGAATATAATGAAGAGAATTTGCCGTAACTATAATGATAATTCTGAGGAATTCATGAGAGCATTATCAAAGTCTTTTATGATTTCTGCTGATAATGCTCACGCATTTCACCCGAATTATGCTGAAAAGTACGATCCAACTAATCACCCTTCAATTGGAGGAGGACCAGTTATCAAGATTAATGCAAATTGCAAATATATGACCGATGCCCATTCTGCAGCTATTTTCCGCAGTTTATGTGAAGCATCAGGCTCTCCGTATCAGTATTTTGTTAATCATTCTGATGTAGCTGGAGGCTCTACACTTGGAAATATCTTGACATCACAGATTGATATTGAAGGAGTAGATGTAGGTAACGCATTGTGGGCAATGCATTCAGTGAGAGAAACTGGATCGGTTGAAGATCATTGCAATATGATAAAGGTAATGAAATATTTTTTCAGTTGTTAAATCTCCAAAATTTGTACATAAAGGGAAAATAGACTAAATTTGTGTACTTTCTTGAAAAATAAATTATTAATAAAAATATACATTATTATGAAAGACGAAGAATTGATTAAATCTGTTACTGCCAAAGCTACAACATGGCTTGGTGCAGATTACGATGAAGAAACACGCAATGAAGTGAAGAAGATGCTTGACAACGATGACAAAACTGAACTAATTGAGTGCTTCTACAAGGATTTGGAATTCGGAACAGGAGGTTTGCGTGGTATTATGGGTGTTGGTTCAAATAGAATGAACATATACACAGTTGGTGCAGCTACTCAAGGTTTGGCTAATTACTTGAAAGACGCTTTCAAGGATAAATCAGAAATCAAAGTTGTAGTTGGACACGATGTGCGTAATAATAGCCGTAAGTTTGCTGAAATTACTGCTAATATATTCTCTGCTAATGGCATTAAAGTATATTTGTTTGATGATTGCCGTCCTACTCCAGAAATTTCATTTGCAATTCGCGAGTTAGGTTGTCAGAGCGGTGTAGTTATTACAGCATCGCACAACCCTAAAGAATATAACGGATATAAGGCATATTGGGAAGACGGAGCGCAAATGGTTGCTCCACATGATACCAATACTATTGATTATGTAAATAAGATACAGGGTGTACAAGAAATCAAATTCAATGGAAATCCTGAACTTATTACAATTATTGGTGAAGATATTGATAAAATATATATCGACAGAATTAAGACTTTGTCTTTGAGTCCCGATGTAATTGCTAGACAAAAGGATTTGAAGATTGTATATACTCCTATTCATGGTACTGGTAAGAATTTGATTCCTCGTTCATTGGCTGCATGGGGATTTGAGAATGTTATACATGTTCCTGAACAGGATATTCAAAGCGGAGACTTCCCAACAGTAGAATCGCCTAATCCTGAAGTTCCTTCGGCAATGGCTATGGCAATAGCAAAAGCAAAGGAAGTAGATGCTGATATTATTATGGCTTCTGACCCTGATGCTGACCGTGTTGGTGTTGTGGTTAAGAATCTTAAGGGTGAATATGAACTGCTTAATGGTAATCAAATCGTTATGATTTTCTTGTATTACCTGATGCAAAGAAATAAAGAACTAGGCACATTGACAGGAAAAGAGTACATTGTTAAAACGATTGTTACAACCGATACTGTTAAGAGTATTGCAGAAAAGCAGAACATTAAGCTATATGACTGTTTCACTGGTTTCAAGTGGATTGCAACAGTGATGAGAGAAAACGAAGGCAAAGCTCGCTATCTAGGTGGCGGTGAAGAAAGCTATGGTTTCTTGGCAGAGGACTTTGTTAGAGATAAGGATGCAGTTTCTGCAGTTTCATTAATGGCTGAAATCGCTGCTTGGGGCAAGGAAAAAGGCTTGGATATGAACGCTATCTTGATTGATATCTATAAGACATATGGATATTCTAAAGAAAAGGGCGTGTCGTTGGTAAGGCAAGGCAAGTCTGGTGCAGAAGAAATTGCTGCAATCATGAAGCAATTCCGTGAAAATCCGATTAAATCGCTTGCAGGTTCACCAGTTGTAATGGTCAAGGATTTTGCTACTCTTGAAGCAAAAGATATGACAAATGGTAATGTGGAAAAGCTTGATATGCCAGTTACATCTAATGTATTGCAGTACTTTACTGCTGACGGAACCAAGATTTCAATTCGTCCATCAGGAACTGAACCAAAGATTAAGTTCTATATGGAAGTGCATGATACATTGGCATCAGCTGAAGAGTATGAAGCTACTAATGTTAAAGCTGAAGAGAAATTGGCTGTAATTGCAAAAGAATTAGGTATTTAACATTAAATAAGTTACAAATTGTAATGGCAACATAATGTTTATGTTGCCATTTTTTATACTTTCATTTTTTTGATGTAACTTTGTTGCTATATTGGTTAATAACAAATTTATAAATATATGCAGAAATTTATTGGTAAGATTCTTTGTGCAATTCTTATACTGTTTGCCTTTAGTGCGTATTCTATAAACTTGCCTAAACGAACTATTGGTAATACAGAATTCTATTGTTATAAAGTTGCTGCTAAAGAAACTATATACGGTATATCGAGAAAGCTCAATGTCTCCAAAGATGATTTGATGAAGTATAATCCTGCCTTAGTTGATGGACTAAAGAAAGATTATGTTCTGCTTATTCCTGTAAATTTGTTGGATTCCGATAATAATGTCAATAGCAATATCAAGGCGGATATTGATGTTGATAGTAATGTAACGCATATAGTAGATAAGGGTGAAACATTATATGGATTATCTAAAATGTATAATGTTACGCAAGATGAAATAATATCTCTGAATCCATCGGTGAAAGCTGGCTTGAAATCTGGACAAAGAATAGTGATTCCACAACCTAAACAAGAAGAAAGTAGCGCTTCAGATGCCAGTTCTATCGTATTCCATACAATAAAAAAAGGCGAGACTTTATATAGCTTATCAAAGCAGTATAACACGAGCATTGAAGGAATTCTTGCCTTAAATCCTGGTGTCTCCCCTACTAATTTTAAGGTTGATGAGATAATAAAAATTCAGCCTAATTCGGTAAAATCGGAATTAAAGGAAACTTCTGTTACAACAATGGTTCCTTATGTTGCTAAAAAAGGAGACAACTACAAAAAAATTGCTAAAGATAACGATATTGATATCGACGACCTTAAAGCTGCGAACCCAAATACAAATAAGGTGAAGGCAGGAAAAACCATACAGATTCCAGTTACTACTAAAGATTCTGTGTTGATGGTTGTTAATGAAGGAACAGAAAACGAACTCAGATATAACAGCTCTGCTAGAATTAAGGAAATATATGATTCCATTCATGACATTAAATCAGGTAACGGCATAAAGATTGCAATGCTATTGCCATATATGCTTGATGAACAATCGCCATCTAAACAAGCACGATTATATACAGAATTCTATAAAGGGTTCTTAATAGCTCTTGATAAGGCGAGAAAGCAATGCGAGGAAAATATTGAAGTCTTTGCTTATGATACTAAGTCTAGTTCTGCACAATTGGACTCATTACTGTCTCTTCCAGAACTTAAAGAGATGGATTTGATTTTTGCTACAGATGATTCAGAACAATTAAAAACAATTTCGGCTTATTGTAATGAAAATAAGATATATATGGTAAATGCCTTCTCTCTAAAAACAGAAGACTATAATACTAATCCATATATGTTTCAGATAAATACACCACAAACATTTATGTATGCTGATGTATATGATTGGTTCGATAATGAATTCAAAGACCATGAAATCGTTTTTGTACATAAAAAAGGTAGTACAAAGAAAGATTTTGCAAATGATTTGAAATCACATATTGAATCGTCAGGTAAGAGTGTAGCTCAAATGGAATATGTTACATCTTTAATGGCTGAAAAATTAAGTGAACATACCGATTCTTTAAAGAAGTACTTGTTTATTCCTACTTCAGGAACTAAAAATGTAATGTCTAAATTGGTTTCTGCGGTTAAAGCGCTTAAGGCTGACAGGTCGGATATACAGGTATCAGTGCTTGGTTATCCTGAATGGGTAACATATACTGATGAATGGCAAAAAACATTCCATGCTGTTGATACATATTTCTACTCAAGATTCTTCACAAATCCAGACAATCCAAAATTGGAAGAATTCAATTCTTTATATAAAAAATGGTATGGAGAAAAAACATTGAATGCCGCTCCTGTGTTTGGTTTGCTTGGTTATGATACAGGTATGTATTTTATCGATGCTATGTGTGATGCTAAGAATGATATATCCAAAATAGACAATAATTATGATGGTATTCAAAGCCATTTTAATTTTGAGCGTACTAGTAATTGGAGTGGTTATATAAATAAATCGGTGTATATAATACATTATACCCCATCAAATGACATTGAAATAGAAGTAAAATGAAAGCATTAAAGATATTGCTTGTTGCTGCGTGTATGGTTTTCATTCAGCATACTGTTTCAGCGCAGGCGCATTACGATTCTCGTATTGGAATTGGAGCAAAAGCCGGAATGACATTGTCAAGAACTGCTTTTACACCATCTGTTCCACAATCATTCTTGCCTGGGTATATGGCTGGAGTTTCATTTCGTTATTCTGAAGAAAAGAATTTCGGTTTATTGATAGAAGTAAATATGGAACAACGAGGCTGGAAAGAAAACTTTGAGGAAGCTCCATTCCAATATGAACGCAAATTCACTTATATACAAGTGCCTATTTTGACTCATATATTCTTCGGAAGCACAAAGGTGCGTGGTTTCTTCAATGCTGGTCCTGAAATTGGTTACATGATTGGTGAATCATTATCGTCAAATTTTGATGTTAATAATATAAAGAATATCGAAGGCTTTCCTATTTATAATAGAAATACCGAGCAGTTGGCCCTGCCTGTAAAGAATAAAATAGATTATGGTATAAGTGCCGGTGCCGGTATTGAGTTAATTGCAAAACGCAAAAACTCTTTTATGCTTGAAGGACGATTCTATTATGGGCTAGGTAATGCATTCGGCAGCCGAAAGAAAGACCCGTTCTCTGCATCTACAGGCATGTCTATTATGATTTCACTCGGCTACATGTATCGGTTGAAATAGTAACTCACTTAAAATCAACGATAAAACTAAAGAGCTCTTGAGAGCTCTTTTTTTTGCTCATTAAATTTAAAAATGTTATTTTTGCAGTAAACATTGGTAGACAAAGAGTTGTCGCCAAGGAGGACATATTTTTTAGAAAGCGTTTTTATGCTTTATCCTTGTTTAGAAATTCGCCAAAATTATAATTCTGAAGGATAATGCAGTCACAAGACGCTCATGTTTGTTGTATATCCACTCCCAACGACGAGGAGATATTCGATAAGGCGTGGGATTGGGCTGTTTATTTCAGAATTGGGCGTTTGGCGATGCCTCTAAACAAATAAACATGAACAATGTCCTGCGCTTTCTGCATTTTAATAGCATAATTGCCAAATTCGGGGACACAAGCGGCACTTACTTTTATAAAAACATGAAGAAAAAATTATTAAAGTCCCTGTTGCTGGTAACAGCAATGCTATTGGGACTAAGTGTAAACGCTCAACAAATACGAGCAAAATGGACAGAACCTGCCGATGCTGAAACAGGATTATGTTCAATTAAAACTGCTACCGGGTTTGGAGAAAAATTATTTGGAGTTAATTGTGATGCGGGTACTGTAGAAGAATGGGAAGATGGAAAGTTAATAGCTAGTTATGATGTAAATGGATTTTGTTATGCTAATCATATAGGTGAAAGTGTAAGAATACAAATTACTGAAAATATTTCAACATCGGAATTTTTTCCATATAAATTATTTAATGCTATTATGATTGATGATGCTGGTAATATATTGGTAAATGTAGCACTTGATGATAATAATAAAATTTCTTGTCAGAATTGGGTGTTATTACCTGCTTCTAATCGAAATGCAATGCAATATCTACATATAGGAGAATTCCCATCAGCAGATATAGTTCAAGGTAGAGTTGATGTTCCATCTCGAATTATTGGTGATATCTCTGATGGAGCATTTATGTATATACCTGTAGCTGGTTCTACTATATTACAGGTTATGTACATCGGTCTTGACGATAATGGTAAGATTTTTTACGACAATGAATGGTCTTGGCATCTAATGTCTGAATCTACATTTGACTCTTCTACCAATGTTGCTACTTTCCAAACTGTAGATGACATTCTTAATGCTCAAGAAGATAGTCATGTTGCAGCTAAGACATACATTCGTTGTAGCGGACAAGACTCTCCTTTCACTTGGAACACAGGAACTATACAATTTGAAATGAATACGGCTCTTAATGCTGGTGCTAATACTCCAGGTATGGATGTTTTTAAGATAGGTGAAGTAGAATATATGGTTCTACCTGTTAAGAGTGCAACTACCGGTTCTCGTGGCTCTTCAGTTGCTGTTTACAACCTAGCTGATGGAACTGAAGTTGCTTATTGGGACGCAGAAACTAAAACCGATTATTATGTTGGTTCTGTGCAAGCCCAAGTGTGTGCAAATGGTAAATCTGCAAACATTTATGTAGCTGGTCAAAAAGATTGCTTCGGGATATTATCTTTTTGCCCATATGATTATATTTCATCAATTAAGTTTGAATCTTCAGAGCTCACTTTGGAAAAATATCAAACAACAGTGTTAACACCAATAGTAGTAAAAAATGATGAAAGTTTTACATCTGAATATATTTGGTCTTCAAGTAACTCATCTATAGCAACTGTTGATAATAATGGAAAAATTAGAGGAATATCAGCTGGCATTGCAACAATTACTGTGGGGATTAAAGACTCTGATGTTACCGCTACATGTAATGTAACGGTAACAAACTCTGAATATGCAACAGAAAATCTATTATATAAAATTATATCATCTGTTGAACCATATACAGTAGGAGTCATCTCAGGAAACTATACTGGAGAAGTTGTAATACCAAAAGAAGTAGAGATCGACGGAATAACTTATATTGTAACATCAATTGAAGATTATGCATTTAGTAATAGCCAAATTACTTCAGTTTTTATACCTAATTCAGTTAAAAGTATTGGTGAACGCGCCTTTTATGGATGTTATTTTTTGACTTCAGTATCACTTCCCAATTCTATTACTAATATAAGTAATTCCACTTTTGCGTATTGTGACCGATTGTCTGAAATAGAAATACCTAATTCAGTTAAAAGTATTGGTGAATATGCCTTTGACGGATGTTCGCGTTTAGCAAGCATCTCAATACCAGAAGGAGTTACAAAAATTGAAAATTATACATTTTTGGATTGCAGTGGTTTAAAAACTATAACATTACCAAGCACTATAACTAGTATTGGAAATAGTGCATTTGCTATGGGGGCAAGTTGGGAAACCACTGACGAAGGTGGTATGCAATTAATATATTATAAAAGGTCTATTAAGTGCGATGCTGTTATTCCTCCTACATTAGGAAATTCTTTGTTTGATTACAACATCATAACTATGGAAGTTCCGTTTGCATCAATGATGGCATATAAAGAAGATGAAAGTTGGGCAAAATATGATATTACATATTTATCTAAAGAAGTCGAGGGACAAAATTTTGTGCCTACAAGTGATACAGAGATTGAGCTATCTAGCAAAAATAATGTAGAAGATGGCTATAATGGTGATGTAGTAATACCAGGAGAAGTGACCATAGAGGATCAAACATATACGGTTTCTTCTATAGGAGAGTCTGCATTTGCCGAATGCACTGAAATGACTAGCGTATCTGTTCCTGCAAGCATCACAACTATAGCAAGTACGGCATTCAATGGTTGTACAGGTCTTGAACTTCTTGATATGTCGGAAAGCACAGCTTTAACATCAATCAGCAGTAATACATTCAGCACATGTACTGCACTTGAAACAGTAAACTTTCCAACTTCTCTTGAATCAATAGGTGCTAGTGCATTTGCTAATTGTGCGAACTTGTTAAACATGAGTTTACCTTGTACAACACCTCCGGCACTCGACAATGAAAATAATCCGTTTGAAGGCGTTGATGCTACGGCATGCATCATCTCTATTCCAACAGAAAGTGTAAGTGCATATACACAGTCTGATTTATGGAGTAAGTTTGTTGCCCCTTCAGCAAAGAGCGATATTCAAATTTCAGTAGTTAACAACGAATCTGAAAACGAAAACAATTGCACAATAAGATTCAAAAAATTCATTGAAAACACTATTGAACCTGCTGAATTGATGTCTAATAACATTAAGGCTACATTAGCTGAAGAAGAGGTTGTTTCAGAAGAAACACCAGATGCTGTGACAGCAAGCGGACAAAGTCTATTTGTCGCAAATGGTGATGCTGTTACTTTCTACATTATCCCCGATGAAGCAACAGAAATAGATAAGGTAATATACAATGAAACTGATGTTACACAACAAGTAGTAGAAAATACATTTACAACACCCGAAGTTAATTCAAAATCATCATTGCAGGTTATCTTAAAGAATGGAACTCCAACCAGCGTTGAAGATTCTTTCATGGAAGATGTTGATGTTATTGAAACAGCTCGCTATGATATTAGCGGACGATTGATTTCGGCACCGATTAAGGGTATAAACTTTGTGAAGATGAGTGACGGTACAGTTAAAAAAGAAGTAGTGAAGTAATTCCCTCAATATAAATATTATAGAGGCAAATCGCGGTTTAAAGAGATTTGCCTCTATTGTTTTATACTAATCTAAATTTTATGAGTGAAGAATTTTGTAGATTAGTTCGCGCAGGAGCTGATATTCATTCTGACGAGAATTAATGCCTTTTGACTTAGTGTCAAACTCTCTCAAATATCCTATTATATTTACACAGCCTGCTGTAGAATAATATTTCATTGCTTCAATGAAAATTTTTGCTCTATATGGCGATTTTGTGCCAATGGCGTCCATTATACCCTGCTCGGTTTTAACTTTAGCTGTACGCGCAAGCAATAAGTTAGAAAAGAATGAGAAAAGCAGACCTATAGTGAGAACTGTTGGATTATTCTTAGGATTTTTCTCAAAATAATTAATAATCTGGTTGGCTTTTAATGCATTCTTGATGCGTATTGCATTCTCTAGCTCGAAGTTGTTGAAATCCTTGCTTATGCCGATATTTCGCTCTATTATTTCGGGTGTAATATTAGGGTTGTCGCCAAGAAGAGTGCACAACTTATTAACTTCACCAAAAATACGGGCAAGGTCAGTACCAACAAAATCTTTCAGCATAGATGTTGCCTTAGGATCTATTTTGCCGTTTTTTGATGATACATATTCTGTGATGATTGGTCCTACATTGTTCTCACTAATCTTCTTTGACTCAAATACAATGCCTGTAGACTTAGCCTTAAGCTCCTTGATAAATTCCGGGGCTTTAATATTTGAATGCTTATGGCAGATAATAAGTATCGTTGATTCAAGTGGTTTTTCAGCATAATGACGAAGCAGTTCAAGTTCCTTGTTATTCTGAGCTTCACGCAAAATAACAACCTGATATTGTGACATTACAGGGTATCGCTTACATTCGTTTATGACTGTGCGAATGTCAGTGTCAAGTCCATAAGCAATAGTGAGGTTGAATTCCTTTTCGTCATTAGTGAGCGCCTTAGAGACTATTAACGATTCTAGCTGATCAATGTAATAAGATTCTTCCCCCATAAGTACATATATGGGTGAAAATATGCCCTTAGAAACATTGTTCTGAATCTCGATATATGATAAAGTCTCTTTTTTTACTGCCATAATAACTTCAGTGTTCGATATTTTCAGTAAATTTACACAATTCTTTTAAATTGACAAAATGATAGAAAAGGAACTGAATTTGCCCCAATACGATTATAAGCTTAAATGTGAAAATGATAGAAAATTGATTTTTGACAATTTAAGACACAAATATGTTGCTCTCACCCCTGAAGAACTGGTGAGACAGACATTCGTTCATTTTCTCATTGAATATAAAAGTTTTCCATCGGGATTAATGGGGAATGAAGTTTCTTTGACTCAAAATGGTATAAAAAGACGATGTGACACGCTTGTGAGTGATAAGTGCGGAAATCCGTTAGTTATTATTGAATATAAAGCTCCAAATGTAGAAATAACACAAAAGGTATTTGACCAGATCGTGAGATACAATTATGTACTCAAGGCCAAATACCTGATTGTTACTAATGGATTATGCCATTATTGCTGTTATATCAACTATGATTCGGAGAATTATTCTTTTCTGAAGGAGATTCCGAATTATTGCGACCTGTGAATCTCTCTTGCAGTCGTTGCATTACATCCCAGAAGTTTGGAACAAACAGTGTTCCTATAAATGCATTCAGTGCCATGCCGAAAACGACAGCGGTTCCAAGACTTATTCGGCTTTCAGCTCCAGCACCAGTAGCAAACAGCAATGGCAATATACCCACAACAAAAGCAAGTGAAGTCATTATGATAGGACGGAATCTCACATATCCAGCATCAAGAGCTGAGTTATAAATAGATTCCCCTTCACTACGATAATCTGTGGCATATTCTACGATAAGAATGGCATTCTTTGCTGATAAGCCAAGAAGCAGTATTATACCTATCTGCGTGTAGATACTTACACTCTCACCCATTATCATGCAACCTAGAATTGTACCTAGTATTGCAATCGGCATGCTTAGAACTACTGCAATAGGATCGGTCCAGCTTTCATATTGTGCTGCCAGAACTAGAATAGTCACAATGATTGAAAATATCAGTACTAATGAAATCGTAGCTCCTGCTTGCGTTTCTTGATATGCTTGACCTGTCCATGAGAACGCATAAGTATTCCCCAATGTGGACTTAATAATTTCCTCGGCTGCTTTAATGCCGTCATTAGAACTCACACCTTCAGCAGGATTGAATGTAATTGAAGCTGACGGATACATGTTGTATCTTGTAACACTAGCTTGGCCTAGAGTTGGTTCAATAGTAGTGAACGATGAGAATGGTACCATTTCTCCGTCGTTATTCTTTACGCTCAGCTTCATGATATCATTAATGTTGCCTCTGTATTTTGATTCAGCTCCTATCTTTACTTGATATATACGGCCGAAATCAACAAAATCATTAACATAAGCCTGTCCCAAGTAATAATTCAAGGTGTTATATACTGATGCAATATTTATGCCTTGCATTTCAAGTTTATTCCTATCAATGTTTAGCTGATATTGTGGGATATTTCCTTGATATAGTGATGTTACAGATGCAATATTTTTATTAAGTGCAGCTTGCGCCTGAATATCAAGAATTGCCTTTTGTATTTCGCTAGCACCTTCATTGTTTATGTCTAGCAGTTCCATTTCTAGTCCATTAGAGTTTCCTAGACCTGGAATTGCCGGAGGATTAATGGAGAATACGATTCCTGATTGAATCTGTGAAGTTATTTCGTTCACTTTATCTACTACGGCAAACACACTTTCATTCTTACCTTTTCGTTCATTCCATGGCTTAAGAATAACGAATAGAGAGCCACCATTAGATGCTGAACCACCACCCATGAATGAATACCCTGAAATAGCGATAACTTCATTAACTTCAGGCAGCTTTAGAAGCTCATTTTCCACCTCTTTAACGACTTTCTCTGTACGCTCAACAGATGCGCCACTTGGCAATTGTACTGAGGTCATGAAATATCCCATATCTTCACTAGGAATATATGATGACGGCCAGCGATAGAGTCCCCAGAATCCAAGAGCGGCTATTACAGCAAATGTGCATAGTGCGGCTACAGGACGCTTAAGCATCTTCCCTACATAGTGTTTGTACTTGTCGCGGAATTTATCGAAGAATTTATTGAACCATGTATATATAAAGAATTTAGATTCTCTTCGTTTAAGAATTAATGCACATAGAGCTGGTGTAAGTGTCAGTGCATTAATTCCGCTGAATGCCGTAGAAATAGCAATTGTAAGCGCGAATTGCTTGTATAACTGACCTGTTATCCCCCCAATAAAAGCAGTTGGTATAAATACTGCAAGCAAAACTAATACTTCACCGATTACAGGACCTTGTAATTCTGTCATTGCTTTAATTGTTGCTTCACGGCGATTATATTGACCCGAATCCAGATGCCGCATACAGTCTTCCACTACCACTATGGCATCATCAACAACAATTGCTATTGCCAAAACTAAGCCGAAAAGTGTTAATGTGTTTATCGTGAATCCGAGCAGTTGCATTACTGCAAATGTAGCAATAAGTGACACTGGAATCGTTATCATTGGTATAAGAACAGCTCTCCAGCTCTGCAAGAACAATAGCATTACAAGCATGACTATGAGTGAAGTCTCAATAAGTGTCTTAACGACTTCGTCAATAGATGCAGTTACAAACTTAGTTGTATCAAGAATCACTTTATAATTTACACCTTTAGGAAAATACTGCTGCAAGTTATCCAGTTCCTTCTTGACATTCTTAGCAACATTCAATGCATTTGCTCCAGGCAACTGATATATTGCTATTAATGCAGTCTCCCTACCCGATACATTTGATATAGTATTATAATCAACACTACCAAGGTCAATTGTTGCAATATCTTTTAATCTTAGATAGCTACCATCACTATTGGCTTTAATGATGATGTCACCAAATTGTGATACAGAAGCAAGTCGGCCTTTAGATGTAACAGTAAACTGAAATGCTCCATTCGTGTTTGTTGGAGGAGCGCCAACACTACCTGCCGATACTTCCATGTTTTGAGCTTGAATGGCTTCATATACATCAGATGGCGTAATACCGCGTATTCTCATTGTCTCGGGATTAAGCCATATTCTCATACTATAATTGCCTGCACCAAAAACATTGACTCCTCCCACTCCTTCTATTCTTGAAAGAGCATCTACTATATTCAAGTTGGCATAATTACTTAAATATAGAGAATTATATCTGTTTGTGCTATCTCCTTCAAGAGACAAGAACAATACGATGTTGGTTGACTGTTTCTGAGTCGTTACTCCTTGTTGAATTACGGCTTCAGGAAGACTGCCTTGAGCAATTGCGACTCGATTCTGTACCATGACAGTTGCCATATCAATATCAGTACCAACTTCAAATGTTATGGTAAGATTATAAGAACCGTCAGAAGATGAAGTTGAACTCATATACATCATGCCTTCTACACCATTTACCTGTGCTTCAATAGGCACTCCCACTGTTTCTGCTACCGTTTCTGCACTTGCGCCAGGATATACGGCAGAAACCTGTACCGTTGGAGGTGTAATATCGGGATACTGTGCTACTGGCAGAGTGAATAATGTCAAACCACCGATTATAATCATCAATATGGCAATTACGGTAGCAAATATCGGTCTGTCTATGAAAAATTTGGATATCATGGCTATAATATCATTTAGTGGTTAATTTTGGATTTACACTCATGCCATCTCGAACTTTCTGTATCGCTTGTGTAACATATTTCTGGGTTGGTTTAAGACCAGCAGTGACAATTCGCAATGAATCATCTATGAGATCCCCTATCTCAATTGGTGTGTATACTACCCTATTTGAGTCATTCACTATGTAGATGAACTTGCCCAATTGGTCGGTACTAATTGCAGAGTCTTTTATTAATAAAGCATTATTCAGCTTTTCATATGGAACATCAACAACGCAATACATACCGCTTTTGAGCTCACCATACGGATTATCAATCTTTGCTTGTAGTGTAATTGTGCCTGTTGATAAATCAACCATAGGAGACAGATAGCTCAATTCACCAGAATATTTATGCGGTAGCGATTCATTGAATGAAATATCTACAATGTTGTAATTATTGTTTGCTTTGCTATTTTGCTGTGCAGTTACCATTCGCATATATTGGCGGTCTTCAATTGTAAAGGTAACAGTCATAGCCTGGTCGTCATAAATAGTAGCCAATATTTGCGGACTGGCACTACCGTTTAAAAAATTGCCAATGTCCACAGACTTACTTGTGATATGTCCGTTGAAAGGAGCTCGTATATAGCAATAGCTAAGGTTAGTCTTTGCATTTTCAAGAGAAGCCTCGGCTGAATTAACCGCTGCAATTGACTTCTTCAAATTCGCTTCTGCTTGCGCCAAATCAATTTGAGATACAGCATTTGTTTTAGCCGCTTCCTTAGTACTTTCATAATTTGTTAATGCATATTCATTCTGACTTTTAGCGCTCACCAGTTCGGCTTCGGCTTGTCGTACAGCATCTTGATATGGCTTTGGTTCAATCACAAACAGCAGTTGCCCCTTTTTCACATAATCACCAGCCTTGTAGTCAGCCTTTTGCAAGAATCCGTTAACTCTAGCAACTAGATTCACTTCGGTTCTTGCGGTAAGGAAACCTGGATAACTTTTATGTAATAATACAGTGTCCACTTTAGGAAGTGCGACATTTACGCTCATTCTGTAATCGTTGTTACTTGCATCTTTGGATTTATTGCAAGATATCATGAATAATGCACATATTAGCATTAAACAGTAGAATTTATTTTTCATAGTCTGATATTATTTTGAATTAATAATCTAGATTTGTATTCCATCCGCCCCCTAGAGCTTGATATATTGATATCAAAGCAAGTATTGTTTTTCCTTTTGAAGCTACTAAAGAATTGTTGTATTCAAGATAAGATTGTTCTGAAGTTAATACATTTGTAAAATCGGTTAATCCGCGTTTGTATAAATCAACTGATAATTTTAGTGTGTTTAGTGCCTCATTGGTTACTTTTTCAAGTTCTTGGGACTCCATGAGCATATATTTGTAGGAAATCATTGAGTTCTCAACCTCTTTGATTGCAGTTTTAACAGTATAGTTATAGTTATCAATTCCTATCATATATTGTTCTTTGGCTTCAATAAGCTCATATTTACGGCTTAAACCGGCGAATATAGTCCATGAGAGAGTAGGTTCTATTGAGTATATAAAAGAGCCTTTCTTAAATAAATCATCAATACTGCTTGACTTAAAACCAATATTTCCTGACAGTGATAGTGTTGGCAGAAAATCCTTTTTTGCTATACCGATTGACGCAGCGTATGATGCAAGAGTATATTCAGCCTCTTTAATGTCGGGCCTTCTACGCAATAGATCACTGGGCACGCCCACAGGTATCAGATACTGAAGTTTCGGTAATTCATTCGCATTCATAATACCTAATGGCATTTTATTAACATCTATACCTAGTAACAAAGCAATGCTGTTAATCTGTGATTCAATATTTGCTTTAAGAGGAGATATAGTTGACATTGTGCTCATGTATACTGTCTTTGCCTGAGACACATCAAGCATAGATGCTAGACCGCTTTTATATCTTGCTTCAGTCATGTCCAGAATCCTTTTTTGTGCATCAAGATGGGTTTGAGCTACAAGAAATTGAGTTTGCCATGTACGCAAGTTTATGTATGCCGTTGCAATATTTGCACATAATGACACCATAGTGCCGTCATACTGACTTTTACTTGCTTTCCACATTGCTTTTTTTGCATTAGCTTGAGATGTTATTTTCCCAAATAAATCTATTTCCCAGTTGTAGTTGACACCCATATTGAAAGCATTTTCAGTTTTGCTTGATATACGCTCTTTTGTCCACCCGGCGTCAAACGATATTGCTGGATAATAGCCGCTTTGCACAATTTTAATGCTGCTTTTTGCTAGAGCAATGCGTTTTAGAGCAATTTGTAAATCATAATTGTTCTCAATAGCAATACTCATCAAAGTATCCAGTGTTTTGTCATTAAAATTCTGCCACCACTTATCCTCAGTTGGGAGTGTTTGTGCAAATTCAGATGCATATGTCCATTGCTGTGGCATTGGATCATGTAGAATTGTGTTATTTTCTTGAGAATTTACATATACACATGAATATGCCAATAAGATTATTGATAAAAGTGCTCGTGCTTGTGTAACCATAAGAATTATGTATTAAAATTTTAATACTATAACTTATATTTTAGTTCTTAGTTCATTTTTTGTATGATTTTTTATAATTGAAATGCATATAAATTTGCTAAATTTGTGGTTCACAAAAATGAATAAAGCAAGATTTTGGAGGAGTATTTGAATAAACTGAATGATCAACAGCGAGTTGCTGTTGAATATGTGGACGGACCATCTTTAGTTATTGCTGGAGCGGGTTCAGGTAAGACCCGTGTCCTTACTTATAAGATAGTGTATTTGTTGGAACATGGATATATGCCCTATCGCATATTGGCGCTTACATTTACAAATAAGGCTGCTCGAGAAATGAAAGAGCGTATCGCATCATTAATAGGTACTGAGAATGCATCACAATTGTGGATGGGCACTTTTCACTCGATTTTTTCTCGAATATTGAGAATTAATGCAGAACGAATTGGTTTCAAGCATGATTTTACAATCTATGATACCAACGATTCTCGTTCTCTTATAAAAACCATTATTAAGGATATGCAGCTTGATGACAAGACTTATAATCCGTCTCACATCCAAAGCCACATATCTAATATGAAGAATGCGCTTATATCTCCGTCAAATTATGAGAATGATAAGGAACTAAGGCAAGCAGATGAACGAGCTAAACGGCCGCTCACTTATGCTATCTACAAGTCATACTGGAATCGCTGCTTTGTGGCAGGGGCTATGGATTTTGATGATTTATTGTTCTATACTAATATTTTGTTGCGTGACAATCCAGATATACTAGAAAAGTATCAAGAGTTTTTCCAGTATGTTCTGGTAGACGAGTACCAGGATACCAATTTCTCACAACATCTCATTGTTTCACAATTATGCAAGAAACATAACAAATTGTGTGTAGTAGGTGACGATGCTCAAAGCATATATTCATTTCGTGGAGCTAATATATCAAATATACTTAACTTGTCTCGTTCATATCCAGGATTAAAAACATTCAAACTAGAACAAAATTATCGTTCTACTCAAACTATAATAGGTGCAGCTAATACACTTATTGAGAAGAATAAATATCAGATTCATAAAAATGTTTTTGCCAAAAGTGATATAGGTAGCAAAATCCCAGTAATACAAGCATATTCCGATTACGAAGAAGGATATGTTGTTGCTAATCAGATAATAGCTCATAAAGCAGTGCAAGGCTCATCATATGAGGATTTCGCTGTATTATACCGTACGAATGCACAATCGCGTGTACTGGAAGAGGCTCTGAGAAAACGAAACATTCCGTATCGTATTTATGGAGGACTGTCTTTTTATCAACGAAAGGAAATTAAAGATGCAATATCTTATTTCCGATTGACAATAAATCCTAACGATGATGAAGCATTGCGTCGCATTATCAATTATCCTACACGAGGAATTGGTGATACTACGGTAAATAAACTAGTTCAAGCAGCTATTCAGCATAATGTGAGTATATGGACCATATTACAAAATCCTTTAGAATTTAGCGTACCTATAAATAGCGTAACATTAAAGAAACTTCAGAATTTCATATCAATTATACAGTCTTTCATTGACAAGAATAATAATGGCTTGAATGCTTTTGAAATGGCACAAGCTATTTTGAGGGATTCAACTATACTTGCAACTGTACACAGCGATAAAACACCTGAAAACATCAGCAAGCAAGAGAACCTTTCAGAATTGCTTAATGGAATTAGCGATTTCATAAACACTAAGCGTGAAGCAGGTGACGAAGAGAATATACTTCTTAGCGATTTTCTTGCCGAGGTGTCACTCGCTACCGATCAGGATAACAGTAATGAAGAATCTAATGGAGAATGTGTTACTCTTATGACTGTTCATGCAGCGAAAGGTCTTGAATTCCGTAATGTCATTATTGTAGGCGTAGAAGAAGAACTGTTCCCGTCATCAATGAGTTGCGATACTATAGAAGGAATTGAGGAAGAAAGGAGATTGCTGTATGTGGCAATTACTCGGGCTATGACAAATTGTACATTGACTTTTGCCACATCTCGTTATAGGAATGGTCAGTCAAAACAATGTACTATGAGCCGATTCATACGAGATATTGACTCCAGCTATCTTTCTCTCACACAAACATCTGCTATGATGGGCAATGCTTACTCTACTCCTAGACGCTCTTCTCTTTGGGAAGATGATGAGTATAGTTCAAAACCTATTTTTGTACAAAATAGGAAACCAGTATCTACCCCAACAATAGTTTCTTCTGTAAAGAAGAGCGGGCCAACTCAAGTATCCAGAGGAAATTATGAAGGAGAATACACCAGTCATGATTCTTTTGAGCTGAATGAGGGCATGAAGATTGAACATTCTCGGTTTGGAATTGGTGTAATTGAATCAATTTCAAATACTGGAGCAGATGCTAAAATACGAGTTTCTTTCAGTGAATTGGGAGAAACAAAACTGCTAATGCTTAAATTTGCTAAATTTAAAATCATTAACTAGTTAGGTATATGAAACGAATAGTGATAATGGGCGCATCTTCAGGGATTGGGCTTGAGGTAACAAAATGCTTTATTGCTGATGGGTGGAAAGTTGGTGTAGCTGCTAGACGGGAAACTCCCTTAGTAAAATTACAAAGTGAATATCCTGCTCAAGTAGAATATGAGGTAATAGATGTAATTGATGAGTTGGCACCTTCAAAGTTACATTCATTAATAGAGAAATTAGGTGGAATGGATATCTATTTTCACTGCTCAGGAATCGGGCATCAGAATACCGAAATAAACACTAATGTAGAGCTTGAAACTGTGAGAGTCAATGCAATGGGATTCACTCAGATGGTTGTGACTGCATATAATTATTTCAAGACAGCAGGAAAGTCTGGACAGATTACAGTCGTATCATCAATTGCAGGGACAAAAGGATTGGGCGTGTCTCCATCATATAGTGCGACAAAAAGATATAATAATATCTATATAGATTGTCTTGATCAATTGTCAAGAATGCAAGGACTTGATATCACATTTACTGATATCCGCCCTGGATTTGTGACAACTGCATTACTTGATGATGGGCAGAAATACCCTGCACAAATGACTGTTGAATATGCTGCACATAAGATATTTAAGGCTGTTATAAGGAAAAAACGGGTTGCTGTAATTGACTGGAAATATGCTTTGCTTGTTTTCTTCTGGCAGTTAATACCGCGATGGATATGGGTCCGCCTGCCAGTTCATACTTAATCAACTACAACTTCAGCTTATAGGAAGCGTTGCAGTGTTTTTGCTTTATGAATAGTTTCTTGCCATTCTTTTTCGGGATCGGAATCGGCTGTAATCCCGCCTCCTACATATATGCAATATCTTTCACTATCAAATTCCATTGATCGCAGATTAACATAGAAGTCAAAATTGCCCCACGCGTCGACAGGACCAATAAATCCTCCATAATATCTTCTGCTATGTTTTTCTATGTTGCGGATGTATTTAACCGCTTCTTTTGTCGGTACTCCAGCTATAGCAGGTGTGGGATGCAAATAATTCCGTAACTTATCTACTTGTGATGGAGTATTCACTTTTCCTGTGAAATCGTTGCAGATGTGTTCAACCAAACCAGCATTCTTAGTGTATGTAGGTGACATGATATAATCAATTCCTGCAAGCTTGAATTTCTCAGATATATAATCGGCAACAATTTTTTGCTCATCTATTTCCTTCTCTCCCCACTCTTCATTGCTACCTGAAATCCTAGTTCCGGCAAGCGCCATTGTTGAAATATCATCTCTATGGTAACTTAAATACTTTTCAGGAGACGCTCCAATCCAGAATCCAGCTTCTTCAGAATGGAATATGAACACAAATGCATCAGGATTTTTATCAAGAAGATTCTTGAATACATTCTTCCATGACATTACAGCATACTCATTACAAATTGTTCTGGAAAGGACAATCTTTTTGTAATTTCCTGCTGAGATTTCTTTGATACATTGAGTTGCCTGATTTATGTATGTCGCTTTGTCTGTTGTTTCAGCCATAATTAAGCGACAATTAGTCCTGGGTAATGAAGACAAAGGTATCTTAAGAAACTTTACTGCATCAAACTGGGCAGAAATATAGCTTGGAGGAGTATTCATTTCCTCGCAGAAAGGCTGAATGAAAAAGCCTATCGGTGTGTGTTGCTCAATTATTTGAGCACCAAAGTTGAGTTGTTCTTGGCCTGGCAATCTATAGCAGAAGAAGTGTATTCTGTGATTAATTGCCTTTTCAACAGCCTGCAAGATTATATCATTTGAGATATTAGCCATTGCAAACCTCCCCTATCAATTCAAATGGCAGTGCTTCGTTGATTTGAACACTGTAAAATTCGCCAATATTTAATGCTGTAGTTTTCTTTACGAGTACCTCTGGGTCAACATCAGGCGAGTCATATTGTGTACGGCCTATATAGTAATCTTCTTCTTCTCTATCAATTACGACTTTCTGTATGGTTCCAATTTTATTTTCATTAATTTCCAAAGAAATCGCTTCCTGCAACTCCATAATCTCAGCTAGTCTCTGTTCCTTAGCTTCTTGTGGTATAGAATCGCTGTAATTCTTGGCAGCATATGTGCCGTCTTCTTCACAGTAGGCAAAAGCTCCCATGCGTTCAAATCTTGCAGATCTTACAAAATCTTTTAACTCATTAAATTCACTATCACTTTCGCCTGGAAAACCTACCATTAAAGTTGTGCGGATATGAATACCAGGGACTTCAGTTCTAATGCGTTCAATAAGCGCTAATGTCTCATCTTTAGTAATGTGACGACGCATATTGTCAAGTACATTGTTGCTGATGTGCTGCAACGCGATGTCAATGTATTTGCACACATTTGAGTAGCGTGCCATAACAGGAAGTATTTCGTACGGGAATTGTGCTGGATATGCGTAATGCAGACGAATCCATTCAACCCCATTTATTTGTGCAATACGTTCAATCAATTCTGGGAGCATCATCTTTCCGTATAAATCAATTCCGTATGAAGACAAATCTTGAGCAATAACATTAAATTCTTTTACACCTTTGCTCACCAAGTCCTTAACTTCTTCTACGAGCTGCTCTATAGGTACAGATGTGTGTCGTCCAGTAATCAGTGGTATAGCACAGAATGCGCAGAAACGGTTACACCCCTCAGAGATTTTCAGATAAGTATAGTGATTCGGAGTCGTAATCATGCGTTCGTGTGGCTTTGTTGTTGGGATTTTCTCCTGCAAGTCTGATATGAGATTATCCCAATCAAATTTACCATAATATTTATCAACTTCTGGAATTTCTTCTTCAAGATCGGCTAAATAGCGTTCGGATAAGCATCCCATTACATACAATCGCTCAATAGTTCCTTCCTTCTTGGCTTCAACATATTCAAGAATTGTGTTTATTGATTCCTCCTTAGCGTCACCAATAAAACCGCATGTGTTAATGATAACTACTTCTCCGCACACATTGTCGGAATCGTGTGCGACTTCATAACCTAAATCTTGAAAACGCTTCATAAGCCTCTCGGAATCTACGAGATTCTTTGAGCAACCCAATGTAATAAAATCTATCCTATTTTTAGTCATGACTATACTTAAAAACAAAAAGGCAATTTAAAGTGATTGCCTTTCGTGGTAAATTTTGTGTTAATTCTTATTTGCCAAACAATGATTTTACAAATTCTTCCTTGCGGAAAACTTGAAGATCTTCCATTCCTTCACCAAGACCAATGTACTTAACAGGAATCTTGAACTGGTCGCTTATGCCTATTACAACGCCGCCTTTAGCTGTTCCATCAAGCTTTGTAATAGCTAACTCATTAACTTCGGTTGCAGCTACAAATTGCTTTGCTTGTTCAAAGGCATTTTGCCCAGTTGACCCGTCAAGAACTAAAAGGACCTCGTTGGGTGCTCCTGGAATAACTTTTTGCATTACATTCTTGATTTTAGTTAGCTCGTCCATCAATCCCTTCTTGTTGTGTAAACGACCAGCCGTGTCAATAATTACAACATCTGCATTATTGGCTTTTGCCGATGAAACTGTATCGTAAGCGACTGAAGCCGGATCGCTACCCATTTTCTGCTTTATGACTGGAACGCCAACTCGTTCTCCCCATATATCGAGTTGCTCAACTGCCGCTGCACGGAATGTATCAGCTGCACCTAGTATAACCTTGTTACCTGCTTTCTTAAATTGATATGCAAGTTTACCTATGGTTGTAGTTTTTCCAACACCATTTACGCCCACAACCATTATAACATAAGGACGCTTATCAGCAGGCACAGCAAAATCTTCACCATTTTCAATGTTGTTTTCAGCTAACATTTCGGTGATTTCGTCACACAACAAATCATTTAGTTCAGCTGAATCCACATACTTATCTCGAGCAACACGGGCTTGAATGCGGTCAAGGATTCTCAATGTGGTTTCTACGCCGATGTCTGATGTGATAAACACTTCTTCAAGATTGTCAAGCACATCGTCATCTATTTTTGACTTACCTGCGACTGCACGCTTGATTTTGTCAAAAAAACCTTCTTTTGTTTTTGACAAACCTTTGTCCAATGTCTCTTTTTTCTCTTTGGAGAATAGTTTGCTGAAAAATCCCATTATAGTTAGATGTTAATATTTAGACTACAAAATTAGTAAAAATCTGCCGATATTCAATAAAGAAAACTTCGTATGCACTAGATTTCATTGAAATATTATGTATGTCACAGAAAATTGCTAATTTTGGGGAAGAATTTATATGCATAATGGAAAGAAGTGACATCAATAATAGAATGACCACGACGCACGATTCATGCAATATTCTTGCAGATTTACTTGTTGCGTATGGAGTGAAATATGCTATAATATCTCCAGGCTCCCGCAATGCACCTATCACATTTGCGTTAAGCAGTCGTGATGAGATTAAAAAATATGTTATTGTTGATGAGCGAAGCGCTGCTTTTGCGGCACTTGGCATGGCACAACATTCAAACTTTCCAGTTGCATTGGTATGTACTTCGGGAAGTGCAGTTTTAAATTATGCACCTGCTATAGCGGAAGCCTATTATCAACAATTGCCTATAATTATCATTTCCGCAGACAGACCTCATGAATGGATAGACCAGAATGATAGCCAGACAATTAGGCAGAGTCATGTGCTGTCTAATATCGTAAAGAACAGTTATAATATTGCGTCAAACAATTATGACGAAAAATCAAGGTGGTATAACAACCGCATTATTAATGATGCTTTATATTCTGCAATATCTTTGCCTTATGGTCCAGTTCATTTGAATGTAGAACTCGATGAACCATTATATAACAGGAAGCCTTTTGAATTGTCATCTGCAAAATTAGTGAAGAGAGTGAAGACTGATATTAATACTGGATTCATTGATGAGATGGCTGATAAGGTAAATTCCTGCAGCAAAGTTCTAGTTTTTGCATCTATGCATAAAGCATCAAAAGAACTGAGCGATTCGCTAAATGCAATTTCAAATGGAAATATTGTAGTGTTAAGTGAGATTACTTCAAATTGTCATGGTAAAAATATCATTTACAACATAGACAGGATTTTCAGTGATATGACCGATGATGATTGGCTTCGTCTTAAACCTGAATTGCTTATCACATTTGGAGGTGCGCCTGTATCCAGGCTGGCTAAGACTTTCTTGAGAAAGTGTAATGGTATTACTCATTGGAGAATTGGCTCTGAAAAGCATTTGATTGACACATTTAAGAATATTACAGAATCGGTTGAAATTACTCCATCTATATTCTTTGAATACATAAAGTTACATTTAAATTGCGCTGGCCAATATAATAATCTATGGCGTGAATTTATTAATCAAACAAATATATCGCATTCATCTTATGTCAAGAACGCGCCGTGGAGTGACTTGAAAGCAATGGATATTATAATGAATTCCATTCCTTCTAATGGAGTAAACCTCCAACTTTCTAACGGAAGTTCAATAAGGTACGCTGATATCACTGCAATGCCAAATGAATTCATTGGAACGATTCATTGCAATCGAGGTGTTTCCGGAATTGATGGTTCAACATCTACTACATTAGGTGCGTCTCTTGTTTGTGAAGATGCAACTACACTTCTAATAACAGGTGACATGAGTTTTGGTTATGATTTAAGTGGGTTAGCATCACAATATAACAGCAGCAAATTAAAGATAATTGTGCTGCGTAATGGCGGTGGCAGTATTTTCCGGTTCATAAACGGTCCAACTGAACTGCCTGAATTTGAGAAATATTTTGAAGTAAAACATGATATTCCAGTAAATAAATATGCAGCGGCTTTTGGATTTGATTATTTTGAAGCCAATAATGAAATAATGCTGAAAGAGCAGTTGGTATTGCTCTTTGATAATCAAGCCCCTTCAATATTAGCGGTAAATACCGACAACATTGTCAGTGCATCAGTCTTAAAAGGATATTATAACAAAAACAACAATAAATAAAACTGAACATTATGAGTACAAGAGTTTGGACTACGATAAAGAAATATGAGGATATTCTTTTCGAACAATACAAGAGTATAGCAAAAATAACAATAAATCGTCCTGAGGTGTATAATGCATTTCGACCAACAACTAACTTTGAAATGCTAGATGCAATGGATTATTGCCGTGATCATGCCGACATACGCACAATTGTTCTTACTGGCGCCGGCGATAAAGCATTTTGTTCTGGTGGCGACCAGAATTATAAAACGCGTGGTGGATATAATGACAAAGAAGGCGTACCTAGATTGAATGTTCTTGATTTACATAAAGCAATTCGTTCAATAGCAAAACCTGTGATTGCTATGGTAAACGGTTATGCAATAGGTGGTGGTAATGTTTTGCAGACAGTGTGCGACTTGACTATTGCTTCCGAAAATGCGCGTTTTGGACAAACAGGGCCAAAGGTTGGCAGTTTTGATGGAGGATTCGGCTCATCATATCTTGCTCGATGTGTAGGTCAAAAAAAGGTGCGAGAAATATGGTATCTGTGTCGTCAATATACTGCAGCCGAGGCCGAGGCTATGGGTATGGTCAATAAGGTAGTGCCTTTGGACAGACTTGAAGACGAGGTGGTTGAATGGTGTGAAACGATTGCATTGCGTAGCCCTTTAGCTATCAGAATGGTAAAGCGTTGCTTGAATGCGGAACTTGATGGACAACGCGGTCTTATGGAACTTGCTGGCGATGCGACGATGATGTATTACACTATGGATGAAGCGCAAGAAGGTAAAAACGCGTTCCTTGAAAAAAGAGATCCCGATTTTGACCAATTCCCTAATTTCCCAGGTTAATGAAAGCAGCTTACACACCATACACATTGAATTTCATCACACCTGGTGGGACTTCACGCGGTGTGATGAGAACAAAGGATACCTATTTCATAAAGCTGTGGGATGAGAATAACCCTGAGATTTATGGTATAGGCGAATGTGCTCTTTTTAAAGGACTTTCCGCTGAAGACGATGACAGCTATGAAGCGAAATTAAAAGAACTGTGCCATAATGTAAATATTGGAGAGGCTACAGATCTTTCCGGCTACTCGTCTATCCTATTTGGCTTTGAAACCGCTATACAAGATTATTCTAATGGAGGTAAGCGCATTTGTTATCCGTCAAAGTTCACCGAAGGCAAATACCGTATTCCAATCAATGGACTTGTATGGATGGGGAAAAAAGACGAAATGATTGCTCGTATTGACGAGAAAGTTGCTGCTGGTTTCGGTACTATTAAGCTGAAAGTAGGTGCGATTGATTTTGCTCAAGAACTGGAAATGATTGAGTATGTTCGCAAACGCTATAGCGAGCATGAACTTGTAATTCGGCTTGATGCTAACGGAGGCTTTACTCCAGATAATGCTTTGAGTCGCCTTGATTCATTATCTAAATACGGAATTCATTCTATTGAGCAACCTATTAAGGCGGGGCAATGGGAAGAAAGTGCCATGGTTTGTTCAAAGTCCCCTATTCCGATTGCTCTTGACGAAGAATTAATAGGAATAACTAATCCAATGATGATGATGGAACTGCTTAAATGCATAAAGCCTCATTACATAATATTAAAACCGTCTCTAATGGGCGGATTTTCAGGGTCTCTAGAATGGCTTCAAATGGCTGCTCAATTTCAAATTGGAGGTTGGATAACTTCTGCACTTGAATCTAATATTGGTTTGAATGCACTAGCACAATGGGTTACTACTCTTGAACCGAGAATGCCACAAGGACTAGGTACTGGTACGGTCTTTTCTAATAATATCATTTCGCCATTGACACAGGTTGATGATTATCTAGCATACGACTGTGATGCAAAGTGGCAAATACCAGATTTTAAATGGATTAATGTATAAATCATAAAGAATTGATGGAATTGACTATTAATGGCTCTAAATGCAACTCAATTGATGATGTTTTCAAGGTTGCTTCAGTAAAAGTAGCAGAGTTTATTGCCGAATATATTAATGATAAACCTTATGTAATAGCACATACTTCAGGTTCTACAGGAAAGCCCAAAGACATCAATCTTTTAAAAAGAGACATGAAGGCTTCGGCTCAATTGACGAATGATTATTTTGGTCTTACTAATGAGTCCGTTTTCTATTTGAATCTATCCCCAGACTATATCGCGGGAAAGATGATGATTGTGAGAGCATTTGAACTAGGTGCAAAAATCATTGAAGAGTCCCCATCAAATCAGCCACTTGCCAACTACAACAGCAATGAGCGTATCGGTTTAGGTGCTTTTGTTCCATCGCAGATAAAATACCTAATTAACAATCCTGAAAAGCTGTTATTGTTTGACAATATCATTATCGGTGGCGGCGTTCTGCCATCTCGCTTAGAGAGATGGCTTGCAGAACAAGGAATCAAGGCATATCGCACTTACGGTATGACGGAAACCTGCAGTCATGTCGCATTGGCACCAGTAGGTTCTGTTCAACAACCATTCTCAGCACTTGGCGATATCTCATTTTCGTTAGATGAAAGAGGATGCCTTATTGTAAATGCGCCGCATTTCTCTACTGCAAAGATTATTACAAACGATGTAGTTGAATTATTGTCATCTACTCAGTTCAAGTGGTGCGGAAGAATTGACAATGTGATTAACACTGGTGGAATAAAAGTATTTCCAGAAGATATAGAACCTCAAATCGCAGAATTATTGCCAAATTGCAGATTCTTTATAACATCACAGCCTTCCGATAAATGGGGAGAAGAATTGATACTTGCAATAGAATATTCTGGTCTATCGCAAAATGAAGTAAAAAAAGGTGACATTAATCCAGCTTTGCTAGATAAATTAAAGATTAAATTGCCATCCTATGCAGTTCCTCGCAAATATATTGCTGTGAAGCAGTTCAAGGAGACATATAATGGTAAGATAGTCCGCGAACTACCTATATGAAAAGCGATACAGGAATACGACAAACCAACATAGAATTGCTAAGAATAATTAGCATGCTTATGGTACTGTGTGTACATTTTACAGGTGCCACATTTGGACTGCCTAGTAAAGTAGCACTAGAGGATTTAAAGGACCTTAATATGATATCCAAAACTCTGATGGAATGCTTTTCAATCATAGGTGTCAATTGTTTTGTCTTAATTTCAGGTTATTTCGGCATTAGACCAACAGTAAAAGGCATTGTAAATTTCATTATATGTTGTGTATTCTATTCCTTAGCAATCTATTCGTTATTTATATTTATAGAGCCTAAGAACTATGATTATAATGATTTGTTGGAATCAGTATTAATATTTTCTAATACTGATTTATGGTTTGTTCCTGCATATTTTTCATTGTACATCATCTCTCCATTGATTAACAGAGGTATACAGAAGTTGGACTCTAGAAGTTATATTTGGCTACTAGTTTCACTCTCCTTTATAAATATTTATCTTGGCTGGTTCTGGCATGGTAAGGTTAATCCTAACGGGTATACTGTGATGCAAATGATATATGTCTATTTGATTGGAGCTTTTTTAAGAAGAAAAAACAGTATCATATTTGGCAAAACTAATAAACTCATTGTTTGCTATATTCTTTCATTTTCATTACTCTTTATTAGCACATTTATATGTCCTAGCAGCATGGCGTATGCTTATAATTCACCATTTGTACTTCTTTCTTCAATATGCTTCTTCTGTATATTTGCGTCATTCAGGTATACTAATAGACAAGTGAACTATATAAGTGCAAGTGCATTTTCAGTATACCTGATTCATAAGATGCCACCAATTTGGTTGAATTTGAAAGAATTTATGATAACAAACACAAAGAACCTTGATGATTCTCTATTTGTTTTGTTCTGGATTTCTTTTGTGCTCATGATATTTGCAACATGTATCTCCATTGATAAAATCCGTATTGCTCTATTAATGCCAATTAGCAAATGGATTATTGCTAGAATTAGTCGTTTTGTTTAGATTAATTATAAATTAAATACATTCTACCACTATATTTATCGCAATTTAAGTGTTATCTTTGTAACTTAATTAGTTGGAAGTATCGTGGTAAAGTTATCTGACATAAAATCGGGCGAATCGGCAACAATTGTAAAGATTCAAGGTCATGGCGCATTTCGTAAACGCGTGATGGAAATAGGATTTGTTAGAGGAAAGAGAGTTAATGTTATACTCAATGCTCCTCTTCAGGACCCTATTAAATATAGTATCATGGGCTATGAAGTGTCATTACGCCGCAATGAAGCCAATTTGATAGAAGTGATTCCATGTAAGGATGATACCGCCACTGAAGTTGCTGACACAAATCATTTGAGAACAATTAATGATTCTGACCCAGTAACACAAGCTCAGCATGAAAGCAACAAAATTAATGTAGCACTGATTGGGAATCCTAATTGTGGTAAAACTTCCCTATTTAATTTCGTAAGTGGAGCTCATGAGCGTGTTGGCAATTACAATGGTGTCACTGTCGATGCAAGAGAAGAGTGTTTTAATTATAAGGGATACCAAATTTCAATAGTTGATTTACCTGGCACTTACTCCTTATCTGCCTACTCTCCAGAGGAATTATATGTGAGACGGTATTTAAAAGATGAAATTCCTGATGTGATACTAAACATGGTTGTCGCATCAAACCTAGAAAGGAACCTTTATTTAACTACCGAGCTCATTGATATGGACCGAAGTATGGTTGTAGGTCTGAATATGTATGATGAATTGCTGAAGAGTGGAGCTAAATTAGATTATGATGCTCTTGGAAAAATGATCGGTGTTCCAATTGTTCCTACAATTACTAAGTCTGGCGAAGGAATACCTGAATTACTTGACACTATCATACAGGTATATGAAGGTAAGCATGATACTGTACGCCATGTACACGTGAAACTTGGTTCAGAAATAGAATCTGCAATAAAAGAGATAAAAGATAGCATAAAGGCAAGCAGTCTGCCAGTCTTACAATTTTCACCTAGATATCTTGCAATCAAGCTTCTTGAAGGAGATAGAGAAGTTGAAAGAATGCTTTGCAACCAGCCAGAACACAAGGAATGGAAATCAATTAGGGACCGTTGGGTGAAGCATATTGAGGAAGTTTGTCAAGAAGATATATCCTCTATTATTGCAAGTGAGAAATATGGGTTCATTTCAGGAGCTCTCAGAGAAACTTATGAACAAGGCGAAGAACCTCGCAATGTGAAAGGAACCGAAATAATTGACACTATTGTAACTCATAAATTATTTGGATATCCCATATTCTTGATGATAATGTGGCTGATGTTTTGGACAACATTTGAGCTGGGTAATTATCCCAAAGAATGGATTGAAAGCTTAATTAGTTGGTTATCCGGAATAATATCATCTTATATGCCTGCGGGACCATTGAAAGATATGGTTGTAGACGGTATTATTGGAGGTGTTGGAGGCGTTATAGTATTTTTGCCCAATATACTAATTATGTTCATGTTCATTTCATTTATGGAGGATTCTGGCTATATGTCAAGAGCTGCCTTCATTATGGATAAAATCATGCACAAATTAGGATTACATGGAAAATCATTTATACCTTTAGTAATGGGATTCGGTTGTAATGTTCCAGCGATAATGTCAACGCGCATAATTGAGAGCAAAAGCAGTCGTCTTATCACTATGCTGATAAATCCATTCATGTCATGCAGTGCCAGATTGCCTATATATATACTTTTAATTGGGACATTTTTTCCGAATCACGCATCTCTAGTATTGATGTCACTTTATGTGCTAGGGATAGTTGTTGCAATATTAACAGCACGTTTATTGCGAAAATTTTATTTGAAGAAAGATGAAACACCTTTCGTTATGGAATTACCCCCCTATCGTGTACCTACATTAAAAGCGACTCTGCACCATATGTGGGAAAAAGGCGAACAGTATTTGCGAAAAATGGGCGGTGTAATTCTCATGGCAAGTATTGTGATATGGATTTTAGGCTATTTCCCTCGTAACCTTGAAAAAAGCAATGAGGAAATGACTCATCAAGAATTAATTGAACAGCAGCAAAATTCTTATCTAGCAAAAATCGGTCATTTTGTTGAACCAGTTGTTGAACCTCTGGGGTTCAATTGGAAAGTATCAATAGCAATCTTATCGGGTACTAGTGCTAAAGAGATAGTCGTATCAACACTTGGAGTATTATATTCGGCTGATAGCGAAGAAACATCGCTTTCAGATAAGCTTACTGCTGATAATCCACAAACCGGCAAACCGGATTTCAATCCAATAATGGCTATTAGTTTCATGGTATTCTCATTACTTTATTTCCCTTGTTTAGCTACGATTACAGCAATAGTGAAAGAATCTGGCAGTTGGAAATATGGTGCGTTTTCAATTATATATAATACCGCTGTTGCATGGATTGCTGCATTCATTGTATATCAAGTAGGTATATTTATTTCATAATAAACAAGAATAATAATCTAATCCAATTTTAAAAA
The DNA here is from genome assembly GCA_017391675.1 of Muribaculaceae bacterium. GTDB lineage: Bacteria > Bacteroidota > Bacteroidia > Bacteroidales > Muribaculaceae > RGIG4576. The sequence goes on from JAFOXR010000044.1 coordinate 53,607, forward strand.
TGGCAAAATATACTAAAGCCTTCTGGACTGCTAATACAGCTGAGTTGCTTGAACGCATGGCATATTATGCAGTGTTTATTGTAATCACTTTATATTTATCAAACACATTAGGTTTTTCTGACATAGAAGCGAGTCTTATTTCAGGATTATTCTCTGGTGGATTATATTTGTTGCCAATGTTCACAGGCGCTTTTGCTGATAAAATTGGTTATCGCAAATCAATAATTATAGCATTCTCATTATTATCGGCTGGATATTTGTTGCAAGGATTACTGCCTATAGTGCTTGAGAGTTCTGGACTTGTAGAATATGGTGAGAAAACAGTATTTACAGGACTAGTTAGTAGTTGGGAACGGTATTTGATAATCCCGGTGCTGTTGATTCTAATGATTGGCGGTTCTTTTATAAAATCTATCATATCAGCATCAGTAGCGCGAGAAACAACATCAGAGACCCGTGCTAAAGGTTATTCTATTTTCTATATGATGGTTAATATCGGTTCATTTACTGGGAAAAGTGTTATTGACCCACTAAGAACATTAGTTGGTGAATGTGCCTATATTTACATTAATTTCTTCTCGGCAATACTATGTGCCATTGCGTTCTTGGCTGTTATTTTGTTTTACCACTCAGCTCATCATAGCGGTGAGGGGAAAAGCGTTAAGGAAGTTTTTCAAGGATTGCTAAAGGTATTTTCTAATGGAAAGTTGTTAGTGCTGATAATGATTGTTACTGGATTCTGGATAGTACAGCAACAACTATATGCTACAATGCCTAAATATGTAATACGCCTTGCCGGTGAAACAGCTCGCCCTGGTTGGATAGCAAATGTAAATCCATTTGTTGTGGTTGTTTGTGTTAATTTTGTTACACAACTTATGGCAAAGCGCAAGGCTTTATCATCAATAATTGTTGGTATGTTTCTTATTCCACTATCAGCATTAATCATGGCAATGGGAAATGTTTTTGAAGGCGAAATAATGGGACTCCACCCTATTACATTCATGATGATTGTAGGTATCGCATTCCAAGCTCTTGCTGAGTGTTTCATCTCTCCACGATATTTGGAGTATTTTTCTTTGCAGGCACCTAAAGGAGAAGAGGGATTGTATTTAGGATTTAGTCACCTGCATTCATTTTTATCATCTATACTAGGGTTCGGATTATCTGGTATATTATTGACAAAATATTGCCCAGATCCGAACTTGTTCCCAACTATTGAAGCCTGGCAAGAAGCAACCGTTAATGCACATTATATATGGTATTGGTTTGCTGCAATTGGTCTAATTTCTGCTTTTGCACTGATTGTTTATGCTAAAATTTACAGATCAAAAGAAAAGAAAGAAATATAATCATTCTACAAAATAATAGGATATGGAATTTAATGCAGAAAACATTCTATTGCTTGGTGCTATTTTAATCTTTTGCAGCATACTAATAAGTAAGACAGGATATCGTTTTGGGATACCATCTTTGCTATTATTCCTTATTGTAGGAATGCTATTTGGAAGCGATGGACTAGGATTGCAATTTGGTAATGCTGGTCAGGCTCAGTTTATTGGTATGATGGCGTTAAGCATCATATTGTTTTCCGGTGGTGTAGATACTAAAATATCTGAAATAAAACCCGTGTTTTCTCCTGGTGTCTTATTATCAACCGCAGGTGTATTGCTCACAACTGTACTTACAGGACTATTTATATTTTTCATATCACATTGGACTGGTTTAGACATACATATGTCTCTTGTCGTGTCTATGCTTCTTGCTGCAACAATGTCTTCTACTGATTCTGCATCTGTATTCAACATATTGAGGACACAAAATATGAACCTGAAGTACAATTTGAGACCAATGCTTGAACTTGAAAGTGGTAGTAATGACCCAATGGCATACATGCTTACTATTGTTCTAATACAATTAGTCGGAACTAGTGATGCTAGCGGTATCAAGATATTGGTTGATTTTGCATTTCAATTTATATTTGGTGGACTAGCAGGATATGGTATTGGTAAATTCATGGTATGGATTAATAATAAAATTAGTCTATCAAACACTTCTTTGTACCCTATCCTCATATTAAGCCTAGTTTTTTTCACTTTTACTGTAACCGATTTATTAAAGGGTAACGGTTACTTAGCTGTATATTTAGCTGGTATTGTTGTTGGAAATTCGAAAATTGTTAACCGGAAAGAAACCCAAACATTCTTTAATGGATTGACTTGGCTTGTACAAATAGTAATGTTCCTTACACTAGGACTATTAGTTAATCCTCACGAGCTGATCTCGGTAGCACCAACGGCCTTGCTTATAGGATTATTTATGATGATTGTAGCTCGTCCACTTAGTGTTGTTCTGTGTCTATTGCCATTTAGAGGTTTTACAAGAAGAACAAAACTATTTGTCTCATGGGTGGGCTTGCGCGGTGCGGTGCCAATAATATTTGCAACATATCCTGTTGTTGCAAAAATTGATGGAGCTGACCAAATTTTCAATATTGTATTTTTCATTACATTACTCTCGTTAATTCTGCAAGGAGGAACTATATCTGCTTTTGCCCGCAAGCTTGACTTGGCTTTGCCTATTGAGAAGACTGGTAATGAGTTCGGCGTAGAATTGCCCGAAGAAATAAATTCTTCTTTAAAAGATATGACAGTAACAGAAGATATGCTGGCTAATGGAGATAAACTCGTTGATATGAGATTACCTAAGGGAACGCTCGTAATGATTATTAAAAGAGGTCAGGAATACATTGTTCCAAATGGAACTGTAAATCTGCATGTAGGTGACAAGCTACTACTTATATCAGAAAATTAACTAAGAAAATTAATGCTATATATAATGGAAATAAATAACTATCCTACACCCTATTATATTGTTTATGAAGATCGTTTAAGAAGAAATCTTGAATTGATACAATATGTTAAACAGTCAGCTGGAGTTGAAATCATTATGGCATTTAAAGCAAATGCTTTGTGGAAAACATTTTCCGTTTTTAGAGAATATGGAGTGAAATCTACAGCTAGCTCGTTAAATGAGATGCAACTAGCAAATGATGAATTGCATACTAAAGCGCATACATACTGTCCTGTGTATACCGACGCTACAATTGATAAATTCATTGCAGGCAGTTCACATATTACATTTAACTCAATAAAGCAATTCGACAGATTCAAAAGTAAAATAGCAGAGTATAATCAACTGAACCCTAAGGGATCCGTTAGCTGTGGTCTACGCATCAATCCGATGTGTTCGGTTGTTGATACTGACATTTATAATCCATGCAGTCCCGGTTCAAGATTTGGAGTGCTGGCTGATGATTTAGGAGAGCTACCAGAAGGTCTTGATGGATTCCATTTTCATGCTTTATGTGAATCATCTTCATATGATCTCGAAAAAGTGTTGATTGCACTTGAGGAACAATTCGGAAAGTATTTGCCTAATCTGAAATGGCTAAATATGGGTGGCGGGCATTTGATGACTCGTGAAGGATATGATGTTGAACACCTTATAAAATTACTTCAGAACTTCAAAAACAAATATCCAAACTTGAACATTATTCTAGAGCCTGGAAGTGCATTCACCTGGAGGACTGGAGATTTGAAATCTAAAGTTGTTGATATAGTGAGCAATAATGGTATTCATACTGCAATTATTGATGCATCTTTTGCATGTCATATGCCAGATTGTCTAGAAATGCCATATAAACCCATTGTTTCAGAAGCGATGAATGAGGTTGATTGTGCAAAACCCACTTACCGCATGGGCGGGAACTCTTGCTTGAGCGGTGATTTTGTTGGAGACTGGAGTTTTGAGCATGAGCTTAAGGAAGGTGATGTTATTACATTTGAAGACATGAATCATTACACAACTGTTAAGACACACATGTTTAATGGTATACAGCATCCAGCACTATTATATCAGCATAAAAATGGTGAGGTGGAAATTCTTAGAGAATTTACATATGAAGACTATAAAAATCGTATGGATTAATTCCATACGATTTTTGTTTTATGTTATTCCATAATGACTAAAAAGCGCTTCCGCACACCTTTCTCCATCAATTGCAGCAGATACTATACCTCCAGCATATCCAGCACCTTCTCCACATGGATACAACCCTTTAATGTTAATATGATTCAATTCTGCATTATCTCTTGGAATTCTTACTGGAGCTGAAGTGCGAGTTTCCATGCCAATCACAATAGCATCATTCGTAAGAAATCCTCTTGCTGACCGTCCAAACACTTTAAAACCTGTACGAAGGCGATTGCTTATATATAAAGGCATCCATTTATCAAGCCTTGAGGTCTGTATGCCTGGAGCATAAGATGTATTTGGTAGGTCTTTTGAGCGACGACCTTCAACGAAATCTAACATCCGCTGTGCACCTGCTTTCTGCGAATTGCCTGCAGCCTCATAGCAAATTCTTTCTACATACTCCTGATATTTCATCATGCATAATTCTTCATGTATTTTGAATTCTTCGGGCAAATCTTCTGGATTGATTTCTACCACCATACCTGAATTTGCCCACTTAGTGCCACGGTTTGAAGGAGACATGCCATTCACAACTAGTTGGTCCGCATCGCTAGCTGCAGGTACTATAAATCCGCCAGGACACATACAGAAGGAATACACCCCTCTGCCATCAACTTGAGTGACAAAATTGTATTCAGCTGCAGGTAGATATTTTCCTCTACCATTCTTATTGTGGTACTGAATGCAGTCAATAAGATGTTGCGGGTGCTCAAGTCTTACTCCAACAGCAATACCTTTTGCTTCAATAGCAACACTACGGGATTTCAGCATAGTATATATGTCTCGTGCAGAATGGCCTGTAGCTAGTATTACAGGTCCATAAAATGCATCATCTGAACATTTAACACCAATTACTTCATTATCCTTAATTAATAAGTCTGTCACTTTTGTAGTAAAATGAACTTCGCCACCGCATGAAATAATGGTTTCACGCATGGCTTTAATTACTTTTGGCAATTTGTCAGTACCTATATGCGGATGCGCATCTACTAAAATATCCTCACTTGCACCATGCTGGTGAAATATGCCTAGAATTCGGTCTATTGAGCCTCGCTTCTTACTTCTTGTATATAGTTTACCATCTGAATATGCGCCAGCACCACCCTCTCCAAAGCAATAATTTGATTCGGGGTCAACGATTCCTTCACGCGATATTTTTGCAACATCTTTAAGGCGATCGTCGACATTCTTTCCTCGTTCAACCACAATAGGTCTTACACCTAATTCAATTAGTCTCAACGCTGCAAACAAACCAGCAGGACCAGCCCCTACGACAACGGCTTCTTTACAGTTTGAAATATTATTATATTCAATAGGTGCAACTAGAGGTTTATTAGGAGCCACTTCATTGATAAATACTTGAACTTTTAAATTTACCATCACATTGCGCTGTCTTGCATCTATTGACCTTTTAACTATACGAATACTCGTAATACTATTGATATCCAGGTCTTCAATAGTTGAAATATAAAGTTTTAGTTCATCATGAACAGCTGCCGTTTTAGGTGTTACTCTTACAGTTAATTCTTTTATCATTTTAATCGATTTAAGTTCCCAAAATTACATTTTTTTCATGATATTTCAGTATAATGATTAATTGTTTTTGATTGTTTGTAATATTTGTTGTACTAATCGGTTATTTTTTGCTATCTTTGCAAGTATATTACGTAATCAAATAAATTATCTAGATAAATTATGATAACTTTTTTCAAAAAAGGATCAAAGACAATTTTTGCAGTTGATTCTGACCATAAGCTATCTCAAAATGAAATTGAAAAATTCTATTGGCTTTTTGATGGTGCTAAAGTGTTGTCTAGTACATCTGTAAAGGGTGTATATGTTGGTCCACGTCGAGAGATGATTACTCCATGGAGTACAAATGCTGTTGAAATTGCTCAGAATATGGGTATCAATGGCGTAAGCCGTATTGAAGAGTTCACTTACGCAGGAGGAGAAAATCCTGAACATGACAAGATGCTTCAACGAGTTTATAATGGATTGAACAAGAATATCTTTACTATCACAAAGACTCCTGACGAAATTGTACATATTGAAAATCTTGAGGAATACAATATAAGTGAAGGTCTTGCATTGAGCCCTGAAGAAATAAGCTACCTTAAGGGACTTAGCGAGAAGATAGGCCGTCCTTTAACAGACAGTGAAGTGTTTGGTTTCTCACAAGTAAACTCAGAGCATTGCCGCCACAAAATATTTAACGGTACATTCATTATTGACGGTGAAGAACAACCGATGTCACTGTTCAAGATGATTAAGAGAACTTCTCAGGAAAACCCTAATGGACTAGTTTCTGCTTATAAAGACAATGTTGCATTTGTCAAGGGACCTAAAATTGAACAGTTTGCACCTAAAAGTGGTGACAAACCAGATTTCTTTGAGGTAAAAGCCATCAATTCAGTTATTTCATTAAAAGCTGAAACACATAATTTCCCTACAACAGTTGAACCATTTAATGGTGCTGCTACTGGTTCTGGAGGTGAAATCAGAGACCGACTTGGTGGTGGAAAAGCCAGCTTACCTTTAGCAGGTACTGCTGTATATATGACATCATATCCACGCACTGAAGCTGAACGAGCTTGGGAAAAATGCACTATGCCTCCTCGCCCATGGCTTTATCAAACTCCTGAAGAAATTTTGATTAAAGCATCAAATGGAGCAAGTGACTTCGGTAATAAGTATGGACAACCTCTTATCTGCGGCTCACTATTGACATTTGAGCATGAAGAGAACGGAGAGCAATTAGCTTATGATAAGGTAATCATGCTAGCAGGCGGTGTTGGTTTTGCTAATAAGCGTGATGCAATTAAAGGTACTCCAAAACCTGGACAAGATGTTGTGCTGATGGGTGGTGATAATTACCGTATCGGCATGGGTGGAGGTGCTGTTTCCTCTGTAAATACAGGTCAATATGACAATGCTATTGAGCTGAATGCCGTACAGCGTGCTAATCCGGAAATGCAGAAGCGTGTTTCAAATGTAATTCGTACACTTGCCGAATCAGATAACAACCCTATTGTTTCAATTCATGACCATGGCGCAGGCGGCCACTTGAATGCATTATCAGAATTAGTGGAAGCTACTGGTGGAAAAATTGACATAGACGCATTACCAATTGGCGACCCTACACTTTCTTCTAAGGAAATCATTGGCAATGAAAGTCAGGAACGCATGGGAATGGTTGTTGAAGATAAAGACATTGAACAGATTCGTAAGATTGCTGAAAGAGAAAGAGCGCCATTCTATGTCGTTGGTAAGACTACTGGCGACGACCGCTTTGTTTTTGAACAGAAAGATGGCGTGCGACCAATAGATCTTGGTATGAAAGATATGTTTGGAAGCTCTCCAAAAACAATAATGCGTGATGTTACCAAAGGACGAACACTTGAAAATCCTACATATGAAAGTTCTAAACTGAATGAATATGTAGAGAATGTCCTTCAACTAGAAGCAGTAGCATGTAAAGACTGGCTAACCAATAAGGTAGACCGCTCTGTGACTGGTAAGATTGCTCGTCAACAATGTCAAGGTGAAATTCAACTGCCTTTAAGTGACTGCGGTGTCGTTGCTCTTGACTTTACAGGTAAATCTGGTATTGCTACATCAATCGGTCATGCTCCTCAAGCAGCATTAGCTGATCCAAAGGCGGGTTCTGTCCTATCTATTGCTGAAGCTCTAACAAACATTGCAGGAGCTAACTTAAAGAATGGTTTGAAGAGTGTTTCTTTAAGTGCAAACTGGATGTGGCCATGTCGTAATGAAGGTGAAGATGCTGCATTATATAGCGCGGTGAAGGCATGTAGCGATTTTGCTTGCGAATTGGGTATTAATATACCAACAGGTAAAGACAGCTTGTCAATGACTCAAAAGTATGGGGACAAAAAGGTTGTTGCACCAGGAACAGTCATTATTTCTGCTGGTGCAGAAGTGAAGGATATTAGAAAAACAGTTTCTCCTGTTGTTCAAGCCAAAGACAGCGCAATCTATTATGTTGACTTCTCTGCTGATGAAATGAAACTTGGAGGTTCGGCTCTTGCTCAGTTATTGAACAAGGTTGGCAATGAAGTTCCTACAGTTAAATCATCAGAATATTTTGCTAAGGCATTTGCCGCAATTCAGAAACTAGTCTCTAAGAAACAACTGTTAGCAATGCACGATATTTCCGCAGGTGGTATGATAACCGCATTGCTTGAGATGGTATTTGCTAATGTAAAGGGAGGTCTAGAAGTAAATCTTGATGGTTTTGAGAACTCTGATATGATTAAAGTGCTTTTTGCTGAAAATCCAGCAGTTCTTATACAGGTTGCGAACAAAAACAGCGAAAGCGTGCTTGCTACTCTTGCTGAAAGCGGATTAAAAGTTGTGAAAGTTGCACAACCAACAGCAGAACGCAGTGTGGTTATTAATCATAACGGCAATGAATATATGCTATTCGTTGATCATTTGCGTGACTTATGGTTTAAGACATCATATTTGCTTGACAGAAAACAAAGTGGTGCAAAATGCGCAGAAATGCGTTTCGAGAACTATAAGAAACAGCCTATTCGTTATCGTTTCCCAGCTGGTTTCAAAGGAAATGCTGCTCTATATGGAATAGAGGGCTTCAAACATAACCCTTCTGGAATTAAAGCTGCAATTATTCGTGAAAAGGGAGTGAATGGTGATCGTGAAATGGCATATTCGCTTTATTATGCTGGTTTTGATGTGAAAGATGTTCACATGACTGACTTAATGAGTGGTCGTGAAACGCTTGAAGATGTCAATATGATTGTATTCTGCGGCGGTTTCTCAAACTCAGATGTTCTTGGCTCAGCTAAGGGTTGGGCTGGCGGATTCTTATGGAATGAGACAGCTAAACAGACCTTGAAGAATTTCTATGCAAGAGAAGATACTTTAAGTTTGGGTGTATGTAATGGTTGTCAAGTGATGATTGAACTAAATCTTATCAATCCAGAACACACTAAACGAACTAAGATGCTGCATAATGATTCTCATAAATTTGAATCACAATTTGTTGGCGTTACTATTCCTGAAAATAACTCTGTTATGTTCGGTTCTCTTTCTGGATCAAAATTAGGAATTTGGGTAGCTCATGGTGAAGGAAAGTTCTATTTACCTGAGTCCGCTGACAAGTATAATGTTGTCCTTCAATATTCTTACAAGTCATATCCTGCTAATCCGAATGGCTCTCCAAGAGCTGTAGCTGGTATTGCATCTGCCGATGGTAGACATTTAGCAATGATGCCACATATCGAACGCGCTATTTTCCCTTGGCAATGCGGCTATTATCCTGAAACACGCAAGAATAATGCTGTAACACCTTGGATTGAAGGATTTGTTAATGCTCGCAAGTGGATTGAAAAAAATAAAAAATAATAATAAAAAGAATTATAATGGCACAAAATAAAAAGATCAAAACCGCTCTTATTTCGGTTTTTTACAAAGATGGATTGGATAAAATCCTTGAACTTCTAAACTATAATGGGGTTAAATTCTTATCTACTGGTGGAACTCAATCATTTATCCAAAGTCTAGGATATGAATGTGAAGCAGTAGAAGATCTAACTGGATATCCATCAATCTTGGGTGGTCGAGTTAAGACATTGCACCCTAAAGTATTTGGCGGTATCCTAAATCGTCGTGATCATGAAGGTGATAAAAGCCAAATTGCACAATATGAGATACCTGAAATTGATTTGGTTATTGTAGACCTTTACCCATTTGAAGAAACAGTAGCTTCAGGTGCAGCTGAAGAAGATATCATAGAAAAAATTGATATAGGCGGTATTTCTTTAATTAGAGCTGCTGCCAAGAATTTTAATGATGTTGTCATTGTTGCTTCTAAAGCACAATACGAACCTCTTTATGAAAGACTTGTTGCTAATGGAGGCGCTGAGACTACACTTGAAGATCGTCGTTGGTTTGCAAAAGAAGCATTTGCCGTATCAAGTGCATATGACAGTCATATTTTCAATTATTTTGATAAAGATGAGACATCAGCACTTCGTTTGCCAGTGAATGGAGCTAAAGTTATGCGTTATGGCGAAAATCCTCACCAAAAAGGTTATTTCTTCGGGAATTTTGAAGAAATGTTCACTCAATTGCATGGCAAGGAAATTTCATACAATAATTTATTGGATATAGACGCCGCTGTTAATTTGATTGCTGATTTTGATGAGACTACATTTGCTATCCTAAAGCATAATAATGCATGCGGTTTGGCATCACGCCCATCTGTTCTAGATGCATGGAAAGATGCACTCGCAGGTGACCCTGTATCTGCTTTTGGAGGTGTACTTATTACAAACGCAGAGGTTGATAAGGATACCGCTGAAGAAATGAATAAGATTTTCTTTGAAGTCTGTATTGCACCATCATATACAGAAGATGCACTAGAAATTCTTAAACAAAAGAAAAATAGAATCATCTTGATACAAAAGTCTTGTGAACGCCCTGCAATGCAATATCGTACAGTGCTTAATGGTGCATTAGGCCAAGAGCGTGATATGCATGTTGAAAAAGCCGAAGAGCTTGAAACTGTAACAAATAAAGCAATTGATCCTGCCCAGATAGAAGATTTGTTGTTCGCTAATAAAATCGTTAAGCATAGCAAGAGTAATGCAATTGTTTTTGCGAAGAACAAACAGTTGCTTGCAAGCGGTATTGGTCAAACATCTCGTGTTGATTCAACAAAACAAGCTATCGAAAAAGCTCATAGCTTCGGTTTCGATTTGAATTGTGCAGTAATTGCATCTGACGCATTCTTCCCATTTGCTGACTGTGTTGAACTTGCACATAATGCAGGCGTTAATGCTGTAATCCAACCTGGTGGATCTATTAGAGATAATGAAACTATTGAATATTGTAATAATAATGGAATGGCTATGGTTATGACTCATATCCGCCATTTCAAACATTAATAATAAATTAATATGGGTTTATTCTCATTTACAAAAGAACTGGCTATTGACCTAGGTACAGCCAATACCGTTATTATACAAAACGGTAAGATAGTTCTTGACGAGCCATCAATAGTGGCTGTGGATACTAGAACTGGAAAAATGGTCGCAGTAGGTCATGAAGCAAAACTTATGCAGGGTAAAGAATGGGAAGGTATTCGCACTATTCGTCCATTGAAACAGGGTGTGATTGCCGACTTTAATGCTGCAGAGCTGATGATTCGCGGATTGATTAAGAAAGCGACTCCCAAAAGCAGTTTATTCTCCCCTTCTTTGAGAATGGTTGTGGGTATTCCTTCTGGTTCTACTGAAGTTGAGATTCGTGCTGTACGCGACTCTTCTGAACATGCTGGAGGTCGTGATGTATATATGTTATACGAACCAATGGCAGCTGCGTTAGGTATAGGACTTGATGTTGAAGCGCCAGAAGGTAACATGGTAGTAGATATAGGTGGCGGTAGCTCTGAAATTGCCGTTATATCACTAGGCGGTATTGTAAGTAATAAGAGTATCCAGATTGCTGGAGATGACTTGACTGCAGATATTCAAGAACATATGCGCCGAGCTCATAACATGAAAGTCGGTGAACGCACAGCTGAAGAAATTAAGAAAAATGTAGGTTCTGCATTGACTGAATTGGAAAATCCACCTGAAGACTTCGTGGTACATGGTCCTAACCAAATGACAGCATTGCCAATGGAAGTACCTGTATCATATCAGGAAATCAGTCATTGTATAGAGAAATCAATTTCTAAAATTGAAGCTGCAGTGCTAAGCGCTTTGGAACAAACACCTCCTGAACTTTACGCTGATATTGTTAAGAATGGTATTTATCTAGCAGGTGGTGGTGCACTTCTAAAGGGATTGGATAAGAGATTAACTGACAAGATTGGTATCAAGTTCCATATTGCAGAAGACCCACTTCTAGCTGTTGCCAGAGGAACTGGTGTTGCTCTTAAGAACATTGATCGATTTAATTTCTTGATCAGATAATAGATTTATAATTTGAGTGGTATACGAAGGCATTGATTTTTTTCATTGCCTTCTATTCCGTTCTATATGGGTGATTATTGATTAATATTACTACAAGAATTTGTATATGAGAAATTTGTTGGATTTTTTCATTAAGAATAGCTCTTGGTTCATATTTGTATTCTATATGATATTAAGTAGTATTTTACTATTTAATAATAATCCTTTTCAGCAAAGCATATATTTAACATCGGCAAATTCTGTTTGTTCTTCGGTATATTCAGGCATTAGTAACATTACATCATATTTTTACTTACGCGACATAAATGATGAATTGCAAAAGCAGAATGCTGCGTTGGAAATAGAAGTTGTTTCACTTAAAAATATAATTGAAGAATATAAGTTACAAAATCTTGATTCAGCTGCGATGATACAGCAATATGATGTCATAGTTAGCCGAGTAATCAGTAATAGTATCAGTAATCAGCAAAACTACATAACAATCAATAAAGGCGCGCTAGATGGTATATCCAGTGAAATGGGTGTAATCGACCAAAATGGTGTTGTTGGTATTGTTAATGTAACAGGAGATCATACAGCTCGTATAATTTCCCTACTCAATCCTAATCTAAGATTATCCTGCAAAGTGAAAGGCAGTGATTTTTTCGGCAGTCTCGTTTGGGATGGTAAATCGCCATACTATGCAATACTGGAAGAGATGCCACGCCATGTTAAGTTTGAAAAAGGAGATACAATTATAACAAGCGGTTATTCTGCTGTGTTTCCAGAGGGGATTAATGTAGGAATTATAGACGAACAGCTAAGTACCGGAGGTGATAATTTCTATTCTTTAAGAATAAAATTGCTCACTGATTTCACACAGCTAAGTAATGTGAGAGTTATAAAGAATTACATGAAAGGTGAATTTGACAAGTTGAAAGAAAGCGACAATAAATAATACACTTACATTAAGATATGACAAAGAATACTATAATATCAGTAATTCTATTCATTATTATGGTTCTGCTACAAATAATATGTAACAGAATATGTCTGTTCAATATTGCAGTTCCTTTTGTGTTTATTTATTTTATTTTAAGATTACCCATGACATTATCTGTAAATTGGGTAATGACACTTTCATTTCTAATAGGATTAGTAATTGATATTTTCAGCAATACTGCAGGAATGAATGCAATGGCGTGCACTATACTAGCAGCTGCTAGAAAACCTATATTTTCATTATACTTTCCGCGTGAAGATGAAATGAGCAATCCAGTACCTTCAATAAGGACTCTGGGGTTTGTGAGTTACTTAAAATATATGACAACACTCACAGCTGTGTTCTGTGTCCTTATCTATGGTATTCAACTGTTTACCTTTTCTAATTTTTTACTAACTATTTACCGCATTCTTGGCAGTACCCTACTCACATCAATTGTATTAATTGGTTTTGACAGTATAGTAACAACAAACCGTGAGAAAAGATTATAATTTAGAAAAACGTAAATATGTAATTGGCGGTTTTATCATACTGATAGTGTTCGTTTATATGATAAAGCTATTTGAGTTGCAAATATGCGATTCAAAGTATAAAACTTATGCCGATTCTAATGCTTTTCTTAAAAAAACGATATATCCATCACGAGGACTAATGTATGACAGGAAAGGCAAACTGGTTGTGTTTAATCAGCCTGCTTATGATGTAATGTTCATACCTCGAGATGTACAGCCATTTGATACAATTGATTTCTGCAATACATTACAAATAACAAGAGAAGATTTTGATCAGCGTATTAGTGATATAAAAAATCATCGTAAAAATCCTAATTATTCGCTATATACCCAACAACGCTTCATGACTCATTTGTCGGCACAAGACTATGGCAGATTGCAAGAAAAGCTCTATCGTTATCCAGGATTCTTTATTCAGAAAAGAATCTTGCGTAAGTACAATTATATAGCTGGAGCAAACATTCTAGGCAATATCCGTGAAGTAAATAATACCGATTTAAAAAACGATGAATATTATCGTAGAGGTGATTATACAGGTGATCTAGGTATAGAAAAAAGTTACGAAAAGTACTTGCGCGGTACTAAGGGGGAAGAAATTCTCATTCGTGATGCAAACGGGAAAATTAAAGGACGCTATAATGATGGAAATAGCGATATTGCACCTATTGCAGGTAAAGACTTGACTCTTGGTATCGATATTGAATTGCAAAAGTATGGAGAACAATTAATGCAGAATAAAATTGGTGCAATAGTTGCAATTGAACCTTCAACTGGAGAAATATTAGCATTAGTTTCCAGTCCGACTTACAATCCTAATGACCTTGTTGGTAGAGCGCGAGGTAAAAACTATCGTCGATTAGTTAACGACAAAACAATACCTCTATATGATAGAGCCATAATGGCAGCATATCCGCCAGGCTCTACTTTCAAACCTACTCAAGGACTAATATTAAGACAAGAAGGCATTGTCACACCACACACTGCTTATCCTTGTTATATGGGATTCATATATGGACGACTTAAAGTAGGATGCCACGGACATGAATCGCCTATTACCCTTGTACCTTCCCTGCGCACTTCTTGTAATGCCTATTTTTGTTGGGGCTTAAAGAACATGCTCGACAAAAAATCAAAATATGGCACTACTGGTAACGCATTTGAGACATGGAAGAAGCATCTCGTTAATATGGGTTATGGCTATAGATTAGGGATTGACTTGCCTGGTGAAAGTCGCGGTTTCATTCCAAACGAAAAGTTTTATGATAAAGTTTATGGACAAGGTCGATGGAATGCCTTGACAATTATTTCAATAGCCATCGGTCAAGGCGAAATTCTGGCCACACCGCTACAAATAGCAAATCTTGCTGCAACAATCGCCAATAGAGGATATTTTTATACACCACATGTTGTAAAAGATATAGTCGGAGAAAAAATTGATTCTACTTATATTACCCCTAGATATACTGGTATCAATAGTACTTACTATGAAGAAATAGTAGAAGGTATGAGGCAAGCTGTAACCAGCGGTACATGCCGCACTGCCAATTTAAAGAATATCGAGGTGTGCGGTAAAACAGGAACGGCACAAAATCCTCATGGAAAGGACCACTCTGCATTCATGGGATTTGCGCCAAAAGACAACCCTAAAATCGCGATCTGCGTGTATGTGCAGAATGCTGGATTTGGAGCTACATACGGCGTTCCTATAGGCAGTTTGATGATGGAAAAATATTTAAATGACAGCATTGCTCCAGAGAGGAAATATTTGGAACAAAGAATGCTTGAATCAAATACAATGATATTCAGTGGAATTAAGAGGAACTACTAATAACAAAGACGCGTCATCAATCTTTAAATCAATAGATTGGACTACTCTACTGCTATATTTTATTATGGTAGTATATGGTGTTGTAAGTATATATGCTGCAACATACGATTTTGACCATGCTAGCATGTTTTCATTTTCCGAGTTTTCGGGTAAACAATTTATGTGGATTGGCATTTCATTTCTAGCTGGGTTATCAATGTTATTAATAGATAAACGACTATATGAAGCGTATGCTTATCCTATATATGGTTTATTGATATTACTCTTAATAGTTACTATATTCGTAGCGCCTGATATTAATGGCTCAAGATCATGGATTGTGTTTGGACCTGTCAGCTTACAGCCTGCTGAATTCGCAAAATTTGCCACAGCATTAGCATTAGCAAAACTGTTCAGTTCTTATAACTTTGTGCTAAACAAGAGTTTAGGGAATTATCTTAAATGTGCATTTATAATTGGGCTTCCTATATTGCTGATTTTAATACAAAAGGAAACCGGTTCAGCATTAGTCTATTTCTCTTTAGTATTTGTATTATACAGAGAAGGCATGACAGGATTCGTTCTATTTATTGCAGCATGCGCAATCACATTCTTTGTGGTAGCAATTAAGTTTGCCGAAACGACGATATTAGGAATAGCTACTGGAATGTTCAGTGTTCTAGTGATAATTTTACTTATTGCAATTGCAATGCTGTTTATATATTGCAAATCATTTATTCTGGGCAGGAATGTACTAATTGGCAACATATTAGCAGCTATAACTGCTGTTATACTACATTTCTGTGATATTCAAGTAAATGGATATTGGTATTTTGGAGCAGTATATAGTGCTATGATTATATATCTGCTTGTATCAATGTTTAAAGATAATCTGAAAAGAATTATAATCACTATTTCCTTTATAGTTGGATCAGTTATATTCTTGTTCTCAGTAAACTATATGTTTGAAACAGGCCTTAAGAGCTACCAGCAAAAACGAATAAAAGTAGCGCTTGGTGTTGAAAAAGACTTGAAAGGCGTGGGCTATAATGTTAACCAGGCAAAGATTGCTATCGGCTCAGGAGGCTTTATCGGAAAAGGATTTTTAAATGGTACTCAAACAAAACTAAGATATGTACCTGAGCACCATACCGATTTTATTTTCTGCACAATTGGAGAAGAACAAGGATTTGTGGGTTCAATGGCTGTACTTGGTCTTTTCCTTGCATTGATACTGCGGATAATATTTTTAGCTGAACGGCAGAGAACAGCATTCGGGAGAATATATGCCTATTGCGTAGCATCTATTTTCATGATGCACCTAATTATTAATATCGGAATGGTTATTGGACTATGCCCTGTTATAGGTATACCTCTACCCTTCTTCAGTTATGGAGGATCATCTATGCTTGGGTTCACAATATTACTATTTATACTCTTGAGGCTTGATGCTTCAAGGCGTGAGTATAGCTATTAAATTATAGCACTAGTAATGTTAAATTGATTTGCTATAACTGATTACTTCCTCAATAAATTCATCATCAGATAAATTATATGGCACCCAATGGATATGAAATCCTCTTCGTTCCATACCTCTGAACCATGTCATTTGTCGTTTAGAGAATTGATGAATAGCTATTTCGAGTTGGCTTACCATTTCATTATAATTCAACTCACCTATCACATATTTTGTAAGGAATTTATATTCCAGACCATAGTAAATTAAATCAACAGGTTTAACTCCACTATCTATCAGTGAACGAACCTCTTCAACCATTCCATTATCCAATCTGGATTGTAAGCGTTGAGAAATCCTTTTTCTACGATTTTCTCTATCAATATCAACTCCTATTACAACAGCATTCTTAACAGGATGCGGTTCAGTCTTTTCTTCCAAATGCGGATTATTATGATAATACTCCTGTATTTCAATTGCCCGTATTGCACGCTTTGCAGTATCCACATCAGTCGTATTGTGCAATGTCTTGTACTTTTCGAGAATATTTGTCAATTCATCAATTGATTTACCTTCAAGAGAAGCACGCAGCTCCTTATTCTCTGGCACCGGAGGCAACTGTATCCCCTTCAGCACTGATTCCACATACAAACCAGTACCACCGCACAGTATTACAGGCTTATTCTTTTCAATAATAGATGACGATGCTAATTGATAGTCACGAAGATACTCAAAAAGATTGTACTTATATCCCGGTTCACAAATGTCAATTAAATGATAAGGAACACCATTATATTCTTCTAAATCCTTGCCTGTACCAAGATCCATTCTCTTATATAGCTGGCGTGAATCAGCACTTATTATTTCGCCATTAATATGCTGCGCAAGAGCTACGGCTTTAGAAGTTTTACCCGAAGCCGTAGGACCTGTAATAACAAACAGTTTATCCTTCAATGAGGTGCACATTATCACATCTTATTTTAATGTACCATTAAAGAATCTAAGCACTTTTTTGTACAATGGTAATCTTACATCGCAACCATTAATTGAATGATTCATATTTGTGTATACCATCATATCACAAAGTTTATTCTTAGATGTTAATTCTGCTACATATTCCAATGTATTTGCTGGATGCACATTATCATCTGCAGTTCCATACATTATCAGCAGTTCACCCTTAAGATTTGAAGTGAAATTAATAGGTGCACTATTTTTATAACCTTCGACATTCTCGTTAGGTGTACGCATGTATCTTTCGGCATAAATTGTATCATAAAAACGCCAATCAGTTACAGGAGCTATTGCAACGCCGGCAGCATACTTGCTTTTTGGTTGTGACATTGCCATTAGTGTCTCATATCCACCATAGCTCCACCCCCATATTCCAATTTTTGAAGAGTTAACATATGGTTGTGATGCCATATAATTTGCAGCTGCAAGCTGATCGATACTTTCATACTTACCAAGATTCATGTATACTATAGATTCAAATTTCTTGCCTCGTCCTCCAGTTCCTCTTCCGTCCACACAAGCAATAATATAACCTTGGGTAGCAAAATAGTTTTCCCAATCAAGAGTCCATTTATTCAAGACCTGTTGAGAACCTGGGCCACTATACTGCGACATGATAACAGGATACTTTTTAGATGAATCAAAATCTAATGGTTTAATTATATATCCATTCAAAGTGTACCCATCATTCTCCATAGTAAAGAATTCTCGTTTAGGCACCTTTGTTAAGAATTTCTGAGCATAAGTGTCATTGGTTTCTATATCTCTGACTTTTTTACTCTTTGCTGTATTCCATATAGAATATTGATTTGGAGTGTTTATGTCACTGAAATTCTGTATATAATATGTGAAATCATTGTTGAATGATACGGCATAAGTGCCATCAGTTTTTGACACCTCAGTGACTACGCCTTTTGCATCGACTTTGGCTATTGAACGGTTTAATGCACCTCGTTTTGTAGTTTGGATATAATAAATCTTTTTCAGTTCATCATATCCATAATAGTCGGTAACATTCCACTCTCCATCTGTGATTTGTTTTATCAAAGCACCGCTGTTGGAGTATAAATACAAGTGAGTATAACCGGATTTATCGCTAAGTATAGTAAATGTATTATTCATATATTCAGCCTGATTAGCAAGGTCAACATTAATCCAACTGTCCGATTTCTCTGAGTAAATCAGTTTTGAAACAGTTGATCGAGGATTTACAGCATAAATCTTGAGAGCATTTTGTGTGCGATTCAAAGTTGTTACCATCAATCTGTCAGAAGACTTTGCAAATTTGATATTCGGTATATACCCATCAAGGTCTAGAGGCACTTTCATGTCCTGAAGTTTGCGAGTCTCCACATCATAACTTAACACTTTTACTCTAGAGTTATTTTCTCCTGCAACCGGATATTTATATTCAAAAACTCCTGGATATAAAGCGAATTGATTCTTTGGATTGCAAGCGCCTTTATATGTCATCATTTTATACATAGGTACATTTGATTCATCCCATTGTATAAATGAAAGTGTTAGGTTGTCAGGTGACCATGCAAATGAATTCAAAATACCGAATTCCTCCTGATATACCCAATCCGGAACAGCATTTAAAATCTTATTCCTTTCACCATTTTTAGTTACGGCAACAGTTGAACCATAATCAACCTTAAAGATGTATACATTATTATCTTTTACATAGGCTACTTGGCGAGCATCAGGTGACATAGTTGCAATTTCCTCGCCTCCTTCAGCCGATACTTTCATTAATTTATTATGTCTTACTTCATACACATAATAATCAGCTTTAAATGAATGACGATAAATTGCACTTGAGTTTGTATACAGGAGGATTTTACTTTCATCTTCACTCATGGTAAATCCCTCCCATTCCTTTACATTACAATTTCTTGCTGTTGCAGAGTCAAAAATTTTACCAACACATTCTCCAGTTGCATAACTGATTTTCTCAATGGCAGACTTATCAGCATTAAATTTATAATAACTCTTATTATCAACTGACGGTGTAATCTGGCCAATACCAGCCGGTTTATTATAAAGAACCGCATCATACAGTTCAAAGGCGTTTACACTAAATGCGATTAAAATCAATAATGAAGCAAAAGATGCTCTTAGTTTATTTATATTCATAGTCATATTGTATTTCGTTATAATTGTCTTACAAATTTACATAATCTTTTCATCGAAAATGCCTACTTTTGCAAAATATTAGCAATTTATATTCATTATGACAAGAGAAATTGGTGTTCTATTTGATTTAGATGGTGTATTACTTGATACCGAAGGTATTTATACTGATTTTTGGCAAGCCATTGATGATAAGTATCCTACTGGAGTTCCTGGCTTTGCTCATATTATAAAAGGATCGAATTTGACAACAATATTAGACACCTACTATCCTGATAAATCTCTTCAGAAAATCATTATAGACATTCTTGATGAATTTGAAAAGGAAATGAAATACCGTCCTTTTCAAGATGCAATTGAATTTGTAGACAAATTGAATGCTAATAATATTCCTGCATGCATTGTTACTAGCAGCAGTATGCTGAAAATGAACAATGCTTTTGAACAATTACCTGGCTTTAAGGAAAAATTCAATGGTTTAGTAACTGGAGATATGGTTAAGAACTGCAAACCAGATCCCGAGGGCTATTTACTTGGAGCTGAAATGATTGGTATCAAGCCAGAAAACTGCATCGTGTTTGAAGATTCTTTGCAAGGAATCCAAGCAGGTTTAAATGCCGGAAGTAAGGTTGTTGCATTGACTACAACTGTATCTCGAGATAAAATAGAAAAATTAAAGGCCAACAAAATAATTGATAACTTTGCTGGCCTTGAGATTGATGATATTATTGCGTTATAACAACAATTAGCATGCTTTGAAGCTCATATCCAATCCATTAACAGAATGTGTTAGCGCTCCTACAGATATATAGTCGACACCGCACTCTCCGTATTGTCTTAGAGTAGCAAAAGTAATACCACCAGACGACTCAGTCTCGAATCGGCCGTTTATTATCTTTACAGCCTCTTTTGTGAGTTCAGGTGTGAAATTATCAAGCATGATGCGATCTACATTTCCAACTTCAAGAACTTGCTGAAGTTCATTCAGATTTCGAACTTCAATCTCAATCTTCATGCCTTCCTTATTGTTTGCCTTTATATATTCATTGGCTTTAAGAATGGCATTCTTAATACCGCCTGAAAAATCCACATGATTATCTTTTAGCAGAATCATATCAAAAAGACCTATACGATGATTAACTCCGCCCCCTATTTTCACAGCTTCTTTTTCAAGCATTCTCATGCCCGGAGTAGTCTTTCGTGTGTCAAGGACTTTAGTTTTCAAGCCTTCAAGTTCAGCCATGTATTTAGCAGTTGTGGTAGCAATACCGCTCATTCGCTGCATAATATTCAGCATAAGGCGTTCTGTTTGAAGCAATGATTGAACCTTTCCTTCTGTTACAAATGCAATATCTCCAGGTTTAACTTTTTCTCCGTCATTTATATAAACGGTAGTTTTCAGTTCCGGATCAAACTTCTTAAAGACCTTTAGAGCAACTTCTACACCCGCAAGTATACCTTCTTCCTTGATAATCAATTGAGATTTACCCATTTCATCGGCAGGAATACAGCATAATGTTGTATGGTCACCATCGCCAATATCTTCAGCAAATGACAATTCAATCAATTCGTCAATTAGTTCATCGTATGATTTCATATCTATAAATATTAATGTTTCGTTGTTTAATGAATGCAAATTTAATCATAATTCGCCGAACTATGATTCTATTTCCTATTAAAAGCATCTGCATAGATGATGTTTCGTGTTAAGTTTTTCCATGTTAAAGCCTCATATCTAACATTTTTTGCTAATTTTGCATTAATCTTTGACGGATAAAGAGTTGTAGTCAAGGAGGACATATTACTAGAAAGCGTTTTTGCTTTATCCTTTACAAAGAAATCGCCAATTTCAAATCAACGAAGGAGAAAGCGGTCAAAAGACGCTCATGCGTGCTTATATCCACCCCGTTAGGCGGGGTGCCGATATAACGGTATGGCGTGGGGTGGACTGTTTATTTCGTTGATGGGCGTTTGGCGATGCCTTTTGTAAGATAAGCAGACAATGTCCTGCGCCTTCTGCATTTTTAACGGAATAACCGCCAAATTCGGGGACACAAGCGGCACGAAAAAGAATCATCAAAAAGAAGGAACAAATCACGAAATCTAATGTCCGTCATGACATCGTCTAGGGAAACAGACGGCTTTAGCCGTTGGATATAGAACTGTATCATAACAAGTGTGCAGTTAAGGTACACCGCTACCAGTATTTTTCATTATCGGTATTGGAGGTAAACATCTGAAAGATATAATCAACATAAGCGGGACAACATACTTACTGGAAGAACACATCTGAAAGATGTAATCTGCATAACCCGGGCAATATACCACCGAGGGAAAACATCTGAAAGATGTAATCTGCATAACCGGGGGTTAAGCGACAGCGCAACCTCGGTAAGGAAACAAGAGGAGATGCACCTGAAAGGTGCCACTATAGAGAAAAATATTAACAAATTAAAAACATATCTTATGAAACACAAACTTTTACAATGCCTGATGTTAATAGCAACGCTATTAACCGGCATCACAGCCCACGCCCACGATTTCGAGGCACAAAACAATGATGGCGTAACAATTTATTACAACATCATTTCATCAACCGACAAAACTTGTAAAGTTACTTACGCAGGTGATTATTACAGTTCCTATTCAAATGAATATGCTGGCAGTATAATCATTCCCGAGACTGTAACCTATAATGGCACAACTTATAGCGTTACAAGCATTGGATATGCTGCTTTCGAAGATTGCAGTGGCTTGACAAGTGTTACAATCGGGAATAGTGTTACAAGTATTGGTGATTTTGCTTTCTCGCGTTGTACCGGCTTGACAACAATAAAAGTAGAAACAGGTAACTCAAAATATGATTCAAGAAATAATTGTAATGCTATTATAGAAACAGAATCAAACACATTAATAG
>JAFOXR010000045.1 GCA_017391675.1 Muribaculaceae bacterium
TCACCATATTAGCAATAAGTTTTTCCAGAACAGCACGCTGACTTGGTGTTACACTTGCGCTCCAATTCGGTGTTAAATTTATTGCACTAACACTCAAAGCACTTTCATCTATTTGACTATTTTTCATTTCACCTTTTTGCATCTTCACATCTACCGATGCCGATGCGTTTTCTGAAACGGTCACTCGCTGACTAACACTCGCATATCCAGGCTTTGTAAGCACAACATCATAATCTCCTACAAGAAGGTTTTCTATCGATGTTGGCGTATCGCCATACGATTTGCCGTTAATGGTAATATTTGCTCCCATAGGATTACTATTCACATCTAGCATACCATAGATAGGTGTGGGACGCAATTCTATAGTTTGCGGCACACCTACAATCACCTCTATCTGCTTTGTTACAGGGCGATGACCTGCAAGCGACGCTTCTATGTCATAAATGCCTTCTGCCATATTGTTACTATAAGAACCTGAGCCAACTTCTGCTCCATTTACCTTTATCGCGGCTCCTGGCAAGGAATTGATAGTAACATGAGCAAAACGAGCTTCCAATGTCACATTAACACTAGCAGTCATTCCTTCAGTTACCGTTACCGACTGGCTAGCAGGAGCATAATCCTTAAGCCGAAGCCGTATATCACATCGTCCCGATGCAATTTCGCCTATAGTACAAGGTGTCACTTTTCCAGTATCCTCGCCATCAAGAAACACCTTTGCTCCTTGCGGTTGAGACGAAACAGACACCGAACCGAATGCCGGCTTAAGTTTCAGGTCCATTATAACACGAGTCTTATCCACTCTTGCAATACCCACATCATCATGATACTTATATCTCTTGGCTCTATAATTATATGTTCCGTATGGCATTTTCTTGTTCATAGGAGTTGTACCTATATGTTTTTCTTCCCCACCATTTTCTGCTAGATAAATATCGGCACCTTCGGGCACACTGTTGAACACAAGCCACCCAGTCTGAATCTTGGCCTGTTCAACCTCTATTCGCACTGTGCCAGTAACGATTTCCATCTTATATTCTTTTCCCGATTTCAATCTGCCCTGTTCAATCCAGTAATACCCTTGGTCATCGCTATTGCTGATATGCCCCAGTTGAGGGTGCGTAATTTTCAGCTTCATGGTCCCTTCTGGTACATAAACCCATACTTCAGCAGGTTTCTGCTCAACAGCAACTATACCTAGCGAACCATTGTCAAACGAGAATCCCGTCTGAGTGGTAAATATCTTGATTATAGCGCATGTCTTGCCGTTAATATCCTTTTTAGGATAATATGTCGTTGCGTCAAGATTGGTATCAAGTTCTTTAAAAGATTTCACCGAAATCTGCGACGATGCCGCCAAACTGACATTCAATAGCATTAAAGCCAATAGAAAGCGTATAAGTTTTCCCATTTTCTTATATCATTAACCGCTCAAAGGGTCATTATAAAACAATTAAAATAATTTTACAAATATATGAAAAATATCCTGAATCCATGGCTTAGCTGCATTATATTTCTATTGCAAATAAAATATGATTCCGCCAATCATTTTGACCATTAAGCCCATAATATGTATTATTGACATGTATATATACAAGAAAAGCGCAACCTATCCGGTTACGCTTCTTAACAAAATCTGTAGCGGGAACGAGAATTGAACTCGTGACCTCCGGGTTATGAATCCGACGCTCTAACCAACTGAGCTATCCCGCCATTTCCGTTTTGCGAGTGCAAAGTTAGGAAACTTTTTTCAATTATGCAACCATTTTCCGCTCTAAAAAATCAATTTATATAAATTTCATGCGATATTAAACTATTCTTTCCACACAATCAAGCAATTAAAAAAGTCCGGAAATAATCTTCCGGACTTAAACTTGATTTATGGTTGTTAGTTTTTACATCAATCACTTACGCTTTCCTTGTATAACAAAAGGCTTTGATGGATAATTTTCACTTACATTTATCTCTACCTTATCGCCATCAAACTTGAAAGACAGCTTCAAAGCAGTTATCCAGTTGACATAGTGAATCTTCACATCAAGCACATCGGCATTCCATGCATAGCAAGAACCTGTGTAGAACGGTCCTGTCACACCTGCGAAACGGTTCTTTGCTAGTATTGAATAATGTGGATATCCAGCCAACTGTGACATAGCCCAATCTTCAAATCCAAGATTAATTGTAGACTTCTTTCCTTCAGCATCTACCACTTCCATAGCATAGCCGCCGCCTACGGTTCTAAACTTCACAGACTGCCAGCCTAACTTATTCTTATCCAAAGCGAATGTCTTTCCGTTTATCTTTTCCGCTACTGCGCTGCTCTTATCACCCTTAAGCACTGGCAAAGATGCGTTCTTTTCATATTCAGCCAATTCCTTCAATTCATCAGGCTTAGCATCTATAGCGCAGTTCAAGGCATTCTTGACAACAGTGTGCCATATATTGCTGCGTTCTGGGAAACCCTTGCTTCTTGAGCATTGGTTCAAGACAACAACCATGTTCTTTTGTGGCACTATAATAATGTACTGTCCGAATGCACCATCGGCACGCCATGCGCCAGGATATTCGCAAAGCCATATCTGATAGCCGTAATCATTGGCATCACGCACCACATGCACACTCATCATCTCTTTTACCCATTCACGAGACACAAGTTGCTTTCCGTTCCACTCTCCTCCTTGTAACAGCAATTGACCAAACAAGGCCTGCGAATGCGATGACATATATATGCCCCAACCTCCAACATTCACACCTTCAGGACAAAGTTCCCATTCCACATCAGTCACGCCCATTGGGCCGAAAATCCGTTCGTTAAGCAACTCCAGAACAGTCTTGCCAGTCACTTTCTGCACCAAAGCCGAAAGCAAATAGGTCTCGATTGAATCATAAGAATATTTGGTTCCCGGATCGGCAACAAGCGGACGAGTCAAATAAAAATCGGTCCAGTGCTCCTGGTTGTTTCTCATCGAAGTAGCAGTCTTAAAGCCCGATTGCATAGTAAGCATATCCTTGACTTTGATATCACGCAATCTCACATCAATAGAGTCGTTGATATACTGCGGAAAATACTTTACAAAAGGATCTTCAACGCTTATCAAGCCATCGTCTATAGCCAATCCTACAGCTACTGCAACAAAAGTCTTTGACACTGAATAAAGAGTATGCCTGTCTTCCACACGGAATGGCTTCGGGTGCAATTCTCCGGCAATCTTACCATCAACAAGCACAACCACATGGTGTATTTCGGTCAAGTCACTTGACATTAACGAGTCATACATCAGCATAAACTGCTTCGGTTCAATACCAACCGATGTTGGCGCCGTTTTCTCCAATTTTGCCGCATTACCGCCAATAGGTAAAAGCAATGCTACCAGGCATACTAATACGGCAACTATACTTTTGTGTAGTTTCATGTTGTAATAATTTATTTTAAACTAGTTTTTATTTTAAATAGAATAAGCATCAGTACAATACCCGAAATCATCAGATAAGGGAACAACTGAATGCCGAAAACCTGCGACAATGCACCTGTTGAATAATTAAACACAATCTGTCCGCATAGACCAACAGCTAAAGCGATACTGAATGCAGTGCCTGAAAGTTCGGCAAACATACCTCCAATAAGGCTTAATATTGTGGGGAATGTAGCAGCCAATCCTGCACCTATCAGGAACATTCCTGCGTATGCCCTTAAATAATCAGGTGAATTGGTCAAAAGACCAAATCCCACAATACCTATTATCAGGCTATAAGGCAATACCTTTTCCTGTTTAACAGTGCGGTAAACCACTGCAAGCACAATGCGAGAAAGCGACAAGCCAATTATCATCAGTGTAAGAGCAGTAAGACCTTGCGCCGGTGTTATCTCTGTAACCTGCTTAAAATATGAAGTTGTCCATGTACTGCAGCACACTTCTATACCACTCTGAAAGAACAGCATAAAGCTAAGCAACAACAAACCTTTTTCCTTCAATAAGCCTATACCCTTCTTAATCGGAAAACCTTTTGCCTGCTTTGGAGCCGGAAACGACACTGCCATAAAAAAGAATATGGCAATGAGCATAATTGCCCCAAGTCCATTTAATATCTGATTATATGAATAATATGCCGACAAGAAACGAAGCAGCATAGGAATACTTATTGCGCCCACTCCATAGAACACTCCTAGAATGCTCAGCCTGGTACCTTTCTCATGCGGTTCTGATATATCGGAAGCCAGAGCATTTGTCTCTCCATTCAGCACACCACCGCCAAGTCCTATCAGAAATATTGACATCTGCAGCAGATATACCTCTTTAAAGAAAGCCACACCCTGCAAACCTAGCAACAGTATAAGGCTGCACAATATGAGCATTGACTTATGACCGTATCTATCAACGACAGGGCCAAAAAATATAGAACCGACAAGACTGCCCACAGGCATAAATGCTACCAATGAAGCAGCCTGCAAATTGTCAAATCCCAATTTCTCTGTTAATTGCGGCAATATCGACCCCAATGTAATTGTGGCTATACCGAAAAAGCACATTCCTATACATGCTATCACAAAAATCAAGTTCTTGCGATATCCAGTAGTTTGATTCATTATATATACCTTTAGATTGAGATTACAAAGATAAGAAATTGTTTGATTTTTTTCATGAAAATGCCCGAAACATTAAAATATGTCTAATAGTATAATAAAAATAGCTAATTTTGCATCACGATGATATACCCGAATAATTTTGAGACAAAAATAGGCTTCGACACAATCAGACGAGTGTTGGAGAAACAATGCATGAGCCCGCTAGGCGTGGCACATTGCAAGGAAATGCGTTACTACAGCAACTATGATTTAATCAATCAAAAGCTGCGAGAAACAAATGAATTCCTGGCTATTATTACAGCCCAAGCCGAGTTTCCGTTAAACGACTTCCACGATGTAACTCCTGCCCTTAATGCTATAAGAGCACAAGGCTCATACATGCCGGCTGACGAACTGTTCCGGTTAAGGAAATCGCTCGGCACAATAGGAGCAATATCGTCCTTCTTCATTAAATCAAATGAAGAAGGCGTTACGCCCTACCCGCACCTGTCTGAATTATGCTCGGGCATGCAGTCATTCAACCCTATCTTAAAAGAAATCGACTGTATTATTGACAAGTTCGGGAACATTAAAGACAACGCATCGCCTGAATTGCTGTCAATCAAGCAGGCTATCCAAGCCACAACCGCAAGCATAAACGGCATTCTGCGCAGAATAATTTCCGAAGGGAAAACTGCCGGGATTCTCGATAATGATGTATCGCCTTCTGTTCGTGACGGCCGACTTGTCATACCTGTAGCCCCAATGAACAAGCGGAAAATACAAGGTATTGTACATGACGAATCGGCAACAGGAAAGACTGTATTTATCGAACCAGGGGAAATTGTTGAAGCCAACAACACAATACGCGAGCTAGAGGGTGAAATGCGCCGAGAAATCATTCGCATTCTCACCGCCATGTCCGACTTGATTCGTCCACACATCGACGAAATGCTAGTTTCCTACGATATTTTGGGACAAATTGACTTTATCCGTTCAAAAGCGTTATTCGCACAAGAACTGAACTGCAACATGCCACACCTTGAGCATAAGCCACAGATAGAGTGGTATCATGCGGTACACCCTGCTCTTTACCTATCCTTAAAGGAACATGGTAAAGAGGTTGTTCCTCTAGACATCAAACTTGACGGTAAAGACCGTATTCTGCTTATCTCTGGACCTAATGCAGGCGGAAAATCGGTGTGCCTGAAGACAGTTGGCGTAATACAATACATGACACAATGCGGAATGCTGCCACCAGTGTATGCCAATTCTCACATAGGCATCTTCAACAGCATTTTCATTGATATAGGTGATGAGCAGTCACTCGAAAATGATTTGAGTACTTACAGTTCCCATATCACAAACATGAAGCATTTCTTGCTCAAAGCCGACAATTCAACAATTGTGCTCATTGACGAATTTGGCGGTGGCACTGAGCCTCAAATAGGCGGAGCTATCGCGCAAGCTATCCTGCATCAGCTAAATGAAAAAAAGACATTCGGAGTGATCACAACGCATTATCAAAATCTCAAGACTTTTGCGGAAGATAACGACGGAATAGTCAATGGGGCTATGCTATACGATAGAGGGAAAATGCAACCGCTGTTCAAATTGTCGGTCGGTTATCCTGGAAGTTCCTTTGCAATAGAAATTGCAAGAAAGATAGGATTGCCAAAAGATGTTGTTGAAGAAGCGATAGAAATTGTGGGCAGCGATTATGTGAACATGGACAAGTATTTGCTTGATATAGCCAGAGACCGACGATACTGGGAAAACAAGAGGCAAGAAATTCACGCAAAACAAAAGAAAATCGATGCTATCGTAGAAAAATACAACGAGCAAGCCGCTTCACTCAACAAGGAACGCCGTGACATTATTCATGCAGCACGACAGGAAGCTAAGGAGTTGCTTGCTAAAAGTAATTCTACAATAGAACGCACGATACACGACATTAAGCGTGCACAAGCACAAAAGGAACAGACTAAAGAAATACGCAAGCAACTAGAGGAATTCAAGTCACGCCTAATGAACGAGGAACATGACGAAAAGAATTCTATTAAGGAAATCCCGACAAAAGGGAAAAAGAAGAAAAATAAACAGCCTGTCCACACTGATTCCAACGAAACCGCAGTATTTGCAATAAACGACTGTGTTACTATGGAAGGCAGCAGCATTACAGGTGAGATTATATCAATTGACGGCAAATGGGCAACAGTAGCATTCGGCATTATTAAAACAAAAGTCGAGCTCACTAAACTCAAGAAAGCCAAGAGCAGTGATGTTAAGAAATCCGATAAATCATTCGTAGGTAAATCTACAAACGATGAAATAAGGAAACGACAGCTCAATTTTAAACAGGAAATAGATGTGAGAGGAATGAGAGCCGATGAAGCTATCCAGGCTGTCACCTATTTCATTGATGATGCGATACAATTCAATGCTCGCCAAGTGCGCATACTTCATGGAACTGGCACAGGCATTCTTAAAGTGAGAATACGAGAATATCTTAACGCGATTCCTAATGTTAAGTCATATCGTGACGAACATGTGCAATTTGGAGGTGCTGGCATAACAATCGTAGAGCTTGAATAATCAAGCAGTTGCATTTTTATGGATTTTTTTCTTGAAAAAAGTATCAAAAAAAACGCCAAAAAATTTGCACAGAATAAAAACTTGTCATACCTTTGCACTCGTTAAACGACAACGACATATCAGCAATGATATATAAGTCGTCTGGAGAGATGGCAGAGTGGTCGATTGCGGCGGTCTTGAAAACCGTTGAAGTGAGAGCTTCCGGGGGTTCGAATCCCTCTCTCTCCGCTAAGAAAGGTCCAATTAAAATTGGACCTTTTTTTGTGTCTATATGAGAGTTCTTTTTTTGGCATAAAAATTGCTATATATTGTTATAAATAATGTTTCATGACAATAATATCCAACAAGATATTTAATTTTGCGTTTGATTAGCATGAAGCATGCTACACATTTTATATAAAGACATTATATGGAAATGAATGAAGACAATATAAAGAACCGTTTAATTCAAGAAGATAAGCTATATCCTCGTATGGGCGCCGATTTCCCTGAAGAGGAAGACGAAGAAGAATTCTCTAATGAACAACCTGGAAATTCTTCGGCTTCTAGCCATTCTTCCAGTAAGGCTACTGCCAGCAAAGCAACAGCAAAATCCGGCAACGGTACACCTGTTCTTGACAAGTACGGAAAGGACATGACAAAAGATGCTGAAAATGGCAAATTAGATCCTGTCATTGGCAGAGAAAGAGAAATTGAACGACTTGCTCAAATACTTAGCCGTCGCAAAAAAAACAACCCGGTGCTTATAGGCGAGCCTGGCGTTGGTAAATCGGCTATTGTTGAAGGGCTTGCATCAGCAATCATTCAGCGTAAAGTATCCAGAGTGCTTTTCGACAAGCGCGTTGTGTCTCTTGACATGGCAGCTCTTGTTGCCGGAACAAAATACCGTGGGCAGTTTGAAGAGCGAATTAAAGCTGTTATTGACGAACTGGCAAGCAATCCCGATGTTATTCTTTTCATTGATGAGATTCACACCATTGTAGGAGCAGGCAGTGCGGCAGGTTCTATGGATGCTGCTAATCTGCTTAAGCCTGCACTTGCTCGCGGCGAGATACAATGCATCGGAGCAACAACACTAGACGAATACCGCAAGAACATCGAAAAAGACGGTGCTCTTGAACGCCGCTTCCAGAAAGTTATGGTGGAACCAACTACTGCGGAGGAAACACTGGCTATCCTTAACAACATCAAAAGCAAATACGAGGAACACCATGGCGTTATATATACTCCCGAAGCAGTAGATGCATGCGTGAAACTGACTGAGCGTTATGTGAGTGACCGCAATTTCCCTGATAAAGCAATTGATGCACTAGATGAGGCTGGTTCGCGTGTTCACATCTCCAATATAGTTGTTCCTAAGGAAATTGACGATTTAGAAAAACAAATTAGCGAGGCTCAACACAATAAGGTGAAAGCAGCCCAATCACAGAACTTTGAAATAGCGGCTAATTACAGAGACATGCAGGAACAGTTAACCATCAAACTCAATCAAGCTAAACAGGATTGGGAAGAGGAACTTGCAAGAAAGCGTGAAACTGTAGATGCCAATATGGTTGCTGAGGTTGTAGCCATGATGACCGGCGTACCTGTTCAGCGTATAGCTCAAGCCGAAGGTGAACGCCTTCTGCAAATGGGAAACGAACTGAAGGGTTCCATTATTGGACAAGACTTAGCTATTGAAAAGATAGCTAAATGCATAAGACGCAACAGAGTTGGGCTGAAAGATCCTAATCGTCCTATCGGCAGTTTCTTGTTTTTAGGACCTACCGGTGTAGGTAAAACATATCTAGCCAAGAAACTTGCAGAATTCTTATTTGGAAGCGAAGATGCACTGGTTCGTATTGACATGAGCGAATATATGGAAAAATTCTCCGTATCACGCCTTGTGGGTGCACCTCCGGGATATGTCGGATATGAAGAAGGCGGACAATTAACGGAAAAAGTGCGTCGTCACCCCTACTCTGTGGTTCTTCTTGATGAATTGGAAAAAGCTCACACCGATGTGTTCAATATGCTATTGCAAGTCATGGACGAAGGTCGATTAACCGATAGTCTTGGTCGCAAAGTTGATTTCAAGAACACTATAATTATCATGACATCAAACATAGGTTCGCGTGAATTGAAAGACTTCGGTGGCGGTGTTGGTTTCAACACTAATGACATAACTAAAGAACGCTCACATGGAATTATAACAAAAGCACTTAACCAAAGATTCTCGCCCGAATTCCTGAATCGTATTGACGATATAGTAATGTTTGATTCTCTTGAAAAAGAATCTATATTCAAAATCATTGATCTTGAATTAAAGTCTTTCTATAAAAGAGTTACCGAACTTGGATATATGCTTGAAATAACACCCGAAGCCAAAGACTTCCTGGCAGAAAAAGGATATGACAAGCAATACGGTGCAAGACCTTTGAAACGAGCGATACAATCCAATATAGAAGATGCCCTTGCAGAAATTCTACTCCGAGGTGAAGCAAAAGAAGGAGACACTATCCTAGTTGATATTTCACCCGACAAAGAAAACATTATCACTTCAATAAAATAACACTGAATAGGCTTCTATGATCACTCATTAGAAGCCTATTCTAAATATATATTATTCCTATTTTAATTTGCGGAGTATTTCACGATGTTTGTCAGCCAAATCATCAAAACCTAGCTCTTCGTACACTTCTATCAGTTTTTTATGACAATCAATACTCTTCTTGTCTGCTTTCAGAGCACGCTTTAACGACTTTAAAGCCCATTCTATCTGATCTTTATCGAAACAAATGCACCCAATGTAATAATTTGCATCAAAATTATTCTTATCTAGCTTTAAGGCTTTAAAAAACAAATCCTCTGCTACTTCTATTTCACCATAATCAAAATACAATCGGGCCTTACCTATTATTGCATCAACACAATCTTCCCACAGTTCCAAAGCCTTATTGTAATTGGCAATTGCCGATTTAACAGCTATTGAATTCATTGAAGAGGACTTCTTGCTTCCATATTCAGTTTCTGAATCTTCTACACTTCCATATTCTAAAGATTGCTTTCCTAACTGAACATATTCAAGAGCTAGATTGTGCAAAGTGCGAGTCTGGATTTCCAGTTTTTGCTCCAAGGCTTTAACCTCATTATATAGTTCATCATTTTGAGACAACTTTCGGCTAACATATCTTCTTATCAAAGGCGCATCAAACACATTTTTCACTTTCAGCCCCTCAGCCAAATTCTCAATACTACTTCTGAAATCCTTTTTATCAAATGCTTTTACCGCATCAATAAAGCATTTATCTGCTCGCGAGCTTTCAAGTGATGCATTAATCAACGACTGGTTATTGAAGTTACGGCTAAATTCAACTACAGCAGGATTAACAATAATATCACGCTCACTTATATATTGGCATAGTCTGATGCCATCCAGCGAAGTACAGCGCGACAAAGCAACATAAGTCTGTCCACTAGAAAAAGCACCACCCGAAAAGTCAATAACAATCTTATTGAAAGTAAGTCCTTGACTTTTATGAACCGTCAACGCCCACGCCAGTTTAAGCGGGAATTGTGTAAATGTACCTAGGACAACCTCCTTAATCCTATTTTCCTTTTCGTCATAGGTATACTGCATATTCTCCCATTGTGCTGCTTCCACAGTATAGGTTTTACCATTCTCCAACTCCACAATGATATTATCAACACCACATTTGGCTACCTTTCCGACAGTTCCATTAATCCATCTGCCGTCTTTATCGTTCTTGATAAATATTACTTGAGCGCCCTCTTTTAATGTAAGATTCTGCGATGTCGGAAGGTTCTGCAAAGGAAAATTCCCATTAACCTCACCTTCATACAAATATTCTTCAGTAGCCAGTTCTGCCAGATGCTGCTCATTTATCACATCAACGGTATCTCTACGAGTAGCAAGAGTAATGACAAAATCATCATCACCTTCAGCAGTCTCTTTTATGTATCTATTATTAATAACAGCAAGATCGGCTTTTGTTGCCCTGTTTATCCTCAATCTGTCTAGTATAGATATAAACTGGCTATCTGTTTGCCTATAAATCTTCTTCAATTCAATCGAAACGATATCAACCTCCTTAAATGCTCGCGCATTAAAGAAAAAGAATTGATTGTATGCGCGTTGTAGCAATGGGCGCATCTCCGATGTTACAACTGGTTCGAGCTGGAAAACATCACCTACTAGCAATAATTGCTTTCCGCCAAAAGGTTCACGCATATTACCTGAGTATATACGCAACACTTTATCCACGAAATCAATCATATCGGCACGCACCATAGAAATCTCATCAATAATCACCAAGTCAAGCTCCTTTATTATCTTTACTTTGTCTTTGGGATATTTCAGTGTTTGCCGTATTCTTTTTGGTGAGAAATCAATATCATCAGGAAGCAAGGGCTTTAATGGCATTTTGAAAAACGAATGCATCGTCATGCCCCCAACATTCACTGCTGCAATACCTGTAGGAGCTAATACAATATATTTCTTCCTTGTAGTTTCACACACATAGCGAAGAAATGTACTCTTCCCTGTCCCTGCCTTTCCTGTGAGAAACAGAGACTGATGAGTATTGCATATCAATTCCCATGCATTAGTAAATTCCTTATTACTGAAATCCAGTTTGATTTCTTCGCTTATGTCCATCCTTTTGAAAGTGTTATCAGATAACAAAAATAATCAAAACACTTATTATATGAAAATAAATGAAGCGAAGAAAAACTCTCCACTTCATTAAAATCATTATAACTAATATTTAATTAAAATCTATAACCGATAGACCATACTAATTGGCTATTTTTATCCTTTATAGTAGCATTTGGCGCTTGTATATACTCACCCACATTATCATCATAAGGAGAGTATGCACTGTATTCACTTGTTCTCATTTTGTAAACATACGCCAAATCGGTATAGAATCCCCCCGATCTATATCCTAAACCGCCTGTCACATACTGAGTAGACTTATCAAACGAATAGGAAGGCATAGTTCCGGCAGTTATTATTTCGGTGCTGCCATTCAACGCATTCTCGTTTACAGGGGAAGATTGATAAGCATAACCCAATCGTAGGCTTACTTTTGGCGACAACCTATATTCAGCACCTATGCGGAATATGTTCATTGCCTTATAATATTCCTTTATTGAATTAGTAATCTCTTTATTTTCCGAATAAGAACCATATCCATTACCATATTCAACATTCATATCATTATAAGCCACTCTTTCATATTCTAGACTGACAATTGCTTTACCACCTATTACTGTTGCTGCACTAGCATTCACTTTCCAAGGTGTTTGCACGCGATAGTCAACTTCGTCTACATATCCTGCATTTGACTCTTCTGTACCCGAAGCAATGAAATCATTTGATGAACTAATGGTTTCAAAATTCATAACCGAATATGCTTCATCGGTCAAAGCCCAGTATGTAGGCGTATGGAATGCCAATCCTAGACGAAGCTCATTAATAGGCTTGTAAATTACGCCAAGCTTGAAATTCCATCCATTACCCGATGTATTCAACCAGTTTTCTAATCCATAAGAAGCAGAACCGTTATTGTCTAACGCTCCGTTATCATTAGCAGCCACTGTAGCATCGGTCAAGCCTTCTCCATAATATGTATATTTAGAGAAACTCATATTATCTATTCCGAAAGCAAAGCCCCAATATAGTTTATCAGCTACATTACCACCGAAATTAACATTGAATTCATCGACTCCACCTTTCTCCACTACTTCATATTCACTGAATCCTAATGTTTTAGCGTTCATCAGTCCTCTGAACTCATGTCCTACTCCATTAGTATCATAGATACCAGGATTCATTATAAATGAATTATATGCCATAATGCTCAACCAAGGAGCATATGAATCTATATAAGGGTCATATATAACATCACCATTAGCAGCTTCTTCAAAAGCCAAATCATAAGATGTGTAGCCTTGACGGTTTGTAACTGTTGCTATATAATTAGACAGCGAGCTGTTTATATTGTCAATCTTACCGCTATACTTGCGATTATATGATACAGGACGATTATATGAAAATCCCCAATTAATAAATGGCATCGTTTCTGAAGACAATCTTAAAGCGCCTACATATCCGAAATTACTGCAATTGAATTTTGTTTGCGAAGTTTTTGTTGCAAGTCCTTGTGAAGATGCATCTACAGTCTGCAAATCAAGATTCAATGTTATTCCCACATCGGAACTTCTATAAACACCTATACCTCCAGGATTTTTATTCACAGCCGTCAGGTCTCCTCCCAACGCGCCAAAAGCCCCGGCCATTGACATATACCTCGCAGTACCTTTCAAATCGGTCTGCGACAATGTATAGGCATCTGTTGCGGCCTGTGCATTAACTAGCATAGGCACGCATAACAATAATGAAGTAAGTATCTTTTTCATCACTACTATATTTATTCGTTAGTATTATCTGCGACGGCCACCGCCAGAACTACCTCTGCTGCCACCGCTATAACTTCCTCCGCCAAATCCGCCACGGCTACCACCTGATGAATAGCCGCTACTTCTATTTGAAGAGCGTGAAGAGCTACTGCTATTATAGCTATCTCTAGAACTTGAGCTACTAGAACTGTTTCTTACAGTAGCAGGACGCCGTCCGCTATTGCTATTTTGTGTTGTATTATTAACTGCAGGTCGTTTGCCATTATTGGTTGTTGTACTTACCGAACTAGGACGACGGCCTGAGCTTGTTCCATTTACAGAAGTGTTGCCCCTATTGTTTGATGGAGTAGCAGGTCTACGACCAATGCTGCCTGCAGATGAATTTCCTACAATAGGGCGACGGCTACCTTGATTATATGTAGGCTTATGGTGTCCTCCTATCACTGGTCCATGTCCTGGGTGGTAAACAGGACAATGCCCCCAATGAGGATAATGAACTGGATGATGCCAGCCCCAACCAAATGTCCAGCCCCAATTCCAATCCCACGCATAATATGGACGGTGCCAACCTGGACCATACCAACCTGCATGCCATGAATATGGATAATGCCAATAATCGTACCAGAACGGGTCCCAATAATATGTAGGAGTTCCTATCACAAGATTTATGCTTGGTGCTGTTGACGCATAATACAATTCAGCCAATTCTGGATCGGAAGAATCGGTTATCACCGATGGATTATAGAAACGCTTAATTCTGTCGGTATACACAAAATCGCTCTGATTTTCATTTTCAAAAGATCCATTTTGCACACTGTCTTGTGTTGTATATCGACGGTTATATTCATCAACATCTCGGTCTACCCCATTGTTTTCCAATGTATATGTATCACTTGCTGCTATATCGTCGGTATATACAGGACTATTCTGCGATTCCAATTTCTTACTCTCCTTTTTCTTACTTTTAGAGCTATTATAGTATATATCATCAAAATCCTGTGCAAAACCGCTTACTGCAGTTGCAAATAATAAGCATATCACAAATGACAATTTCATTTTCATAACCATATATTTTTACAGTTTTCATTTATTAGACACTTTCTATTACAGAAAGTTTAATAATCATCACCATAAAGGTACTTTATTATTAAGAATATATGCTTTTATAACACTCTGTTTTAATTGAATTTATGTAATATTAATAATTCCTTTACATATTCAGATAGTAATCACGAGTCAGCTTTATATATTCATCAGTATATACATGACGCTCAATTTCAATTACCAATTCATCTATCATTAGCTTACCTTTTGACTTTGAGATTTTCCAAAGAATGCGTTTCGGAGATGAATTAACAGTCGGGCAAACAAATGTCTTGTTAATCACATGCATACTATTTGCCGCAACAATTTCGTCGATAGCATTTTCTGCATCGTTAGGTGTTATAAGATACGCATTACCGTCATCAGCAAGCAATTTTGAGATTCCAGTAATCAGCTGTTCAAAAGAAAGACTGCCCGTATGCCGAGCCGCTGTGCGTTTATCATCAGGACACTCAAGACTACGCACAAAAAATGGAGGATTAGAAATTATAGTATCATACCGCTCTCTGCATTTCTCAGCATACGAAATAAAATCTTCATTTATCACTGTCAGCCTTTCCTTCCAGGGCGATGACTTGAAGTTCACATCAGCTTCGCTAGCCGCCAAATCGTCAATTTCAACAGCATCAATCTTTGCACGGCATCTTTGCGCTGCCATCAGCGCAATCAATCCAGTACCTGTCCCAATGTCCAGAATCCTGCATGATTCTGACACATCAGTCCAAGCACCCAATAGGACGCCATCGGTACCAACCTTCATTGCGCTCAATTCATTGTGCACGCTGAATTGCTTGAATCTGAAGACCTTTTCTCTTGCCATTAATCCGTTTAAAATAGTAGAGTGAACATCGCTTGCGACATTCACTCTACTTCATCTATCTTATTATTCTAATAAGTATCAATACTCGTCCCAAGCCTTAATTTCAACATCTTCAAGTTTCATGTCACAGAATGCTCTGATATATGCTGATGCCAATCGTGCATTTGTAAGCAATGGTACATTATGGTCAATCGCTGAACGACGGATACGATAACCATTTGTCAATTCACGCTTACTATGGTTCTTTGGAATATTAATTACCATATCAATTGCATGACTTGATATCAAGTCCAGGATATTTTCGCCCTCTTCATCTGGCCAACCTACAGGAGTAGCCTTTACACCATTTGATTCAAGGAATTTAGCTGTTCCTTCAGTTGCATATAGCTTATAGCCATTGTCAGCAAGCATGCGGCAGCAGTCAAGCATATCCACTTTACCTCTCACATCACCCGAAGAAACAAGCACAGCCTTGTCCTTTTGAGGTATGCGGTGACCTACCGAAATCATTGCATTCAACAAAGCTTCATCAAAGTTTGCACCCAAGCAGCCTACTTCACCTGTTGAAGACATATCCACTCCAAGAACAGGGTCAGCCTTATGCAAACGAGCAAAAGAGAATTGAGATGCCTTGATACCAGTATAATCAATATCAAATGTTGAAGAATCGGCCTTTTCTACTGGTTCATTAAGCATTATTCGTGTTGCAGTCTCAATGAAATTGCGCTTCAATATCTTTGACACGAATGGGAAACTGCGAGATGCACGCAAGTTACACTCAATTACCTTCACATCATTGTTCTTAGCCAAATACTGGATATTGAATGGACCTGAGATATTAAGTTCCTTCGCAATCTTCTTACTGATACGCTTAATTCGGCGTGCAGTTTCCATATATATCTTCTGAGCAGGGAACACTAGTGTAGCATCACCAGAGTGAACACCAGCAAATTCAATATGCTCAGAAATTGCATATTCTATAACTTCACCGTTACGAGCTACCGCATCAAATTCAATTTCCTTTGCATTCTGCATAAATTCAGAAACCACAACAGGGAATTCTTTTGACACCTTAGCAGCTGCGCCTAGGAACTCGTGCATTGACTCAGTATCGTAGCACACATTCATAGCTGCACCCGA
The DNA here is from genome assembly GCA_017391675.1 of Muribaculaceae bacterium. Lineage (GTDB taxonomy): Bacteria > Bacteroidota > Bacteroidia > Bacteroidales > Muribaculaceae > RGIG4576. The sequence continues at coordinate 16,647 of JAFOXR010000045.1, forward strand.
TAGCACATAACTTGGACGAATCAATACAGGGAAACCTACCTCATCAACGAATTTATCAATATCATCAAAGCTAGTCAATTCCTTCCATCTTGGCTGATCTATACCTAGACTGTCAAGCATTGCCGAGAACTTATGGCGGTTTTCTGCACGGTCAATAGAGATTGGAGATGTTCCAAGTACTGGCACATGACGGCGATAAAGCTTCATTGCCAAGTTGTTTGGAATCTGGCCACCTACCGAAACGATAACTCCACGAGGTGCTTCAAGGTCAATAACATCAAGTACGCGTTCGAAGCTTAATTCATCAAAATACAAGCGGTCACACATATCATAATCGGTAGACACTGTTTCCGGATTGTAGTTAATCATTATAGACTTGTAGCCTAGCTTGCGGCAAGTGCTCACTGCATTCACCGAACACCAGTCAAACTCAACCGAGCTACCGATGCGGTATGCACCCGAACCTAGAACGACGATATTCTTGCCTGAGTTATAATCATAAGGTATCTGATGAGCATCTGCTCCATAAGTTACATACAGATAATTTGTCAATTCTGGATATTCAGAAGCTACTGTATTTATGCGGCACACTTTTGGAGTAATGTTCATGCTCTTTCTGTGTTCACGCACTCTCAATACATCTGCTTCATAGCCAGTTTCAGGATTTTCCACGCAACGGGCAATCTGGAAGTCGCTGAATCCAAGGCGCTTTGCTTCTGCCATAACATCAGCAGGAACATTCTCTATCTTAGAATATCCCTTTAGCTTTTCAGCGTAATCAACGATATTCTTCAATCTTGACAAGAACCATGGGTCAATCTTTGTCAATTCCTCAATGCGTTCTACTGTATATCCTTGTTCCAACGCTTGTGCAATAGCAAATATACGCAAGTCGGTAGGATGTGACAATGCATAATCCAAATCCTCGAAATCGATGTCGCGGTTACCCACGAAACCGTGCATGCCCTGTCCTATCATTCGAAGACCCTTCTGAATAATTTCTTCAAAAGACTTACCGATAGACATGATTTCGCCAACCGATTTCATTGAAGAGCCGATTTCACGATCCACACCTGCAAACTTAGTCAAGTCCCAACGCGGAATCTTTACAATCATATAATCAACCGACGGTGCTACATAAGCTGAGTTTGGTGTACCCATTTCACCTATTTGGTCAAGTGTGTAGCCTAGAGCTAGTTTTGCAGCCACAAATGCCAAAGGATAGCCCGATGCCTTAGAAGCAAGAGCAGAACTACGGCTCAATCGTGCATTTATTTCAATGATTCTGTAATCGTTTGTTTCGGCATTGAATGCATACTGAATATTACACTCGCCAACGATTCCAATATGACGAACCACTCTGATAGCTATATCCTGAAGCAATTTGATTTGCTCTTGTGTCAACGACACGATTGGTGCTACCACGATACTTTCTCCTGTGTGAATTCCTAGCGGGTCAAAGTTTTCCATTGGAACTACAGTGAAGCAATGGTCGTTCTTGTCACGAATCACTTCAAACTCGATTTCCTTCCAGCCCTTTAGCGATTCTTCTACAAGAATCTGCTTTGAGTGTGCCAACGCACTGTCACAAAGTTCGTTGAATTCTTCATCGTTAGTACAGATACCTGAACCAAGACCTCCCAATGCATATGCCGAACGCACCATCACAGGGAATCCGATGCGGTGTGCTACTTCTACGGCATCTTCCATAGTTTCCACTGCTTGAGAAACTGGAGTCTTAGCATCTATTTCGTTCAATTTCTTTACGAACAAGTCACGATCCTCGGTAATCATGATTGCTTCTACCGATGTTCCTAGCACCTTCACGCCATAGCGTTCCAATGTGCCGTTCATATAAAGTTCGGTACCGCAATTCAATGCTGTCTGACCACCGAATGCTAGCAAGATTCCATCTGGTTGTTCTTTCTTAATTACTTCTTCTACAAAGTATGGAGTAATTGGAAGAAAATAAACTTTATCAGCAACACCTTCCGATGTCTGGATAGTTGCAATATTCGGGTTGATTAAGACTGTAGATATTCCGTCTTCTCTCAATGCTTTCAATGCTTGAGAACCGGAATAGTCAAATTCTCCGGCTTGACCAATCTTTAGGGCTCCGGAGCCGAGTAGTAATACTTTTTTAATTCCGTCGTTCATAATATTACATATTAATTCGTGCAAAATTACAACAATTCGCCGACTGTTACAAGCGCCAACAGATTAAAATGCGCCATTTATTTCATTTTTTTCGCCTTTTTTCAAGCCGTCAAAAAATATTATTCCGAATATTGCATTTAATTTTAAGAATCAATTAATTTTGCGAAAAAATAATCAATATGTTTAGTGAATTTAATTTAGAACAGTTTTTAAGCGCATTCATTGTGCTATTTGCGATTATCGACATCATCGGGTCAGTTCCTATCATCATCAATTTGAGGCAGCGAGAACGACCGGTGAGCGAGTTCAAAGCCACAATAATATCATTCACATTAATGATATTGTTCTTCATGGCTGGAGACCTGTTGCTCAAGCTTTTCCATGTCGACATTTCATCGTTTGCGGCGGCCGGTAGCATCATTATCTTCTGCGTATCGCTAGAAATGATTCTTGACATTGAAATATTCAAGAACAACGGCCCTATCAAGGAAGCCACACTCGTTCCGCTTGTGTTCCCGTTGCTAGCAGGACCAGGAGCGTTCACCACCCTGCTTTCACTTAAGGCAGAATTCGCCTCCATAAACATCGTTTTAGGCTTGATCGCCAACATGGTATGGGTGTATTTCGTGCTTAAGATGACCGACAAAGTTCAGCGCGTACTCGGCGAAGGCGGAATCTTTATCGTACGCAAATTCTTCGGCGTGATTCTGCTTGCGATTTCAGTCAAGCTGTTTACTGCAAACATCGCGCAACTAATTAACTGATAAGCAAGCTCTTCTATAAAACAATCAAAGGGAAATTTCTCATCACGAGGAATTTCCCTTTTCTAACACATAAAATCTAATTACTAATCCAAATCGATAATCATCTTACTACATCAAATCCTTGTCTTTTCAAGTATTCAAGCATCTTGTAGTTCATCATTTCTTTATAATAGTCTAGTATATGAGAACACCAGTCGTTATCGGTTTTAGTTCCGCTGCGCACTGCATTGTAGGCCTTGATCATTGAATCATAGTTTTCAAGTTTTTCGGCTAGACCCTCGCTGTTATACACATTATTATGTATCACCACGCCCTTTGGCTGCTTAGGCTTCACATCGGGCTTTTCACGAGGCACACCCACTGCAAGTCCGCACACCACAAACACACCCTTCGGTAAATTCAGCAATTCAGCAAGCTTTTCAGTGTTTGCAGTACGGGTGTACCCTATGCAGCAGCTGCCCAGACCGCACGATTGTGCTGCGATGACTGCATTGCACATCGCCAGCGTTGCATCGATGATACCCACCATCACTCCGTCAACGGTATGAGTCACATTAGGCATCTGCAGACCTTTTTTTTCAGCAAGCAGAGTTATCTTATTATAATCGGCGCAGAACACGAAAAAGCGGTTACAAGTCTTTATCTGTTTCTGCCCTGTTAAATCATAAATCTTTTCTTTAAGTTCCTGGTCCGAAATATCTATAACTGAGAACTGTTGCCCATTATAACTGGTAGGCGTATTCAGTATTGCAGAATATATCACGCTCAGTGCATAATCTGTTATCGGCTCTCGTTCATATCTACGCACACTAGTGCGTTCTTCAAACATAGTTTTTATATCTTCCATATATAATTGTTATTATTCATTACTATAACACATCAACTCGACAATTTGTTTACATTGTAAAGATACAATCTAATAAAAAACCA
>JAFOXR010000046.1 GCA_017391675.1 Muribaculaceae bacterium
CATTAAGTATATCTCCTAAAGAGGCTCAAGTATTAATTGAATCCGGATATCATCTTGCGGCTTATGATAGAGATTTTACATACGGTATAGAGAGAATTGATCTAGACAAATATGATGATATTGAAAATCTATTGTCATCATATAAATTTGAGATTAAACCAAAACCAAAACAGTATTATATTTTGCGTCATGTTTATGATTTCGGTATTATGACTGATGCAATACTTAAATACAAATATATTTTTAGAATAGCAGATGATTTAGGAGAATATAGCCCATTAATTCTAACATCTACTGCATACAACGAATGTCAATTAGTACCATTTATGTTACCAGGAAGGAATAAATACGACAGTTATGATTGGTGGCAGTCACATAGAAATGAACATATAAGAGCTTCTTTATGTTTGGGACACGAAGAATTATATAAAAAGCGTACAAGGTATAGATACATAGAGAATGATGAGTATGTAGGTCTTATTAATATTAAAAAGAAAAATAAAAAGATTAGTGATAAATATCTTATTACTATCGAAACACCGATATATTATCGAGAATTTCTGTTTGAAAAAGATCTCGTAAATTTAGAGTCATTCGAAGATGTATCACTACTGAATGATAGACGTATACTTAATGGTTCGAGAAAGACTCCAACTTTATCAAGTGGAAGATATTTTAACGATGAGGTTATTTTTGGAAGTTTATATTATACCGAAGATGAAATAAGTAGAATTTCTACAATCAAAGTAGCTCCTTACATAAATTAATGTGATTTCTTTATATTGGGCTCACATTATTTAACATCTTCGACGAAGAAGAATATTAATGCGAAGCATTAATTTCGCGAGTCGGAATTTAGCAACAGTCAAGACGAAAGTCTTGGAGTGCGTTTTGTGAAACAAGAAATTACCGACCGCAATATTACTAAAGCATTAATTTCGCGAGTCGGAATTTAGCAACAGTCAAGGCGAAAGTCTTGGAGTGCGTTTTGTGAAACAAGAAATTACCGACCGCAATATTATGCAATAAGCCATCAAGGGAAACGGGTGAAATAAACTTGTTTCCCTTTTTTTGTCTTCTGATTTTCTCGGATACTAATAAGAGAAAATGAGCTACGCCAATTGATTTTTTTGACAAATTTTCTTGTTTGCGGTTGCTGTATTTGTTGTTTTGAATGTAATATATGGTGTATTAGGTAATTAAGATTATATTTACTATCTTTGCAGTGAGTTATTATGATAAAAAAGATATTGTGAATATAAAAAGACCTAGGGAACACCCTATTTTGATTAAAGCATTCCGAAAGTATCTGCAGTATGTGAATTCGGGAATGTATTTTAAGAAAGAGCATGTTATAGGATTGGAAAATATACCGATGAACGGAATTCCGACGGTGGTTGTTTCCAATCATCAGAACTGCTTGAATGACCCTTTGTGCGTATGTCTTAAGCTGACCGATCGCCGAATGAATTTCCTTGCTAGAGCAAATGTCTTTGAAAAGCCTATTTTCAATAAGGCCTTGCGTGCAATGGGATTGCTTCCGGCATATAGAATGGGTTATGAAGGACTGTCGCATGTTCGTAAAAATTCCGAAACGATAGATGACGCCGGCAAAGCTCTTGTTGATGGGGAAACGGTGATGTTGTATCCTGAGGGCGGACACCAGGACAAAAGATGGCTTGGAAGTTTCAAACTGGGCTATCTTAGAATAGCATTTGATGCCGCCGAGAAGATGGGATTCAAAGATGATGTGATGATACTTCCATCATGTAATCACTATTCCAATTATTTCCATGCCAGAACGGAAATGATCATTAAATTCGGCAAGCCTATATCGTTGAAACCGTTTTATGACCGATACAAGGAAGAGCCTCGTGCAACCATGATGGAGATAAATAGCATCGTTCATAAGGAAATCAAGGAAATGATGCTTCATATTGAGGATATCGAGCATTATGAGCAGATTGACTGGTTGCGTGAATGCGGATATGGCAAGAAGTATGCTTATGAACATGGCTTCAACAGCAATTATCTTCCGTCCCGTTTGCTCTCCGACCAAAGTCTGGTAAATGCCTTGCAGGAAGCTACTGATGAACACCCGGAGGAAATGGAGGCTATCTACAATGATACTGCCGAACTTATAAAAGGCATAAAAGAACTTAATATAAGGGATTGGCTGTTTATTAAGAACCCGGGGGTGGGATCAGTGTTGCTAAGGCTATTAGGACTTATTGTACTATTGCCGTTGTTTATAGCATCGATAATTCCTACGGGAATACTTTTTATAGTTCCTGAATTATTCCTGAAGAAAATGATAAAGGACGAGATGTTTATCAGTTCGTTCAGAGTGGCGGTAAGTGCTTTGATTACAGTGCCATTGTGCTTATTTATTCCAGTAGTGCTTTTGTGGATATTCGCCGGTTTCTGGTGGGCATTCGGTTATTTTATGGCATTCCCGCTGATGTTTATTCTTGCGTGGAACTACATGAGACTGTCAATGAAATTCAGAGGTTCATGTAATTTCTTGGCAAAAAAGAACCGGGAAAAGGTGAATGCACTGCGAAAGTTGCGCACAAGCATTTTCAATCGTCTGGATAAGATACTGAAATAAGTAAAAAGATAACTCATTAAAATCAAGAAAGGGGAACAAGAAAAATAAACTTGTTTCCCTTTTTTCGTTTACTTTGTTATTATAAAAGAAAAAATTACCTTTGTATGATTAAGAAATCGTTTAAATGACGCGATATTATGGACTATCAGCAGATACTTGAAAATATATACCAGTCGATATTGCCTTATGCTAAGGAGGGCAAACAGGCGGACTATATACCTGAACTGGCTAAGGTGAACCCCGACCAGTTCGGCATGTGCATTCACACAATTTACGGTGAGATATGCTCTATAGAACAGGCCGATACGAGGTTCTCGATACAAAGTATATCTAAGGTGTTTGCGTTGGCAATGTGCTTGTCGATAAAGGGTGATGACCTGTGGAAGAAGGTGGGCAAGGAACCTTCGGGAACGGCTTTCAATTCGCTTATTCAGCTTGAAGTGGAAAAGGGTGTCCCTCGCAATCCGTTTATCAATGCGGGAGCCATAGTGATGAGCGATATACTGCTGTCGCATCTTGACAATCCCGAGGAGGACTTCCTGGCGTTTGTGCGTGCGGTGTCGGGTGATGATACTATAGACTATAACGAGGCCGTGGCAACTTCGGAGCGCGAGAACGGATATCTGAATGCAGCTATTGCCAACTTGCTGAAGTATCATGGCACGATAGACAATGATATAGAGAGCGTTCTGCATTTCTATTTCATGATGTGTTCGGTGGAAATGAGTTGCCGAGAACTGTCGCGCGCGTTTCTGGTGTTTGCCAATCATCGCCGCAAGTTCAGCTATGCCGGTGTGGAACTCACAGCGTCGCAGGTGAAGCGTATGAATGCAATCATGCAGACATGCGGGTTCTATGATGAGGCCGGCGAGTTTGCCTATCTGGTAGGGCTTCCTGGAAAGAGTGGCGTGGGCGGAGGTATAGTGGCGATATATCCGTTGCAGTATTCGGTTGCAGTGTGGAGTCCCCGACTTAATTCAAAGGGTAATTCGGTGATGGGAATAAAGGCACTGGAACTGCTTACAACCGAGACAAAAGAATCAATATTCTAGATATTCACAACAAACTTAAAGGAGCTACGCCAGGCCTAAAATTATATCCTGTTTTTAGGAACTAGAACTTTTTTTACCTAAATTTGCTTCGGAGAAACTATTGTTCTAACAATGCACAAAAATCGCAACTATTATGAATGAAATATATACATTAAGCGAAGACAAGAAAACGCTAATAAAAATAAACGATAAAAGCATTACTGAATTTTCAATTCCGGAAGGCGTAACTGAAATTGGATGGAATGCTTTTCGCGGCTGTACATCATTACGAAGCATAGACATTCCTAATAGTGTAACTGAAATTGGGGTTAATGCTTTTCGCGGCTGTACATCATTAGAAAGCATAGACATTCCTAATAGTGTAACGGAAATTGGGGGTTATGCTTTTAGCTACTGTTCATCATTACGAAGCATAGACATTCCTACTAGTGTAACGAAAATTGGGGATAATGCTTTTAGCGGTTGTACATCATTACAAAACATAGATATTCCCAATAGTGTAACGGAAATAGTGGGGTGGGCTTTTGTTGGCTGTTCATCTCTGC
>JAFOXR010000005.1 GCA_017391675.1 Muribaculaceae bacterium
CTATGCTCATGCTGTATTAAGAGTCGGCATTGAGGATAATGTATGGTACAAAGTAGGAAAATCCAAGAATCTTGGATTAGAGGGATTAAGTAAAATTTTATGGGGAACTATGTCAAGATTTACTCATTATTACGAGAATGGATTTCCTAAAATTAAAGAGGTAAATCCATTAGAAAATTGGACGATATGGTATGTAAACAATGAATGTATTGATGTGGGTAGATTGCCAGAGAAATATTATGATATAATAGAATATGGTTCGGTTTTACCTTATTCCAGCATAATAGAAAGATTAAAGTATGGATACTACATAGGAGGTGATTGGCGTTACGACATTATTAAGCGTCGTCCAATTCCGGGAGTGAATAGCTATTTGCATCGTGAGGTAGAAGGTGTTGAGATGTATTTTCATTTTGTAGGAGAGGATATTTCCCGTCAGTTAGTAGTAACCGATAAAGGCTTGATTCGTATCACTGTAGAGCAACCATCATGTCAAGGGTACGCTTTTGTAGCGAAAAAGTTTTGGGAAATCAATTGGAAATATGATGAACATATCACTTCCGAGGAGTTTGAAACAGTGTGGAATAAAAATGAGTAGTGATGTTTTTAAAAAACATTTTGCACCTTAATATATTTATACCTATATAATAGGTATATGGTTTTTTTGGGAATTTTGAGTAAATAAAAAAACAATAATTATAGGTGCAAATAATTATTTTTTGTCTAATTTTGTCGCCGATTTTGAGAGTAGCTCCGTTTCTTAATGAGTCGGATAGGCTACCATGAACATGAAATCTTAATCAATAAAGAGCGTAAGCAGATGTCAAAAAATTTGGTGATAGTAGAGTCTCCGGCAAAGGCTAAGACGATAGAAAAATTCTTGGGTAAGGATTATAAGGTTCTTTCTAGTTATGGTCATATACGCGACCTTCGCAAGAAGGATTTCAGCATTGAAATAGAGAAGGATTTTGCTCCAGTCTATGAGATCCCTGCCGAAAAGAAGGACTTGGTAAAGGAACTGAAAAAAGCGGCAAAAGACGCCGATATGGTGTGGCTTGCTTCCGATGAGGACCGTGAAGGAGAGGCTATCGCATGGCATCTATATGAAGTGCTCGGGCTGAAGCCTGAGAAAACCAAACGCATCGTTTTCCACGAAATTACAAAGAACGCGATACTCAACGCTATCGAGAACCCTCGCGACATAGACCTGAACAGGGTTGATGCCCAGCAGGCTCGACGAGTGCTTGACCGCATAGTGGGTTTTGAACTTTCTCCTATATTGTGGAAGAAAATCAAGCCTGCACTTTCGGCTGGTCGTGTGCAAAGCGTTACAGTGAGGCTTATTGTAGAACGCGAAAAGGAAATCAAGGCGTTCAAGAGCGAACCTTACTATCGCGTAGTGGCAAGAATGATTCCAGACGGTTTGACCGCAGCGGTAAATGCCGAACTGAACAAGAGACTGACTACTGAACAGGAGGCTACGGCTCTGCTTGAGGCATGCAAAAATGCTACTTTCACTGTAGGTGATGTGACTGTGAAGCCTGTGAAGAAGTCGCCAGCTCCTCCGTTCACCACATCTACTTTGCAGCAGGAGGCTTCGCGTAAACTAGGATTTACGGTATCGCAGACGATGATGGTGGCTCAGCGACTTTATGAATCGGGACACATCACATATATGCGTACCGACTCGTTGAATCTTTCTTCTCTTGCAATCAGCACTATAAGCAACGAAATCAAGGAACAGATAGGCGAGGAATACTTGAAAGTGCGCAAGTATCACACTAGTTCCAAAGGGGCGCAGGAAGCTCACGAAGCGATACGCCCTACCTATATTAATAAGCACGAGATTAGTGGCACGGCACAAGAAAAGAAGCTGTACAATCTCATATGGAAACGCACTATCGCCTCGCAAATGGCCGATGCTGTGCTTGAAAAGACCAATGTGGACATCGCAATCTCCAACCGCAGCGAGAAATTCACTGCTACTGGCGAGGTGGTGAAGTTTGACGGTTTCTTGAAGGTGTATATGGAATCGGGCGACGAGGACAATGCCGATAACGCATCAGAAGTGGACATGCTTCCTCCAGTGAAAACGGGTATGGCAATGACTGCCGAAAGCATAAGCGCTACCGAACGCTTCACTCAGCATCCTCCTCGCTACACCGAAGCCACTCTTGTGAAGAAACTTGAAGAACTTGGCATAGGCCGTCCGTCTACCTACGCGCCTACGATTTCAACAATCCAGAATCGTGAGTATGTGGAGAAGGGTGAGAAGGCTGGAGAAAAGCGAAGTTTCAAGGTTTACACCCTTAAGAATGGTGCTATAAAAAGTGCCGTTAAGAGCGAGAACTCTGGCAGCGAGAAGGGCAAGCTTATTCCTACCGATATAGGCGTGATTGTGAACGATTTCTTGCAGGAGTATTTCCCTTCAATCATGGATTATAACTTTACCGCTATCGTTGAAGGCACTTTCGACAAGATTGCCGAAGGTGAAGAAAAGTGGAGCGACGGTATAGGCAATTTCTATAAGACTTTCCACCCCGATGTGGACAAGGTGTCTAATTTGCGACTTGAACGCAAGGTGGGAGAGCGTATGCTAGGCAACGACCCTAAGACGGGCAAACCGGTATCGGTGAAGATTGGACGTTTCGGACCAGTGGTTCAGCTAGGTAGTGCCGATGATGAAGAGAAACCTCAGTTTGCATCTTTGAATAAGGACCAGTCGATAAATACGCTTACTCTGGAAGAGGCTTTGAAACTGTTTGACCTTCCACGGGATTTGGGAGAGTTTGAGGGTGAAGTAGTTACTGTAGCAGTAGGCCGTTTCGGTCCGTATGTGAAGCATGCGGGTAAGTTTGTTTCTATTCCTAAGGAGCTGAAACCCGAAACCATGACACTGGAAGATGCACAGAAACTTATAGTGGACAAGCGTGAGAGTGAGGCAAAGAAAGTGCTGCGCACTTTTGACGAAGAGCCTGAGCTGGAAGTGCTGAATGGACGCTTCGGTGTGTATATCGCCTACAAGAAGAAAAACTACAAGATTCCTAAGGGTACCGATGTGGATACATTGACATTGGCCGATTGCCTGAAGATTGTAGAAGACGATAGTAACGCTCCGAAAAAGAAAGTAGTTCGTCGCAAAGCTGTGGCAAAAAAGAAATAAAGTATCTGATAAAAAATATGAAGGGCAGAAGCAGTGAGTCTTCTGCCCTTCGTCGTCAAACAATAGAATTGTAGGGCTTCTATTTGCGGGCTATAAATTATGGAACTTATAAATATGTTTTTCAGTAAGTATAATTGTCAATAATCTATGGCAAGTTATTGCCAATAGTTTTTTCTTGGTTCAAAATTAGTTCATAAATCCGGCGAGATGTAATTTATTGCAATGTTGTAATTGCATTTGTTGAAAAATGTGTAATTTTGATTGCAATATTGCAAAACGATAAGAAAAGAATGAAAAAGAAAATATTTGAAGTATTGGCATGCCTGGTTTTTGCTGTAGCTGCCGTAGGCTGTGGAGCCAGAAATTCGCAGGAGCAGAAAGGCGTAGAAACCGAAGCAGATAGCGTTAATGTGGCATTAGGTAAAAATGATGGTCGCTTTGTGAAGGTAGACACATTGGAAAATCTTGTAGTGTATACCCCAGTGTTTTCCTCAATAGACTTAGCGTGTGGGGAAATGCCTTCAAAGGAATATTCAAGCGTGATATTCTGTGCGGCCGCAGCTTTCACCGGTTCATTCCTGAGTGAGTTCAAGCATTCCAATATAGCAGGAGATCATGTGTCAGGAGGCAAGAGATTTGAGGGCTATGAATGCAGGGTGAATACCGGTTGCTTTGTTTATTATGGCAATAAGGAATGGGATTTTGTTTATGAAGACTATTCGCACGCGTTGGATTCAGCCGCTTCAACAGGAGGAATGGGATTTGCCCAGATAATGATGATCAACGACGGAAAAGTGAAGCAGACCTACCGCACAAATCCTAAAAACACCAGAGATGTGAACGAGTTCCGTGCGTTGTGCGAACTTAATGGAAATTTGTGTGTGATCGATTCAAGAGGATTTGTCAACTTCATCGACTTTGTAAACGACTTGGCTGCGGCGGGAGTGTCCGATGCCATATATATGGATATGGGAGAAGGCTGGAATTATTCCTGGTGGAGACATTCCGACGGTACTGCAGTGGAAATACATGAAACCCCTTGCGCTTACACAACCAACTGGATTGCTTTTTATAAGTAAAATTGCAGAATTCCCCGATTATAGTCATTTACCCATAATTCTGTTAAATACATGGAGCTTAACGAACACAATAAACAGGAGTATCCTCCCATGCACACTGCCGAGCATATATTGAACGGTACTATGGTGAAGATGGTAGGGTGCCGTCGTGCCGATAATGCACATATTGAGCGCAAGAAGTCAAAGTGTGATTATATTCTTCCAGTAGCACTCACGCCCGAACAGGTGCAGGCAATTGAAGATAAAGTGAACGAAGTGATTTCGGCCGATATGCCCGTTACTTTGGAGTATGCCACACAAGAAGAAGTGAAATCAAGGTTTGATATGGAGCGTTTGCCTGATAATGCCAGCGAAACGGTTCGCATTGTTCATGTGGGCGACTACGACGAGTGCCTTTGTGTGGGTACACATGTGGAACGCACATCTCAAATTGGAAAATTCCGGATTTCAAGCACTCGTTATCAAGATGGAGTGCAGCGCATCGTTTTTCGTCTTGATGTTCCAGAGTTGGCAAAATGATGCATACGGTGCAAAAAAACATGTTTTACAACATAAAATCAAGATTTTTTAACGCCTAATTCAAATTTAATATATATTAACATTTGATTAAGAGCCTAGAAATTAAATGTTTGAGAGAAATGTGTATGTTTCTCTTCCAATATTTAGGGGGAAAATATTTGTCATTTCAGAAAATGGTATTAACTTTGCACTCGCTTTCGGGAAACAAGCTGCTGGCGTGCAGCGGGAAGTACCCCAGGAGAGAGCATGAGTACATTGAAGTAATTGCGATAAGATAACAGGAAGCACAAGGGAAACAAGACTGAAGGGAATGCGGTTCTCTAGTCAATCTAAGTTCCGAAAGGTGAAACTTGAATA
>JAFOXR010000047.1 GCA_017391675.1 Muribaculaceae bacterium
CCAGGAAGAGAACCGCTACCACCAGGAGCAGTCAAGTTACCTACAGCAATTTGCCATGCAAGGAACTTGTTGTAAAGAGATGACTTCATACGCAATGATTCTGGACGATAGTCATGGAACCATGTTTCAACCAAGTAACCTGGACATGTGTTTGTACGAAGCACACCATAGTGCCATCCCATCAAGTCATAGTCGGCCATAGAACGAGGAGTGCTATAAGTATAGTTAGTCAAGCAACCGTTCTTATATGAGTTGTATGAATTCCAGTATGCCATGCGTTCTGAACCGCCGACAGAGTTGCTTGAATTAGAACCCTTATAAAGAGCTACATGGTAGTTAGCACTAGCATTACCACCGTTAGAGTGCAATGAAATGAAGTAACCACCATAATTATTAGAACCAGTTGCAATTGCAGTCAAATCCCAGTCATCGGCAGATGTGTTAGTTGTACGCTGCATTCTTACTTGACCGCCATTCTGGATAATCCATTGTTGCAAGTGCTTTGTACGGTCAAGGTTACCTTCTGATTCATAGAAGTATTCACCGATAAGTGGCATTGGTGTAGGACGGTCATTAGAGTCGAAACCACCGTGACCTGCATTCAAATAGAATTTACCATTTCTCTTATAGTTTGAACTGATAGAAGTATTACCTACGGCAAAATTAGCCTTTGAAGAAAGAGCATAAGCACCACCGGTAGTAGCTGAGCCGCTATAGTTACTTGCTACATCATAAGCATATGTTACGGCATTAGCGCTTGTTACAACGCCTGCTGCCAAAAGAGCTGTCAATAATATCTTTTTCATGGCTTATTTCTTTTTAATTGTCATTAAGAATAGTTTACCACTTTGAGTATAGTATGCGATTTGAGAACCGTCAGCAGAAACAGCAGGAAGCATCTTGATTTCCTTATCTGCACTTGAAGTCAATTGTTGTCTTTGAGTACCGTCCTTCTTGCATACATAAATCTCGTTTTGTTCGTAGAAATAACCGTCATGAGTACCGTCCATACCTACGATGTAATCGTTATCAATCCACTTAGGACCTTGGATCTTACCAATTTTAACCACATTTTGGCCGTTTAGGTCGCAAGTATATGCACTTTGTTGGCAATAGAAAAGAATCTTCTTTCCGTCTGGAGAGATAGAAGTCCAAATGTATTGAGGATCCCAATCTTCAAATTGTCCTGCAAGAGGATCAAGAACATTGCGTACACCATTAACATAAAGAACCATCTTTAGGTCTTCATTTGTAAGAAGCAGATTGTTATTAGGCTTCAATGGAGTAGCAACATCTGCAACTTTTTGTTGCAAAAGCTTACCACCGCTGTGTGCCAATTGAACAACACCTCTACTGAAAGTCATGTTGTTGATATGATCGATGTTTGTAATCACAGGAGTTGCCTTCTTTGTTGCAACATCGATTGTATAGATATTGTGAGTAAAGTTCTCACGATCCATACTGCGAGTAAGAACGGTCTTACCGTCTTCACTGATTTCACAGCACCAAGCAGCACCTGGCATGTTTGTCAATTCAGAATAAGAACCTTCCTTAACATTCACTAGAGAAAGACCGTCATAAGATTCTGTTTGAGAAACCAACAAAGTCTTACCGTCAGGCATGAAACGAGGATGGAATGCTGCGATACCACCCGTCTTCACTTCTTGAAGTGCAGTCACTTCAAATTGCTGTGCGTTTGCGATTGTAGCAACACCAACAGCCATGAAAAGAAGTAATTTTTTCATTTTAGTTTTAGGTTTTAGTTAGTTATTAGTATTAGTAAAATATATAAATTTTCATATCGTAATACGCTCTATGCTAGCAGTTTGACATAGCATAGGTTCTCCACAACTCCTCGGGTTTTACCCCAATTTACATGGTTTATAGTCCACAAAGTTATAAAAATATAATCAAAAACAACATTTTTTTTGTTTTTTTTCAACAAATACGAAATAAAGAGCAAAAAAAAGCTCGACGGGAAAAACCGCCGAGCCATACTATTTTCTATTATCTCCCCCTTGGTTAGGGGGAGGATTTTTGAAATTTTCTTAAAGCACTACCTTTGTTGCCTTATCGCCTTGCTTCTTGATGTACAAGCCCTTAGAAGGATTCATAACGCGAACACCTTGCAAGTTGTAGTATTCAACTGGAGCTGTTACATCTTCTGATTCGATGCTTTCGATACCAGTGTTTTCATATTCGAATGCATACTAAGAAGCAGCCTTAGTTACGAATGCGTCAGCACGAGGAACTGAGAAACCGTTCATGTATTCACCTGAAGCGTTACCAGCATACAAGTTGCCGGCAGCGTCCCATGCCAATGCATACAAGTTGTTACCCATACCATGCTTAACATGGAATGTTTCAATCAATGCAACTTCACCAGTTTCTTCGTCATACTCGATATCAAATATGCACAAGTATCCACCAGGACCTGCAGCAGCAAGCTTAGTTCCATCAGGGCTTACTGAGATAGAGCCACGACGGCGTTCGCTACCACCATCACCTTCGAAGTATTGGATATTACCTTCAGCATCTACATAAACCAATGCAGGGTTAGTATCGCTTGGAGTACCACGATATTGGCAATACCAGATACCGCCACGGTTGTCATAAACAACATTTGCAGTCTTATCGTAAGAAGCTGTGAACTTACCGTCAAGAGCAGCTACTGGAGTACCTGCAGCAATAACATTAGCTTCACCTAGAGCATATTCGATCACGCGGTTATTAGTTGAACCTGCAGCAGCATTGTTCACATCGCGAGTCATTGCAATAAGCTTAGTGTCTTCACCAGCACCCTTAGCATCGAAGCTGTGCATTGGACCTACGATGAAGTTGCCTTCAGCATCCTTATAGATAGCATCAGTCATTGTCATACCTGCTACAAGAGATGTTGTGAACTTACCAGCCTTAACCAATTCTTCTAGACTTGGAGCTGACAAGATGTAGTCACCTGATGAGTTGTAACGAGTTACGAAGATACGGCCATCGTCAGCGATAGCAACATTCTTGAAGTCAGCACCCATTGTGCTTGTGTGATAAGTATTTGAGTGAGTCAAACCTTCACCATAGAAACGGTAACCGCTAGTTGTTGGATTAACTACTGGCTTACCTGCTGGATCGAAGATATATAGACCACCACCGTCTGAACCGTCAGCTTGTGCTGAGTGGTAACCAGAAGTCTTACCTGCAGTGTAACCTTCAGCTACGAACAATGTACCGAATGATGGGCTTTCGAAGCTGTTGTCTACATCTAGACCGCATGGGTGATAGAATACATGAGAAACGAATTGAGCAACTGTAGTCTTAGCTTCACCAGCTACTTCGATACCCCAGTTATAGTTACCTGTTGGGACTGCAGCTAGGCTCATTTCAGCTGTGTTAGCACCAGCCTTAGCAGGAGCTTCAGCAGAAGCTACCACTTCACCTTCTTCGTTAAGAACAACAACCTTAACAGCTGTTGCATCAACATTCAATGAATAGTTAACCTTCAACTTAGCATCAGCAACTTCACCGCTTAGACCATAAGCGAATGGGTTAGCTGTACCGTTAGTTGCAGGAGTTACATTTGCTGCAGGAGGAGGTGTTGCTGAGAAAATAGTAGCCTTTCCGTCTAGAGCAAGAGCGATGACAATTTCGGCATCAGTTGTCACACCAGTTACTTCGTCAAGAGTAAGCTTCACTTCACCTAGAGCTGAAGCATAAGCAGCTTTAACAGGAGCAGCCAATGCAGCACCGTTCAAAACAACTTCTACAGCCTTATCTAGACCTTCTGTAACATCCCACATCTTAACGCCCTTAACCAAACCTTCTGCATCTACATCTGGAGCAACCATCAATGACTTGCCTGCATACTTGAAGTAATTAGCACCATTAACCTTAACAGCTATGTTTTCATTGCGGCCCAATACTGCAGGAACAGAAGTTCCTTCTTGAATTGCCCATTCAAATGGAGCAATCTTGTTTCCGTCAAAGACGAAGTTATCTTCACCACGAGGAGAAACCATCAATTCAAAATCATAAGCATCACTCACTGCATCTGCATAGAAGTTTGTTTCTACAGATTCGTCCCATGATTCAACCCATTGTTCTCCAGCATTTGCTCCATCAACAATCGCAATTTCAGCAAAACGCATTGCAATGTTTTCTGTATGTGTTCCATGATAGCCTGAAACGATGATAGAACCGTCAGCAATTGTTCCTGTGTATGCAAATGTGTTACCCAAGATACAACGGTTGTAGTTACAAGAGTATTTAGTTGTGAACCACAATTCACATGTTCCATATACGCCTGTTTCTTCGTTCTTTGTCCACTTGTAGAAGTTCACATCACCTCTTGTTTCGCTATCGGTTGTTGCGATATCATCACTATAATGAGTCTTTGATTGTCCGCAAGCTACAAGCACATGGTCTGCTGTAAGAGCGATGTCAGAAATCTTCATTTTACCATTAGCGCCCATAACTACAGCAGCCTTATCAAGCTCAGATGTTTTACCAGTAGCTATATCCACACAATAGATATAAGGTTCAGCTAGCGTATCAAGAGCAAGAACATATAGCTTGTTATCGCGTAGAATCTGACGCTTAACAGTCTTGCCTGCAAGCAATGTGTCAGCTACAGCAACTTCACCCTTACCATATATCTTATATTTAGCCTTCAATGCGTATTCTGTCTTGCCTGCAGTTGAGTCTGGATAGTTTACATAAACTACTGTAGGAGCAGTATAAGTCTTTGATTCTAGGAATGCAGTAGGATAAGATGTTGCAGCAGCCTTAACTGTTACAGGAATGCTTGTTGCTACTGCTTCTACTGCCTTATCTGATGTCCATACTGAGTCTGCCTTATACTCTTCAGATGTAAATGCTAGGGTATAATCGCCAGGAGCTACATTATTGAAGATGAATGCTCCATTCCATTCGTCGTCGGTCTTTGTAGTAGCAACTACTGTTTCACCTTGCATCAATGTAACAGTCACATTATTAAGTGGCTTATAAACATCATAAGTTCCCACCTTAGGTGAATAATATTCGTGTGTGAATTTTTCGTGCTTATCACGAACTATACCATAGATGTCTCCAGTCTTTTCCAATTCCCAACCAAAGTAATCTGCCACACCACGAGCGTAGTCTGTACCCTCTAGACGGCACACGCCAAAGTTCATAGCCTTGTGGCGAGCTGGTTGATATGTGTGGAAATAGCCTTCTACAAGGTAGCCAGGAACTGTGTGATTTAACACACCTAGATTTTGCCAACCTATCTTACCCTTACCTGCTGCAACATCAGCTGCAGTCATTGTAAAATCGTAATGAGACCATTGTGTGTGACGGTCAAGGATACGATGATTCCATCCGCAACGGCTCATTTCCTTACTCATTGCCACATGTTCATTAGCAAGAGTTGCATCAGCGCCTTCCTTAACGGCACCCGAACTGTTGAAATACGAGTTGTCATAAGCAAAGTAAAGGTAGTTTACTGTATTTCCTTCAGATGCTGCATTAGAGTGGATAGAAATGAACATATCAGCACCCCATGATTCTACTTCAGCAGCAATTTCAGCAAGACTTCTGTTGTAATAGTCATTTGTTGGATTAGGATAATCCTTAGTTTCACCAGTAGCAGGAGCATAATCAGTATAAGCAGGAGCTTCTCCAGCCTTAACATGGCTCATGATGATATTTGTTTGAGTCAAATCACGAGCTGCACCGATTTTCCATCGGTCCTGAGTTGTGTCCTGATTCTTTGTACGGTCAAATGGCACACCATATTCTACCAACTGATCTAAAAGAGCAAAACCCTTTTGAAGGTTAGTGTTTGATTCAAAGAAGTTTGTTGTGTCGTTATTAGCATCGGTATAAGCATTGTTTGCACCGTGCTTAATAGTTGACATTGGACGGTCATTGGCCGTAAATGTACCGTGACCTGGATTGATATAAATCTTAGGCCAAACCTTTTTCTGTAGATTCTTGAGCGAATGCGCTAGCACCTGCTAGAAGAGCTACAGCGGCAAGTGAAAATAATTTTCTTAGTTTCATATAGCCCCCTTTTTTACTTGTTTACATTCATTACGAAAAGTTCACCAGCTGGTGTAACGAAAGACATCTTTGAACCATTACCTGCTACAGCTGGATACATTGCCATAGAAGAAACTTGTGTCAAGTCTTGCATTACCTTTCCGTCAACCGATGCAGCAACAAGCTTAGAAGCTGTTACATATTCACCGTTGTCTTGGTCTTGCATACCTACAACAACATTGTTGTTATACCACTTAGCAGCACGAATCATACCCACTGATACTGGGTTTGAACCGTCTAGGTTGCAAACGAATGCACCTTGTCCGCATAGATAGTAAAGGACCTTCTTTCCGTCAGGAGATACTGATGGCCACAAGTAGCTTTGGCCAGCTGTTCCTTGAGGAGAAATGTTGTTGTTCACACCATTAACCGATACACAAAGTGCACCGTTCTTGATAGAAGCCACTGTTACCATTGATGGAGCAGCGCTATCAAGGCTCTTTCCTGTGTACTTGCCATTATCAACAGCACCTACACTGTTCTTTGCTAGTGCAAAACCTTGAAGGTTACGAGAAGCAGCTACGATAGTGCCTTCCTTACCGTCCTTTAGATTTACACTCTTAAGAGTAGTGTAACGAAGTTTGTTCTTGAAAACCGGTTGCTTGTAAACTACTGTAGAACCATCTTCGCTGATTTCTACGCCAGATAGAGTTGCAGTTCCACCAATTTTCACTGCCTTGCCAGTTGCAAGGTCTACTTTTTGCAATCCACTCGCGCCATTAACTACAGCGAACGAACCGTCATGACTCAACGCTACTTGAGCAGCGTCAACACCTGCAGGTAGATTCACTTTCTCAATTGAACCTACATTCAAAAGCTGTGCAGATGCTACAGAACTAGCTAAAATAGCTAATGAAAGTAATACCTTTCTAATTTTTCTGTTAGTTTTAGGTTAGTAATATGTTAGTTTAAAATTTTATTTATCTATATTCATAGTCATTTCCACCCCAATAATGGAGCGAAAACACTGATTCATCGCAATTTCCCGCACAAACGCACGCAGCAAACCCAATAAATCAATACAAATGTAAATATTTTATTATTATAGGAAAAATTTTTAACCTTATTTTTCAGCTTCGGCAGCTAAGCACCCCAAGAAATATGTCAGGGCTGCTGTGCCGTCCATTGTGGGTTCATTGGTTGAATAGTCGCTATAGTCATCATGATATACAGCGATATTATGAAACCTGGCGTATTTGTCCTCATTACGCAAATGCAAGCCCCATAGGGAATTGA
This sequence comes from Muribaculaceae bacterium, assembly GCA_017391675.1. Taxonomy (GTDB): domain Bacteria; phylum Bacteroidota; class Bacteroidia; order Bacteroidales; family Muribaculaceae; genus RGIG4576. Next base: position 7,312 of record JAFOXR010000047.1, read on the forward strand.
AAATCCCAGCATACACAGGTCCGTCCACGACTCCACCGTCAAGACGGTGCCCGCCCTTGTCCCAAATAGGCGAATGAGGGTCGCGTGGATAATCACCGCCTTCAGGCAACGCCACTATCATGCACTTGCCCCACGGATTCACGCCGAACAGCCAGTCACGCATTGCGGTCTCTATCTCCTGATAAGATGTATCCCCGCTCAACTTGCGGTAAAGCATTGCCTGAGTAACAAATGCTGTAGTGAGATTATTGGAGCACCATATAAATGGTATGCCGTGAAGGAATGCATTATCTCCGGCACGGTCGCGCACACGCTCAAGCCCGGCTTTCATATTCCTCAAAAATTCCTTCTTCACCTTAGCATCTTCCTGCATTGCAAGCAGCACATGCCCCATATTCATGAACGGATACCACTGATAGTGATC
>JAFOXR010000048.1 GCA_017391675.1 Muribaculaceae bacterium
GTAGCGCTTCAAGACCGAGCGAATGCGGTTGGCACGGTTCTTGGACAGGCGCTGGTTGAGTCGCCATGTACCTTCGGGTGAGGCACCCGACACTATGTGAATCTTTGAAATGGACTTGAACACTGTGTCCTCATGGAGCTTACGGAAACGCTCCACAAACGCCTCAAGGCGCTTGCCGTTATTCTTGAAGTTCGGTTCCCACAGCGAATACCCCTGACGGAAATATACCTCCAGCGTGTCCGATTGATGTTCCACTTTTGTCTCTTGCGCAAATCCAGCTATAGCCGAGAATAGCAAAATACATATAAGCAGTCTGTTTCTCATCGCAACTTTATTTATAATTATTTACTTTTTTAAAATCACTTTTTTTTTCTGTGCTACAATACCCGTTTTGGTTTCTTAACACACATTTCTTTATAATAAATATAACTCGCAATAAAGAAATTTTGCCCAAATATAGCCAACAATATTTAAATAAGCAAAAAAAATATCGGTTTTTTTAAAAGAATTTCAAAAAAAACGATAGAAATTATCTATAACACACACTTAACTTACACAGTTTCAATACATATGAACTATCATCACAAATAATAGCGATTTCTTTGCATTATAACACAAATATTCATTATTCATCTTTATTTATACAAATTCGTCTTACAAATAAGCTACAGACAAACAGAAGCAAGATACATAACTCATAATAATATTATAGTGTCACAAATATTTGGGCGAGAAAAATTTCTTAATTGCAGGAAAATGCCTAACTTTGTAGTGTTATGATGAATAAATGTATAAATACCGCACATTATCCACACACAAGTTCTTGCAGAACATGTGCAAAATCACAATGTGCCTTTGTTATACGAAATGCCAACCAATCATTACTCTATTAGCAAGTTTTGATTGGTTTTGTTTTATAACGACAATACATAAAACAATTATAATATGAACAACGAGAGTTTAGTTTCAATCTCCGACCTAACTAAAGAGGAGATTCTAGAACTGCTGGAAAAGGCTCGTAAGTTTGAAGAAAACCCTAACCAACGCCTGCTTGAGGGCAAAGTTGTGGCTACACTCTTCTTCGAACCTTCAACACGCACAAGACTGAGTTTTGAAACTGCAGTAAATAGACTAGGTGGACGAGTCATAGGATTCTCCGATGCCAGCACCACTAGCTCATCGAAAGGAGAAACGATGCACGACACCATAAGAATGGTGGCCAACTATGCAGACCTCATCATCATGCGTCATCATCTTGAAGGTGCAGCTAGATATGCTAGCGAATTCTCCCCTGTTCCAATTATCAACGCAGGAGACGGAGCGAACCAGCACCCTTCACAAACGATGCTGGACCTTTACTCAATATACAAGACACAAGGCACTCTTGAAAACCTCACCATCACTATGGTGGGTGACTTGAAATATGGAAGAACTGTACACTCGCTCCTTATGGCAATGTACCACTTCAAGCCTGTATTCAACTTCGTTGCCTGCAACGAGCTGCAAATGCCGAACGAATACAAGCAATTCTGCGACGAGCACGGCATTGAATACCACGAATCAACCGATTTCTCGGAAGAAATCATCAACAAGAGCGATATTCTTTACATGACCCGCGTGCAGCGCGAACGCTTCACCGACCTGCTAGAATACGAGAGAGTGAAAGACCTGTATAACCTGCACAACGCGATGCTGGACAACAGCAAGGACAATCTGCGTATCCTTCACCCGCTTCCAAGAGTAAACGAAATAGCATATGATGTGGACAATAATCCTAAAGCCTACTATTTCCAGCAAGCCCAGAACGGACTTTATGCCCGTGAAGCGATAATCTGCAAAGTGCTAGGTATTGATGTTAAATAAAGGAGGAATGCGACATGAACGATAAGAACAAGAAAGAACTGGCTGTTGCCGCACTGGAAAACGGCACCGTTATCGACCATATTCCAAGTGATTCTTTATTCAAGGTAGTAGACCTGTTAGGAATACAATCGCTTGAAGAGAATGTAACGATAGGCAACAATCTCGACAGCAAGAAATATGGTAAAAAAGGCATCATCAAGGTTGCCAATGTGACATTCCCTGAGGCAACGCTCAACCGCATTGCCATTGCTGCGCCAAACGCAGTCATAAATATCATCAAGAACTACGAAGTTGTGGAGAAGCACAAAGTGTCTCTACCCGACGATATTTATGGCATAGTGAAATGCACCAATCCTAAGTGTATCACCAACAACGAGCCGATGCGCACCCACTTCCATGTAATTGACCGGGAAAACATGGTATTGAAGTGCCATTACTGCGAGCGCACCGAGAACAAGGATAAAATAACGCTGAAATAACACCTATATTATAAATGAAGCAGAACTGGCGACCGGGAACAATGATTTATCCGCTACCTGCCATTATGGTGAGTTGCGGTAGTACCGACGACGAGATGAATGTATTTACAGCCAGCTGGGTAGGAACTATATGTTCCGATCCTGCGATGTGCTATGTCTCAATCCGTCCCGAGCGACACAGCTACGGCATCATAAAGCGTAATATGGAGTTCACTCTCAACCTCACTACCGAAGAACTGGCTCGCGCTACCGACTGGTGCGGAGTACGATCGGGACGGGACTACAATAAGTTTGAAGAGATGAACATCACGCCAGGCAAAGGCGTGAAAGTGAGCGCACCCTTTATTGAGGAATCGCCAATATCTATCGAGTGCCGAGTAAAAGATATCATTCACTTGGGAACACACGACATGTTCATTGCCGATGTTGTGAATGTAATCGCCGACGAACAATTCATCGACCCCGAAACTGGAGCATTTGACATGAAAGCGGCAAATCTTCTGGTATATGCTCATGGAGGATATTACACTATGGGGGAACTCATAGGCACTTTCGGGTGGACCGTAAAGAAAAAGAAATAACAAAATACAATAAACATATATATCAAAATTAATTTATGGAGAAAGATAAACTGATTTTCGACATTATTGAGCGTGAACATCAACGCCAAAAGAAAGGAATTGAGCTAATTGCTTCTGAAAATTTTGTGAGCGATCAAGTTATGCAAGCAATGGGTTCTTGCCTAACAAACAAGTATGCTGAAGGATATCCTGGACACCGTTACTATGGCGGTTGCGAAGTCGTGGACGAAAGCGAAACTATCGCTATCGAACGCCTAAAGAAACTGTTCGGTGCTGAATGGGCAAATGTGCAGCCTCACTCAGGAGCACAGGCCAATATGGCAGTTTTCATGGCATGCATGAATCCAGGCGACACTTTCATGGGTCTTAACCTTTCTCATGGCGGGCACCTTTCTCACGGTTCACCGGTAAACTTCTCTGGTATCGTATTCAATCAGGTAGAATACAATGTGACTCCAGAAACTAACCTAGTGGATTATGATCAAATGGAGAAGTTGGCACACGAAGTTAAGCCAAAACTTATTGTAGGCGGTGCTAGTGCTTATTCTCGCGACTGGGACTATGCTCGCATGCGCAAGATTGCCGATGAAGTTGGCGCTATCCTTCTTATCGACATGGCTCACCCTGCTGGACTTATCGCTGCCGGATTGCTTGAAAATCCATTAAAATATGCACATATCGTCACTTCTACCACTCACAAGACTCTACGCGGTCCTCGTGGCGGTATCATCATGCTAGGCAAGGACTTCGAAAATCCTTGGGGCAAGACTACTCCTAAGGGACAAGTGAAGATGATGTCACAACTTCTTGATTCTGCTGTATTCCCAGGCGTACAAGGCGGTCCGCTAGAACATGTTATTGCAGCAAAAGCAGTAGCATTCGGCGAAGCTCTTCAACCATCATTCGTTGAATACCAGACTCAAGTGAAGAAGAACGCTCAGGCAATGGCTCAAGCTCTTACCGACAAGGGTTACAAGATTGCATCAGGAGGTACCGACAACCACTGTATACTTCTTGACCTTCGCACTAAGTTCCCTGAATTGACCGGTAAGGTAGCAGAAAAGGCTCTTGTTGCTGCCGACATCACTGCAAACAAGAACATGGTGCCATTCGATAGCCGTTCTCCATTCCAGACATCAGGTATCCGCCTAGGAACACCTGCCATCACTACTCGTGGCGTGAAGGAAGACAAGATGGGCGAAATCGTTGAACTTATCGACACCGTATTGCACGCACCAGAAGACGAAAAGGTTATCGCAGCCGTTCGCGCCAAGGTTAATGCAATGATGAACGAATATCCAATGTTCGCTTATTAATATTTCACATTATTATAATAAACAAATGGGCATCGTACTTAAATACGATGCCCATTTCATTTCTATCCTGTTGGATTAAATATCACTTCTGCGACTTCTTCACATCTTTCAAATAATCTTCAAGGGCAAGAACCACCTGTTTAGCCACCTTCTTATGATAACTCTTGTCGGCTAGTTTCTCTTCTTCAGGCAAGCTGCTCATGAACAGCACTTCGAGAAGTACATTTGGATATTCAGTAGGAGCATTCAACGAGAAATTAAAATTGCCTATCAAGCCGAAATTCTTGTGGCCAAGTTCGGTTAAGCGATTCTGCATCTTTGCAGCAAGTTCACGGTTCACAACATGCTTGTAGGCAGTGCATGAACCCATTTCCACCAACGGAGAACCTCCCGAATTGTTATGTATCGAAATCATCAGGTCAACCTCCGCATCTTTGAATACTTTCTTGCGGTCGGCCATTGTCATGTCCTGGTCGGCATCACGGCTCAGAACCACTGTAGCACCCTTCGCCTCAAGCAACGCCTTGACTTCGTTAACCATTGACAAGTTCACATCTTTCTCTCTCAGTCCCGATGCGCTGATAGCCCCTGGGTGCTTTCCGCCGTGACCGGCATCAAGACCTATCTTCATACCCTTAAGCGTAAGCGCAGGAGCATGCTTCACCTTCACTACAAGGTTATTTTTCTCATACGCTACCGAGTAGCCCCAAGCATAATCGCCCTTAAGTTTTATAATCATGCGGTAAACATCACTGTCCACCTGCTTGAAATCCACATAATCCACCATCTCGGTGTCATTGAGCTGAGTAATCCAGTTGCTGTTGTCCATTGCGCCAAACACATCTACGCAGATGCGAGTTGGGTCCAATTCAGTCCAGTAATGATAAGGCAATCGGCATGGCAAACTCAACGAAATGCGGTCATACTTTCCGTCCTTGCCCACAAACCAGCTGCCTGTATTCACAGTCTGCACCTTCTCCGATGATGGTTCAAGATACTCCTTAGGCATATAAGCATATCTGTTTTGTGACAATTGCACCTTGTAAAGTCCACCCTTCTCTCCTATTACCTTAAACACGATACCAGCATCAACGAAGCCCATCTTAGAACCACCCAAACGGTCATCGCCATCGCCATACTGAATATATGCTCCTTCCTTTGAAATAGCATTGAAATCACAAGGCTTAAGCACGCTCTTATCTAGCTGCAGCTTTGCCTGTTCTAGAGTCATGAGCTTAGTCGGACGCTGCTTTGTGTAGAAGATATTAAGCTTCTTAACCGCCTTTTCAGCACCGTCACTAACAACCACTTCCACATCGTTAGTGCCCTCCTTAAGGTTAAGTTCAGCAGCAAACGAACCGGTTTTATACACCTTAGCCGTTTCCCCGTTCACTGTAGCCGTATTCCCAGCCTTAGTAACGCCCACGACATAATGTTTCTGTTGATAAACAGTATCACGGCCACCGCGCACAATCTCCAGTGGCACCTCTGCACTTACGGTTCCGCACATAGCACCCATGAGCAAAACCATTCCTATTCTACCCTTTTTCATTTGTAAGAATGTTTAATTTACAACTACGCAAATATAACTTTTTTTCTCCAAACCGAAGCACCCGCACCTCAACATTTTCTCAAAAGAAATGTAGCAAAGGACCTTTCAGCCCCTTGCCACATCATATATTGCATATACTCCAAACTCTTGTATTTGATATGTTCAACTAAGACTAGCTAGCTTCTTGCTGTCGCCTACGACCCATAGTATATCTCCTGCCATGAATACTTCCTGTCCGGTGGGTTCAATATACCTGGTATCGCGCTGAATTGCGACAAGTAACGACGAGTAGTCTTCACGCAAGCGTGCTGTTGCACTGGTCTTTCCATATAGCACAGAGTCTTCAGTGACTTCAAAATGAACAAAGTTCATATCGTTTTCATCGGTAGCATGAGCAAGATTGGCACTCTCTTCAGAGTCTTCTATTACAGGCAGCAACGACTGTATCTGTTCTTCTGTACCTATTATGCCAAGTATGTCGCCAGGGAATATGCGTGTGTCGGCACTAGGAATAGAGAACAAATCGGCTCCACGCTGTATACTCACCACATTGGCACCATAATTCTTTCTCATTCCGCTGTTGCTCAACCGCTCACCAACAAACGGACAGCTATACCCCACAGTCATGAATGCAAGATGAAAATCGCTCACAAGAGTGTTGCCCTTTCCGCTCTTTCGCAATTCACGCTCGTTAAGGTTACGCACAAATGTACTTTCAAGCCTCTTCATGCGACTGCCTGCACGGCGCGACAGCAGTATCATCAACAAGATAACTCCTACAATCGCTCCTGCTATACCCACTGGATAGGTATACACCTTTCCTATGTATACTCCAATAAGCACCGCAGATATAACCAAACGCAGTATTGTGAGTACAACAAGTGGCACCATGTACCTGTTGCCGAACTTCTGTAATTCCTGTCGTTCAGACCGCTTTGTACTTGGATAAGCCAATGCTACAAAGAACGGAGACAAAACGCCTATTGTTGCCAGCACACCCAAGATTTTTCCCCATTGCGCTCCGATCAAATCCTGCATGAGCGGTATGAAGAAGATTACCGAGATACCCATTATTGCCACAATAAGCACTGTATAAAGCAATATTCGCCATGAATAGCGGCCCAAAACAGTTTTCCACACTGTCTTGCTTGCACTAGATGTTGTGGCATTGCTGGCATAAGCTTCCAGAGTATTTGTAAGCTTTGAAGGCAAATGCTTTGACACCCATTCATAACACGGAATCGCCCATTTTATAAAATAAGGTGTAAAGAATGTGGTAATCACACTCACTGCAACAACAATGGGATACAGACTGCCATCTAGCACCTTCAGAGAAAGTCCCAACGATGCAATGATAAATGCGAACTCACCTATTTGAGTAAGGCAGAATCCGCTTTCCATAGCAATGCGGAGAGTCTGACCAGTGGCAAGCATACCGAATGTACCGAACAGTATCATGCCCACTATAACCACAACCGACAGCAGCATTATGATACCTGAATATTCGGAAATCACTGCAGGATTAACCATCATGCCCACCGATATGAAGAACACCGCTCCAAAAAGGTCCTTAACAGGCTTCATCACTTTCTCAATATGTTCTGCCTCGCTTGTTCCTGCCAGTATAGACCCCATTATAAACGCTCCGAGTGCCATAGAGAACCCTGAATATACCGAGAATACCGCCATGAGCATGCACAACCCAATGGATATGATGAGCAGCATTTCATCATTAATTATGCGACGGTAACTGTTGAAAAACGAAGGCAAGACATACACACCCACAGTGAAACAAATCACTAGGAAGAATACCAGTTTTGCTATGCTGAACAGCATTTCACCACCCTCAACACTATTGTTCAACGCCACCGACGACAGCAGCACCATCATCACCACGGCAAACAGGTCCTCACAAATAAGCACCGCAAGCACATGAGGGACAAACCTGCGCTGACGCATATTCAAATCGCTCAACGCCTTGACTATGATTGTAGTTGATGACATGGACAGCATTCCGCCCAGGAACAATCGGTTAATGAAATTAAGATCAAGGAACCCTCCTACCCAGAAACCAAGTCCCATCATTCCTCCTACGATGATAAGTGCAGTTACTATAGCAGTACCGCCCACATTCATGAGTTTCTTGAAACTGAACTCAAGTCCAATGTTAAACAACAGGATAATGATACCAATCTGTGCCCAGAATTCTATATTAGCTTCATTTCCTACCGACGGAAAATACTTGAAATTGCTGCTGGCAACAAAACCGGCAACAATATAGCCAAGCACCATGGGCTGCTTGAGTTTCTTGAATAACAATGTTACGACTGCACCGAGCATCAAGATGAGTGCTAGGTCGGCAATCAATCCTTCTATATCCATTTAGGTTTAATTATTTATTTCGTTTGTTAATGTGATTGACAGCGTATCGTTAAGCGTTCTCAACTTCTCAAACAATTCCGAGAAATCAGTCCTTGTGCGGGTAAGCACAACAAAATTGGCAACGGTCCTGTCATTGCTGTAATCAAATTTCAAATATGTGTCATTCACATGCATACCGCACTGTTCAAACACACTTATATATTCTTGCGAAGACTTTATCACGCCTTTCAACTCTACACGCACCACCTTAGTGGCCCATGCAAAATTCACTTTCTGTTCATATACTTCCAGCAAAGAAAGCACAAACAGCACACACACCGTGGCTATTACAGCCAGAGAATAAAGCCCTGCACCTACCACCATACCAATAGCTGCCGACACCCAGATACCTGCCGCAGTAGTAAGTCCTCGAACCGAACCTTTCATCTGTATTATAGCGCCAGCCCCTAAAAATCCGATTCCCGAAATAACTTGAGCAGCGATGCGCGCAGGATCACCTACTACATAATAGGCTTCAGCTACATGCATAGACAGAATCATGGCTATCGCTGCGCCCATAGAAATAAGGGCAAAAGTGCGCACTCCTGCCATCTGTCCCTTGCGCTTGCGTTCGTAACCTATCATGCAGCCAAGCACAAGACTCAGCACCAATTTAAACACCGAATTAAGTGCCGAAACCTGAGGCGACATTATCTCATTATATAATCCTTCCAGAACATCCATATACACTCAAATGTTTAAATATATACAAATTTAAAACAAAATCGTTTATATCACACAAGCAATTGCCCTTTTTCTTAATCTTAACAATATATTCATTTACAAATTCAACAATTATTTGTATATTTGTGAATAATATCATGGAGGAAACAATTATGGACAGCAACAAGCGACTTTATATCATAAGCGGTTGCAATGGCGCAGGGAAGACAACTGCTTCCTACACGCTTCTGCCCGAAGTGTTCCACTGCAAGGAATTCGTCAACGCCGACGAGATTGCGAAGGGACTGTCTCCTTTCAATCCCGAAGGTGTGGCAATAGATGCCGGAAAAGTAATGCTACAACGCATCTCCGACTTGCTTGCCCGCGAAGAGACTTTCGCTATAGAAACGACCTTGGCTTCTCGCTCGCTCAACAACTTGGTGAGCAAAGCACAAGCCAACGGTTACAGAGTGATGTTACTTTTCTTCTGGCTTAACAACACTAAGCTAGCAGTGAAAAGAGTTGCGCAACGAGTAAAGGAAGGAGGACACGACATACCTGTGAATGTGATTAAGCGCAGATATGTTTCGGGAATCAAAAACCTGTTCAAAATTTACATTCCCCATGTAGACAATTGGCTTATTGCCGATAATAGTTCCGTACCGCGCACGCTTGTAGCCGAAGGCGGCAAGAACATCAAAACTGTAATTTATGACACCGAACGATATAAAGAATTATCAAGATATGTGGGAGAATGAGGAATACAGAATAAAACTGCGCAAAGGACTTGCTCTTGCCGAAAGGCGAATGCTCAAGCACAAGGCAGTACTGGACGAGCTTGTAATACAAAGCACGCCCGACGGCAAGATATTCGAGACTCCAGCAACAAAGTTGCTAGAAGACTGCTACGGATACCATATCAACAAATGATACTAGCAACGCAAAACATTTAGTCCCAAAACATAAGTCAAAGATACAATCCAGGCGAATCAGATAGCTAAGTACTAACTATAAACATTAATCATTATGAAGAAATTATTATTACTAATGGCTGTTGCCATTATGGGCATAGGAACAATAAATGCACAAAAAAACGCTATCGCAGCAGGTGTAAACCTAGGTTTTGCTACCGATATTAAAACTTTGGATTTAGGAGCGAAAGTTCAATATAGTTTCACCGACGCAATCCGTGGAGAAATTGCATTTAACTATTTCTTTGAAAAGAATAATGTATCTTTCTGGGATTTAGAAGCAACTGCACACTATCTATTCAATGTAGCCGAAAAATTCAAGCTTTATCCTTTGGCTGGATTTGCTTATGCACATGCAAGCGCATTTGGACATGGCGACGGAGACTGCGGCTTTAATATTGGTGCTGGTGGTGAATATGCCCTTACAGAGAAATTGTCATTAGGTCTTGAAATAAAATATCAATTCAGCGGTCTTGACCAAGCTCTGATTAACCTAGGTGTAGCGTATAAATTCTAACAATATTTCTTATTTAATCTATATATAGCAGACTCACTCCAAATTTGAGTCTGCTATTTTTTTTTGATTTCTACATAATTTTTATGGCTATCACAAATACAACTTTTACGCAAAAAGCGTATCTTTGCATGTCAAATACAAAGTTATATTAATTCATAAACAATTCCTTATGAAACAAGACATGATTGTTATCCTAGATTTGGGTAGTCACGAGAACACTGTACTTGCTCGTGCCATTAGAGCACTTGGCGTATATAGCGAAATCTATCCGCACGACATTACAGCAGAAGAACTGAAAGCGTTGCCAAATGTAAAAGGTATAATCATCAATGGCGGACCTAATAATGTTATTGACGGTGTAGCTATCGATGTTAATGCCGAAATCTATAATGCAGGATTCCCTGTAATGGCGGCAGGTCACGAAAAAGCTTTGTGTGAAGTGAAACTGGCTCAATTCAACGGTGACGAAGAAGCTATAAAAGCAGCTGTAAAGTCTTTCGTTTTTGATACTTGCAAAGCTGAAGCTAACTGGAACATGACCAACTTCGTGAACGACCAGATAGAACTTGTTAAAAAACAAGTGGGCGACAAGAAAGTGCTTCTTGCCCTATCGGGTGGCGTTGACAGTTCGGTTGTTGCCGCTCTATTACTTAAGGCTATCGGTGACAATCTTGTGTGCGTGCATGTTAATCATGGTCTTATGCGTAAGGGTGAATCGGAAAATGTTGTTGAAGTATTCCGCAACCAGTTGAATGCAAACCTTGTATATGTAGATGCAACTGAAAGATTCCTTGGCAAATTAGAAGGTGTTGAGGACCCAGAAGAAAAGCGTAAAATCATCGGTGGCGAATTTATTCGCGTATTTGAAGAAGAAGCACGCAAGCTTGACGGTATTGACTTCCTAGGTCAAGGTACAATCTATCCCGACATCGTGGAAAGTGGAACAAAGACTGCAAAGATGGTAAAATCTCACCACAATGTAGGCGGTCTTCCTGAAGATCTACAATTTGAACTTGTTGAACCATTAAAGCAGCTATTCAAAGACGAAGTACGCGCTTGCGGTCTTGAGCTAGGACTTCCTTACGACATGGTATATCGTCAACCATTCCCAGGACCAGGTCTTGGCGTGCGTTGCCTAGGTGCTATCACTCGCGAACGCTTGGAAGCTGTACGCGAATCAGACGCTATCCTACGCGAGGAATTCAAGAATGCCGGTCTTGATAAGAAAGTATGGCAATACTTCACTATAGTTCCAGACTTCAAGTCGGTTGGCGTACGCGACAACGCCCGTTCTTATGAATACCCTGTAATCATTCGTGCCGTTAACACTATTGACGCAATGACAGCAAGCATCGAACATATTGATTGGGCTATACTTGACAAAATCACAGCACGCATCTTGAACGAAGTTCCTAATGTAAACCGCGTGTGCTACGATATGTCACCAAAACCAAGCGCAACAATCGAGTGGGAATAATTTCCTACGGAAATTTTCGAGAGCGAGCGAGGAGGACTTATCAGCCGCAGGCTGGTGTCCGTTCGGTGAAACCGACCGAGACTCGCCTCAATAATTAAACCAGGAAATTTTCGAGAGCGAGCGAGGAACGCGTGTTGAGCGACAGCGAAGCGCGTGTTTGCCTAAAGCATATTTTAATAGCCTCAACCCTTAAAAAGTTGAGGCTATTTTTATGCATAATTGTGTTTATCCAATAAATTTGAGAATACATTAAAAAATATATATCTTTGCAATGTATTCGGGAAGCTGAGTACAGACATTTGAATTAACATAGCGTTTTGCTATTGTCTATGCTCCGAGAAACTACCACTTTCAAGAAAAAGCATATACACGACAATAGACACAACGCCTACGCAATAGCGTGGGTGGTGTTTGTCCGTATATGCAAGTATGTGGTAGTACTTTCGGAGCGTGAAAAACCCATTCACGCTTCTTTTATAGTTAAGCGTGATAGTATCAACAGAAATATATAATGTTTAACTATAAAATTTTGAATTATGACACCAAAACAAAAACTACAAAACATCTTAAATGGTGAATTAGATTTTTATTTTAGATTTAAGCGAATTGGAGTTTATAAAAACGGTATATTACTTGCCAATTTAACTGATACAAACAGCCCTGGAGGTGGTTCTGTATTTAAAAGAGGTGGTATGCTTGGAGGTATCGTTGCTAAGATTGACATTGATGAAAATAAAACTTGGAATATGGTTCAAAATTTAGGTGTGTTTAGAAATTCATATTCAGGTTTTGATTTGTGGCTAGATGTCAATGGTTGGCATTTAAATACTGATGAAATAAACCAATATTCAATTGTATATCCTGTAAATGCAGGTGGTATTGAGTTTCTTGTTCTAATTGCAGAGGGAGAAAATATAAGACTACAAATCGTTTCGGGCAATTATACAATTCTACTCACTGATATCTTAAATTTTCATTAAATTTTAACAAAATGGAAAGAACTCTATTTTTAGGAGAAATAAAAGGGGCAACATTCCAAAGCGAAAGACATTCCACCATTTACACTCACACACTAAAACTATTTATTACCAAACTATCAATTCTAGATAAATCTATAATTTCAGTAGAAGATGAAAAAGGCAAAAAATACCAGGTAGGCGTCTGTCCTGCCACTACTTGGAAGAGTTTTTACAATGCTAAAAATGGTGCAGGTTATAGATATATGGCTGGTCCATATTATATTGATTCATTAAATATTGATGGTTTCGAAAACAAAGACATCCCATTGTTTAAGGATACCTCTAATGAATAATAACCATACATACCACTATTTTTAAGAAGGATGCTTTCTAGACTATTATAGTCAGCCAAAAACTCACCTTCAAAATAACTAATGCAAAAATGGTGTGCAGTTTCCTGCACACCATTTTTTAGCTTAAGGTATATTACTTTTATTTCTTTATTACTCTATAAACTTCACTTCCATCATTTACTTTCACAAGATAAATACCAGGTGCTAAACTACCACAATTTACAGTTAATGAATTAGTAGATACGCCTTCTACTCCTCCCACTTTTTCGCCTAATATAGAATAAATAGCTATAGAAGTGATAGATTCTTCACTTTTAATATTCATTGTTTCACCTATTGGATTAGGATATATCATTGCTTTTTCTTTTGATTTTTCCAACTTATCCACAGCACTTGGCTTTGATGTGATGCGATAAACGCCATAACCATATGCCATTGTATAGAAATACAAATCGCAGGTACTTTCATCAATCAATTCGGCTCTAAAAAATGAACCAACAGCCGGGTTCTTTGATGATGCTTTTGTTGCCTCTCCTAATTCAGCCACAGTACCTAAATCGGCATTATCGGCTGAAACATCTTTAATTGAAAAACCTCCACAATAATTTTTACCTGATGGATGGACTAATATTTCATGACCATCAAGCTTAAAGAAGGCTCCACCCAGCGAAGAATTTCTACCAGGAGCAGTAGTACTCGTTTCTGTCAATAATGCACCTCTATCATTTTTATCAAAGCGATAAAAGCCTTGATTACGTACCATATATACAAATTTTGCAGGATTCTCACCACCATAAGGAATCACAACACCTGCTGTAGATCCTACAATAGACAATCCCGAATAAGTTAGTAATTCCTTAAACTTGCCATCAGCAATATGTATCGCATATATTATTGATTGCGTATTTGGATACACATATACATAACCACCTTTTTCTGAAAACACATCTCCGGATGCTGACACGAAGTTTGCTTGTCCGGTTGCAGTCGATGGTATCGTAAACTCAACTTTTACCGGAGTAGTTTCTCCTGCCTTTGTAATATACACTGTACTAGGTTTTGACGAATATCCGGCTTCGCCACGTTGAATTAGATTATTCGCATCATCGGTAGTAATGCCATGCATAGGATAACCATCAATCACTCTTGCTTCTGCACAGTCTCTATCAAAGATAAGCACTTTAGATGTCCCATAGTCACTAACCCAAAATTCACCATTGCGAAAAGCCGCCTGTTGGCCTGTTTTATATGTAGCACCCGATCCATTTGGAAAATTTACGGGTAAATTACCTTCTGCCATTGTTCTAGACCACACTTTTGAAATTGACACATTCAATGGTTCATTAGCCACAGGAATACTTTCCCAATCAATTTCTTCAAGTTCAGGCATTTCATTCTTATTTAAGTTATCGGAAGTCATCATATAGATTCCCATCTCACCATATTTCCTATAATTTGCTTCACTATTTACTGTCCAGCAAGCCG
The DNA here is from genome assembly GCA_017391675.1 of Muribaculaceae bacterium. Classification (GTDB taxonomy): domain Bacteria; phylum Bacteroidota; class Bacteroidia; order Bacteroidales; family Muribaculaceae; genus RGIG4576. The sequence goes on from JAFOXR010000048.1 coordinate 14,638, forward strand.
CATTCATTCCATTATGATGATATTTTAGAATAAGTTGTTGGCCAAAATAACCCGTAGAGATAGAAGGTTCAAGTCCATTTTCCTTACACCAGTCAACCTTGGTTTCGGCTAATGTTGTACACAAAAATTGACATTTAGCTTCAGGATAATTTGCTCGTATATAAAGCAATGAGTTTTGCATTGAGGTTAAGAATCTTGCCTTTGATTCCAATCCTTTTTTCTTAACTAGATTCATCAAGCCTGGAAAATTACTCATATCATTGTTATTGATACCAGTAGTCCATTTCAATTCCAATACAGGAAATACATTTTTCTCCACACATATATCAAGATATTCTTCCACAGTACAGATTTTTCCTGCATAGGTCACACCACTGCGAGTTTGTGTATAATTTTCAGCTTGCAACTGAGCAAATGTTGCGCTTGCTACCGTAAGAGAACCACCCACTCTATTAGTTGTTTCATCATGACTAATAACATATACTCCATCGCTAGTAACTCTCACATCACATTCTAGTCCATCATAGCCGAGTTTCTCCACTCCGTTAATAAATGCTTCTTTGGTGTTTTCTACACCCAATCCGGAGCCACGATGTCCTACCATAAGCGGTTTCCAGGCATAGGCTTGAGCTACAACAATTATTGACAATAATAGAGTAAAAAATCGTTTCATATACATAATAGTTTTTAGGTTTATGTAAAGATATAACATTTTTCATTATTTTTGCAATAATCAAATTAATATTCTTCATGCTTAAACAAAGTATTATTTCTGGAGTTCTAGCTGGTATATTCTATACCTTATTCATGTGGCTAGGCGACATGTATATTTTTAAAGAGACCACTCCATTACACATATATCTTATTCAAGGCGGATTATTCACCTTTATAATGACTTTAGTCTACTATTTTACATACAAAAAGCGAGCAAGAAAGCAATAAGAACTATATCTAGTATTATGAGCGTACAAGTTATAAACCATCCATTGATCCAGCATAAGCTGAGCATTATGCGCGACAAGAACACTTCAACGATTAAATTTCGTGGATTATTACAAGAAATATCTATGCTTATGGGCTATGAGATTTCCCGCGATTTTCCGTTAGAATACGAAGATATCGAGACTCCAATTCAAGCAATGAAAGCACCTAAGCTTTCTGGGAAAAAAGTAGTCATAGCTCCTATTCTGCGTGCAGGCCTAGGCATGGTTGACGGATTATTGAATCTTATTCCATCGGCTCGGGTTGGTCACATCGGTTTATATCGGGACGAGGTTACTTGCAAACCCGTTTTCTATTATTATAAAATGCCAAGCAACAAAGACAGACTGGTTATTTTGACCGATCCAATGCTTGCTACTGGAGGCAGTGCCTGCGACGCAATTAACCGATTGAAAAAAGATGGATTCAACCACATCAAGATGATGTGCCTGGTTGCAGCTCCACAAGGGATACAAGCAGTTTCCAGCATGCACCCCGATGTTGATATCTATGTGGCTTCAATCGATGAAAAACTTAATGAACGCAACTACATCGTTCCCGGGTTAGGAGATGCCGGAGATAGAATTTTCGGTACTAAATAATTAAAAAATAAAATAGACGGCATAATTTGATTATGCCGTCTATTTTTTGTCTATTTATATAAAATATTATTCCTCCATAAGGTCATCATACTTCTGGAACAAGAAATCATTATACGGGAACCTGGCTTGATGAATAGCCTTTGCCTTTTCATACAGCAGCGATTTAAGTTCTTCTATATTCTGCTTCTTCTTTGCTGAAATAAACACGCAATTCTTTTCCATTTTTGCCATCCATGTATCTTTCAATTCCTCAAGCGGAATATTTTCTTTAGTGCGCGGTGTGAGGTCGTCCTCATCTTTCTTTACATAAGTAAATGCATCTATCTTATTGAACACTAGAATCATTTCCTTATCGGCAGCATCACACACCTCCTGAAGAGTTTTGTTTACAATTTCTATTTGTTCTTCAAATTGAGGATGCGAAATATCAACCACATGTACCAGGATATCGGCATCACGAACTTCGTCTAGCGTACTTTTGAATGACTCAACAAGATGGTGAGGCAACTTCCTGATGAAACCTACGGTATCACTCAAAAGGAAAGGCAAATTCTCAATTACCACTTTGCGGCAGGTGGTGTCAAGCGTTGCAAATAGCTTATTCTCGGCAAACACATCGCTCTTGCTCAACAGATTCATCAATGTAGATTTACCCACATTGGTATAACCTACCAATGCAATGCGCGTAAGTTTTCCGCGATTCTTTCTCTGCACTGTGAACTGAGTATCAAGTTCTTTCAGTTTCTGCTTAAGCAATGATATCTTATCCAGGATAATACGGCGGTCGGTTTCAATCTGCGTTTCACCCGGTCCGCGCATACCGATACCGCCTCGTTGGCGTTCAAGGTGAGTCCACATACGAGTCAAGCGTGGCAACAGATAACGGTACTGAGCCAGTTCTACTTGCATTTTCGCACTCGCTGTCTGAGCTCGCTTGGCAAATATGTCAAGGATTAGGCTTGTTCTGTCCAGAATTTTAGTTTTAAGTTCCTTTTCTATATTGGAAACTTGCTTTGCCGACAAATCATCGTCAAAAACCACAAGTCCTATTTCATTCTCTTCAACATACTGAGCTATTTCCTGCAGTTTACCAGTACCCACAAAGGTTGCACGATTTGGCTGGTCAATGCGTTGCAAGAACTTTTTCACAACAACAGCACCTGCCGTATCGGCAAGAAACGCCAATTCATCTAAGTACTCATTGGCTTTCATTTCATTCTGCTGAGGTGTAATAAGTCCCACAAGAACAGCTTTTTCGCTAAGTTCCTCTGTGATAATATTATCTATCATTCCGTCTTTTCTCGGTTTTGCCATAAATCTTATCTTATTTCCTTTTTTTCCAGGCCAATAGCCCAAGATTTTCAATAATTTATTAATACAAATGCAAAATTAAGCATTTTTCTTGCTATCATGGCAAGATTAAGCTAAATTTGTAGATTGATACTATAAAGTTATATCATAACAACTATGAGCAAAGAAGCATTAATTAAACTATATACTAGTTTCGTTGGTGAAGAGCCAACCGAAGTTATTGAATTGCCAGCATCAGGGTCTAACCGCCGATATTTCCGTCTGCTTGGCAAGCAGTCAATTATAGGTGCAATAGGTACTTGCAAAGAAGAAAATGAAGCATTCCTATATATGGCTGAGCATTTTTACAAGAAAGGGTTGCCTGTGCCTAAAGTATTCAGTGTGAGCGAAGACCGAATGGCATACATTCAGGAAGATCTTGGCGACTTGGCATTATTCAAAGCTATAGAGAAAGGTCGATTGACACGAGTCTTCGGCGAGGACGAAATGCACCTGCTTATTAAAACAGTGCGAATGCTGCCTAAAATACAATTTGAAGGTGCTTCCGATATGGATTTCTCTATCTGCTACCCTGTTCCAGAACTTGACAAGCGCTCTATCCTATGGGACTTGAATTATTTCAAGTACTGCTTCTTGAAAGCAACTGGCATGGAGTTTTCCGAAACAAGATTGGAAGATGATTTCGAGCGTATGGCCGATGCTTTGCTCAAGAAGAATTCTAAAACCTTCCTTTACAGGGACTTCCAGTCACGCAATGTCATGATTAAGAATGACGAGCCCTATTTCATTGACTTCCAAGGAGGACGAAAAGGTCCATTCTATTATGATGTAGCTTCATTCCTATGGCAAGCAAAAGCAAACATTCCAGATAGCACTAGAGCCGAGTTGCTTAAAGAATACCTTGACGCACTACGCCAATACATTGAAATTGACGAGAAAGAATTCTATTCTCAACTACGCATATTCGTACTCTTCAGAACACTGCAGGTATTGGGCGCATATGGTTTCAGAGGATATTTCGAGAAAAAACCATATTTCATTCAAAGCGTTCCTTTTGCGCTTGACAATCTTCGTGCATTGCTAGAAACTCCATTTGAAGAATTCCCCTACCTCAACGAGATGCTGAACGAACTAATAAACCTGAAGCAGTTCACCAGCGACTCGCAACAACGCTCTCTCACAGTAAAAGTAATGAGTTTCTCCTACAAGAAAGGCATTCCAAGTGACCCATCTGGAAATGGTGGAGGTTTCGTATTTGACTGCCGCGCAATCAATAATCCTGGAAAATATGACCGCTACAAACCATTCACAGGACTTGACTCATGCGTGATAAAATATCTCGAAGATGACGGAGGCATAACCGAGTTCCTTAACCATGCTTATGCGCTTGTCGATTCATCGGTACAACGATATATCGAACGCGGATTCACCAATCTTATGGTTTGTTTTGGTTGTACAGGCGGACGACACCGCTCTGTATACAGTGCGCAACACATGGCTGAGCACATCAACAAGAAATGGAATGTAAAGGTGGAACTTGTACATCGCGAACAGAATATAGAAGAACATTTAAGACCTCGTAATAACTAAAGCAATGAAAGCAATGATATTTGCAGCGGGGTTAGGCACGCGTCTTCGTCCGCTCACCGACAATATGCCGAAAGCAATGGTACCTGTGGACGGAACTCCTATGCTGCAACGGGTTATTGAAAATCTCAAAACGCATGGGTTTCACGACATCATTGTAAATGTTCACCACTTCGGGGAGCAAATCATTGACTTTCTTGCACAAAACAACAATTTCGGGTTGAATATCACAGTGAGTGACGAGCGCGACTTGCTGCTTGACACGGGAGGCGGTATAAAGGCTGTCCGCCACATGCTCGACGACGGAGAACCGTTCCTAGTTCACAACGCTGACATACTCACCACTCTGGATCTCACAGCCATGTACAAGCACCATTGCCAAAGCAATGCCGATGCTACCTTGCTCGTGAAAAGCAGAAAAACTGAGCGTTATTTGCTTTTTGACAACGGCAACAGACTGCAAGGCTGGATAAACAAAAAGACCGGCGAAACAAGACCTGACGGATTTGACATTAAGGCGCATGAATTTCAGGAGTTTGCATTCGGAGGAGTCCACATCATATCTCCAAGCATATTTGACTCTCTTGAAAATTACAGCAAAGAGCCTAAATTTTCTATCACGCCATTCTATATAGACAAATGCAAGGAGCTGAACATTCAAGGCTACAACCCCGACGGATACGAATGGTTTGACATAGGCAAACCAGAAACCCTCACCCTCGCCACCGAATACTTCCGCCAACAGAAAAAATAATGACAAGTGTACATATCACCTTTCGCGACAAAGGAGAATAAACTTGTATTCCGTTTTTTATATTATCCACGATATTTAGTTATATTTGCAGCAGGAACATATTTTATTTCACTAAATAGTCTAATCCGTTATGAATAAATTCTATCGCGTTATTTTCATTTTATTTGTAATGCTATTTTTCCCAATCATTACAATTGCCAGTATCAAAGGTACCGTGTACTCTAAAGGCAACAATTCTCCTTTGATGGGTGCTACTATTACTTTGCCAGAACAAAATATTTCGGTTCAAACCGATTTTGAAGGCAGATTCTTTATTCCCAACTCCCTCCAAGGGACATACCTTATAAACATTAAAGCATTAGGACACGATGAATTCAATGGCGTAGTGACCACTTACTCCGGCGTAGACTATAACATCGGAAAAATTAGTCTTGCTACAACATACAACCGCCTTTTTTACCGTCTCTCCTTGTCATACAATCCTACTTGTTCACCCACTCCTACAGGATACAAAACTATAGAGTATGCTCTCAATTATGGAGTTAGCGCAAAATTCCAGTTAGGATACAATTTCTACAAGCATCTTGCTATTCTAGCAGGCATAAAGTACAACTATACATGGGGGAACGAAAATTGTAATGACGGGACCAATGCTACTTTAACACAGCAATATGCCGGTATTTTAGCAAACCTAGCATATCTCATACCCGTAAAGAATGTAGTCATAAAGCCTTATATAGGATTGCATGTAAATTATTATATACAATCCAAGGTTGATTTCAAGAACTCTGAGGGCAACGCGACTCTTGACTACTTAAGCATTAACAACAAACGGCTTTATCCCGGTTATCATGCTGGGCTGGGTTTGACATTTAACCGATTCTACTTAGGTGGAGAGTTCGGAATGGACTTTGAAAGGAATTATCTGGAGACTTCACCGCCTACACTTTCCCATCAAACCCACTCGACACGCCCAGTTAAACTAAACAAATTCGAATACTCCGTATCAATTGGATATGAATTCTAGCATATCCTTTTAAAATAAGCACAAAAAAACCGTTACTATCAACACTGATAATAACGGTATTTTTTAATATATCTCGCCCTCCACATTTGGAAAGCATAGTCGCTACGCTTACGCGCACGCTCTACTTATCTGATTAGTTCTTGTAAACTGTATCTGATACTGATAGGCTGTAACGACCTTTTGCACGACGGCGTGCCAATACTTTACGTCCGTTAGCTGTCTTCATTCTAAGACGGAAACCATGCTTGTTAGCTTTCTTTCTGTTTGAAGGTTGAAATGTTCTTTTCATTACCGTATTTTATTTTATCGTTTTTATTATTCTTTACTTTCGGTTTGCAAAATTAGGCACTTTTTCGCAAATAACCAAATGTAAATGATTTTTAGGTGCAACTTTTTTGTGTTTTTTCGCAATTCTCATTAATTTTGCAAACGAATTGATTTACGGAACACAATAAATTTCAAAAAAATAAATACGACAAAGCATTATGATGAACGCTCAAGACATCAAGAACGGCACATGTATCCGCTTGGACGGCCGTCTTTATTTCTGTATTGAATTCCTACATGTAAAACCAGGTAAGGGCAACACCTTCATGCGCACTAAGCTTAAAGATGTTGTTGATGGCCGCGTGCTAGAACGCCGCTTCAACATTGGTGAAAAGCTAGAAGATGTGCGTGTAGAACGCCGTGACTACCAATATCTTTATGCCGATGGCGAAGACGATATCTTCATGAACAATGAAACTTTTGAACAAGTAACCATTTCTCGCGAACTTGTAACTGGCGCTGACTTCATGAAAGAAGGTGATACTGTATCCGTTGTATCCGACGCTTCTACTGAAACAGTACTTTATGCTGAAATGCCAGTAAAGACTACTCTTAAGATTACTTATACTGAACCTGGTCTTAAGGGTGACACTGCAACAAACACATTGAAACCTGCTACAGTAGAAACTGGTGCTACAGTACGCGTCCCATTGTTCATCAATGAAGGCGAAACTATTGAAGTTGACACTCGTGACGGTTCTTATGTAGGTCGCGTAAAGGCTTAATAGATATCAACATGAATTCTAGCGGGATAGCTGAATAGCTGTCCCGTTTTTTTTTATTAAAAAAACAGCACTTAACTTCAAAAAAAAACACACAACTATCATTGTTTTTTTCTTGATTTTTACTATCTTCACACTCAGAAATACCTAGAAAATATCACTAACCTTAAATAATTACGATTATGATAGTAGGCATTCCTAAAGAAATCAAGAACAATGAAAATCGCGTAGGTCTTACGCCTGCCGGAGTGAAAGAACTCGTTAAGCACGGTCACACTGTGTATGTGCAACGAAGCGCCGGAGAAAATTCAGGTTTTTCTGATGAGGAATACATCAATTATGGCGCAAATATCCTTCCAACAATTGAAGATGTTTATGCTATTGCCGAGATGATAGTCAAGGTAAAAGAGCCAATTGAACCTGAGTATGAACTCATAAAGGAAAACCAACTGATATTCACTTATTTCCATTTTGCCTGCGACGAAGGCCTCACTCTAGCCATGAAGAAAAACAAAGCAGTGTGTCTTGCATACGAGACTGTGCAGCTTAGCGACGGATCACTCCCGCTTCTCATACCAATGAGTGAAGTTGCAGGAAGAATGTCGATACAAGAAGGTGCCCGCTTTCTAGAAAAGCCACAAGGAGGAAAAGGAAAACTTATGGGAGGCGTTCCTGGTGTGCGCCCGGCAAGAGTACTTGTGCTTGGAGCAGGCACTGTTGGCACACAAGCAGCTTTGATGGCAGCAGGCATGGGAGCAGAAGTTATGATTACCGACATTAGTCTCAAGCGCTTGCGCTATCTATCGGACACACTTCCAAAGAATGTTAAAACCATATTCTCCAACACTCACAACATTACAATGGAACTTCCTAACATAGACCTTATCGTTGGTTCCGTCCTTATCCCTGGCGACAAAGCTCCTCATTTGATTACTAAAGAAATGCTGAAAATGATGAAGCCAGGCACAGTACTGGTTGATGTGGCAATTGACCAAGGCGGCTGTTTTGAGACTTCACACCCTACCACACACTCCGAACCTACTTACATTGTTGACGGTATCGTTCACTATGCTGTGGCAAATATTCCGGGAGCTGTCCCCTACACTTCAACAATTGCCTTGAGCAATGCAACCCTTCCTTATGCAATTCGCCTTGCCGACAAGGGGTGGAAAAAAGCATGCCAAGAAGATGAGGCATTAGCTAAAGGGCTGAATATTGTTGGCGGTAAAGTAACATACGAGGCAGTTGCCAAAGTGTTCAACCTTCCTTACACTCCAGTAGAAGAAGTTCTAGCATAATCGAAAAACGATTAAATTCAAAAGGAACATCACATGACAATGTGGTGTTTCTTTTTTCTCACAATAGTATAATTCACGAAAAAATTGCTAAATTTGTAGAAATGTATAATTGACCAGCAAAACGATATGCCATATTTTTCAGTAATAGTACCGGTATACAACCGCATTGATGAGGTGCATGACTTGCTCGAAAGCCTCACACACCAAACCAACAAGGACTTTGAGGTAATACTTGTGGAAGATGGTTCTACCGAGCCATGCGAAACCGAAGCTAAACAATATGCCGATATTATAGATGTAAAATATTTCTATAAAAGCAACGAAGGACGCAGTATTGCACGAAATCATGGCATAGAAAATGCCTCAGGTGAATATTTCATATTCTTTGATTCCGACTGTGTTATACCCGAAAATTATTTCTCCGAATTAAGCAAGCGACTTAAGGAGAATTATACCGATTGTTTTGGCGGTCCCGATGCCGCCCACGATTCATTCACCGATGTTCAGAAAGCTATCAATTACAGCATGACATCGTTCCTTACCACCGGAGGAATACGCGGAGGAAAAGTACAAATGGAAAAATTCGTGCCTCGCTCGTTCAACATGGGATATTCGCGCAAAGTATGGGAAAAGATCGGCGGTTTCCGGGAAATGTTCTCCGAAGATATAGACATGAGTACCCGGGTGAGACAAGCCGGTTTTTCTATCCAGCTTATCCGTGAGGCTTATGTGTATCATAAACGCCGCACATCGTTGCCAAAGTTCTGCCGCCAGACCTATGTCTTCGGCATGTCACGAATCACGCTTAAGCTACTTTACCCAGGCTCAATGAAACTTGTACACTGCATGCCCGCAGCATTTGTTATAGGCAGCGCAGCGATGATAATACTTTCCATACTATGGCACTGGTATGCAATCCTGCCACTTGCAGTCTACCTTGCAGCTGTATGGATTACAGCCATTATTTCCACACGAAGCTTTAAGATTGGCACACTAGCCATAGCCACCAGCATAATTCAGCTAGGTGCTTATGGTTGCGGATTCATCAAAGCGTATGTGTGGAAAATACTTCTAGGTCATGGCAGAAATATAGAAGAAGAGATTCTTATAAGAAAAGGAAAATAAACACCCATGAACAGCGACTGCAACTACACAAGAGCAATCAAAGACCTTGCAGAGGAAGACCGTCCCAGAGAAAAAGCAGCGAGCAAAGGATTCCGAGCACTCACCACTGCCGAACTGCTTGCAATTCTAATAGGCAGCGGCAGTCGGGGCGAATCGGTCGTTGACTTGTGCCAGCGTATACTCAATGCCAATGGGAACAAATTATACAATCTTAGCCGAAGAAACATTCAAGATCTCACCAGCACATTCCATGGTATAGGAGAAGCTAAGGCTACAACAATACTGGCTGCCCTTGAAATAGCACGACGATACCGCGAGGAAGACGAGTATGTTGAACAGCCACAGCTCACCAGCGCACAAGTAGTCTATGACTACATAAAATATGATTTATGGGATCTTGACCATGAAGAATTCTGGATAATAACGCTGAACCGTGCAAAACGAATCACAGGCAAGTTCCAGATAAGTCACGGAGGCACATCAAGTACCGATGTAGACATAAAGATTTTACTGAAAACAGCATTGCAGCAACTTGCCGACTGTATAATCGCAATCCATAATCACCCATCAGGAAATCTTATGCCAAGCCATGCCGACAACATGCTCACCGAAAACATCAGAAAAGGATGTAGTGCTATAGGCATACCCCTTATTGACCACATAATCGTGAGCCGAAACGGATATTACAGCTATATGAACGAAGGTAAATTGTAAAGTCTGAATACTATATCTTTTTAGAACGGAGCGGGTTCCTCTCCTTTTGAAAGAAGGAAATCTTCATTGCGAGGAGGCAAATTATCCGGTAGCGGAACATTCATTGAATCTGCATCATTTACGCCACTAGCCTGGGCCCCACCTTCATCATTCATCTTTGACTCATAGGGCTCGGCACTGCGTATAGAATTATAATTATCGTCCCAGTTATCAAAGCGGGCATAGCTTCCTATAAATCGCATTTTCACATCATCAACCGAACCGCTACGATGTTTAGCAACAATAAATTCTGCCAGACCTCTAATGTCTCTTCCTTCACTATCTTCGGCAGCCTTAGTATAGTATTCTGGACGGTGAATGAAGCACACGATATCAGCATCTTGCTCGATCGCTCCCGATTCACGCAAGTCGGAAAGTTGCGGGCGCTTTCCGTCTGTACGGTTTTCAACACTACGGTTCAACTGCGACAAGGCAATAATAGGTATTTCAAGCTCCTTTGCAAGCTGCTTCAAGGAGCGTGATATCATACTTACTTCCTGCTCACGACTGCCGAACTTCATACCGCTTGCATTCATCAACTGCAAATAGTCGATGATTATCATCTTCACATGATGCTCACGCACAAGACGGCGGGCTTTCGTACGCAATTCAAAAATTGAAAGGCTCGGAGTATCATCAACATACAACGGAGCTGAATACAGCAGTTTTATCTTGTTCATCAACTTATCCCACTCCATTTGAGTCAACTGACCGCTTTTGATCTTACTACCTTCCAACTCACACACGTTACTTATCAAGCGGTTCACAAGCTGAAGATTAGACATTTCCAGCGAGAAGATAGCAACTGGAGTATTGAAATTCACTGCCATATTCTTGGCCATAGACAAGACAAATGCAGTCTTACCCATTGCTGGACGGGCTGCAATAATAATCAAATCACTGTTCTGCCATCCAGAAGTAAGTTTATCAAGATCATGATAACCTGTCTGCAAACCGCTTAATCCGCTTTCCCTATTGGCTGCATCTTGTATCTTCTTGATTGCATCGCTTATCACAGGATCAATCTGCATTACATCTTTCTTCACATTGTGCTGTGAGATTTCAAACAATCGTCCTTCTGCCTCCTGCAACAAGTCATCAACATCGTTCGACTCATCAAATGCCTTAGTTTCTATATTAGAGCAGAAGCTTATCAATTCACGAGCAAGATACTTTTGAGCTACGATACGGGCATGATACTCAACATTAGCAGCACTCGCCACACGACCCGTAAGTTCCGATATGCGCAAAGGTCCACCAGCATCTTCAAGATTCCCATCAAGACGCAACTGTTCCGTTACAGTAAGCATATCAATAGGACGCTGCATTGCCCCTAACGATTGTATTGATGCATAAATCTTTTGATTGCGCACATCATAGAAACTTTCTGGTTTCAAGATGTCACACACCACAACATAAGCATCTTTTTCAAGCATTAGCGCACCAAGCACAGCCTCTTCCAGATCGGTATCCTGAGGCTGCAACTTTCCTATTTCCAACGCATTGTCTTTCTTCTGAGAACTATATCTTCTATAAGGTCTTTGATCCTCTGCCATATCATTTCTTTTTTTTCTAATTGCAAAGTTAATGAAAGACAACCTATCTTGAAATTATTCCCCCCTATTTTATACAAACATTTTTTCAACACGCTATTAACACCCCAACATTTCCACTTATGTTGAAAGTATTTTATAATTTTGCATTATAAAACACTTGATACAATATGATTACTTTTCCTAACGCAAAGATAAATCTAGGATTGAACATCGTGCGACGCCGCACCGATGGCTATCACGATATTGAGACTATATTCCTTCCCATAGCGCTAAAAGATGTCATTGAGATTGTTCCTGCAAAAGGCAACAACTCCACTCTCACAACTTACGGACGAGCGATAAATTGTCCTACCGAAAAGAACCTTGTAATGAAAGCCTACAGAGCGTTGGAAACAGAATTCAATCTGTCCCCGGTAGATATTCATCTGCACAAGAATATTCCAGATGGAGCTGGACTAGGAGGAGGATCATCTGATGCAGCATTCACGATGCTCATGCTTAATAGCATGTTTGAGCTGAACATTTCCAAAGCCGACTTGGCTGCTAGAGCAGCAAAACTAGGAGCCGACTGCGCCTTCTTCATATACAATACGCCCATGATGGCAACAGGAATAGGTGACATTCTGTCCCCGATAGAAGTAAGTTTGCACGGGAAAGCATTATTGCTCATAAAACCCGATGTAAGCGTTCCTACCGCCGAAGCTTATTCAAAAGTGATACCTGCCGAAAGTAAAGAACTGCTCTCAAGCATTATCACCCAGCCCATTGAGACATGGAAAGACCTATTGAAAAATGATTTTGAGCCAAGCGTATTTTCAGCCCACCCCGAACTGGAAGAAATCAAGGAATCAATATACCAAAGCGGAGCTGCGTATGCATCAATGAGCGGTTCAGGTTCTTCAATATTTGGCATTTTCGATAGTGCCAATATGGCAGACAAAGCCAAGGACTTATTTAAGGGAATGAACGCTTATGTTATAAATCTCTAAAAGAAAATGTATTTTTTTCCGTATTTGTTATAAATACGACACTTTGGCAATGTTTTTGCTAAACTGAATAAAGCATTCTTTATATTCATTATAGAGTTTGCTTCTATATGCCACAATATACAACTGAAAATAACAACGAATAATATATGAGCAAACAAGAAGAACTACAAAACGAAGAGAACTTCCAAGAAAATGCCGAGGAAACAACAGGCATGGCCGAAGGCAACACCTCTTGTGAAGAGAACGAAGAACAAAGCACTGAATTGACTCCAGAAGAGCGTATTACAGCTCTTGAAGCCGAGCTGGAAAAAGAAAAGAAGGAATACATGTTCCTTATGGCTGAATTTGATAACTTCCGCAAGCGCACTATAAAGGATAAAGCTGACCTTATCAAAAATGCGGCAGAAAACGCTATGCGCAATATATTGCCTATCATTGACGACTTCGACCGTGCAATACAAGCCAATGCTTCAAGTGACGACATAGCTGCTTTGCGCGAAGGAGTTGAACTTATCTACAATAAATTGATTAAATATCTCGAAAGCAATGGTGTGAAGGAAATGAATACTACAGGCGAAGATTTTGATGCCGACATTCACGAAGCAGTTACCACCTTCCCTGCCCCAACTGAAGACATGAAGGGAAAAATAATTGACACCGTGCAAAAGGGATATTCTATCAACGATAAAGTCCTACGCCACGCCAAGGTAGTGGTAGGACAATAATTCACTTACATCAAAACAAGTCAGTAAATGGAAAAAAGAGATTATTACGAAGTGCTTGGCGTAGCCAAAACAGCTACTGCCGATGAAATCAAAAAAGCATATCGTAAAACAGCCCTAAAATATCACCCTGACCGTCAATCCGAGAAGACTGACGCTGAAAAGAAGGAAGCTGAAGAAAAATTCAAAGAAGCTGCCGAAGCTTATGATGTGCTTAGCAACCCGGACAAGCGCGCGCGATACGACCAATTCGGACACGCAGGAATGGGTGGCAATGGAGGATTCGGCGGATTCGGTGGCGGAGGCATGTCTATGGAAGACATCTTTAGCCAGTTTGGAGATATCTTTGGCGGATTCGGGGGATTCAGCGGATTTGGTGGCGGTGGAAGGCGAAGTTCAAGACGCCGCCAGAATGTAGGAGATGACCTAAGAATTACGGTACATGTGACATTGAAAGATGTAGCACATGGCCTCACAAAGAAGATTAAGATTCCACGATATGTTGCTTGTACTTCTTGTAAAGGTACTGGTGCCGAAAACGGAACAGAATTTACTACCTGTACAGCTTGTAATGGCAGCGGAACACAAACCAGAACACAACAGACTATATTCGGCATGATGCAATCAGAAACTGTGTGCCCTAACTGTCATGGAGAAGGCCGCATCATAAAGAATAAATGTAAGGACTGCGGTGGCGAAGGAATTGTCAAGAGTGAAGAGGTTGTAACAATAAATATTCCTGCAGGAGTTTCTCACGGAAACATTCTTCGCATGCAAGGAAAAGGCAATGCACCTCGACACGGCGGCATATCTGGAGACTTGCTCATTGTAATAGCTGAAGATAAAGACCCTGAACTAATTCGCGACGAGAACAACATCTACTACAACCTAATGATAGACTTCCCTACAGCTGTTTTCGGAGGCAAGGTAGATGTACCTACAATCGACGGAATGGTTAGAGTCACAATTGAGCCTGGAACACAACCGGGTAAAGTACTCCGCTTAAAAGGCAAGGGATTGCCATCACCCAACTATTATGGAACTGGAGACGAATATATCAACATTTCTATTTATGTTCCAGAAAAGCTCAACAAGGAAGAGCGGGAAGCAATTGAAAAATTGCGTAACAGTGAAAACATCAAACCCACAGAAGAACAAAGGAAATCGATCTTTGAACGCATGCGGGATTTCTTCCAATAAACAAATAAGAGAGAAACAAATGTTTCTCTCTTATTTGTTATATAACCTGCAACATTATCAATGCTGATACAAGAAACGCTTGATGCTGCGTTTTGGAGTTTTCTCAAATTCTTCAGCCTGAGTTTTTACTCCTGAAATCCTGGAATATGCTGGCAAATCCTTATTCAATGCTGCAATATTTTCTTCCATCAGTTTGCCCAATGCATCAAAATCCATTCCTTGCTTTGCTCCGTTCTCTATATCGGGATAGATAAGCGCGATGAGCTTTCCTCCCTCTTCAACAACTAGCGACTCGCATACATAAGGCAAATTATTAATTTTCTGTTCTATCTCCTCTGGATATATATTTTGTCCTGAAGGACCCAATATCATCGTTTTACTGCGTCCTCTTAGTCGCAAGAACCCTTCCTCATCAATTTCGCACAAGTCACCGGTATTCAGCCAACCATCTTTCATAACAGCGGCAGTTGCATCTTCATTCTTGTAATATCCTAGCATTACATTGTCGCCACGCACCCAAAGTTCTCCAGCTGCATGTTCGTTCTCTTTTGTGTTCACTACCTTTCCTTCCATGCGCTCTACTATCTTTCCGCAAGCACCCACAGGATTAACATTCCATGGCGCATAAGAAATTAGCGGTCCGCATTCGGTCATTCCATAGCCCACTGTTACAGGGAAATTGATACGCTTCAAGAAATCGGCAACTTCTTTATTCAAGGCAGCTCCGCCTATAATGATCTGCTTCAAGTTTCCACCAAATGTAGCTTCTAGCTTGTCCTTGATTTTACTTAACAAATAATCATCTACAAACGGAACCTTAAGGAGCATGCTCATTACCGGTTTTTCTAGCAATGGGAATACCTTTGTCTTTATAATCTTTTCCAGGATAAGCGGAACAGAAATGATTACCTTAGGCTTAACTTGTGCAAAAGCGTCCATAATTACCTTAGGAGAAGGCACCCTGGTCAAGAAATACATGTGGCAACCCAATGCAAACGGGTGCAACATTTCAATTACCAATCCAAACATGTGAGCTAATGGCAACATACATATTATTCCGTCGCCCGCGTCCAGAATATGAAGATTCTCTATGCAGAATTTCACATTGCTCCACAATGCACGATGTGGCAACATCACGCCTTTTGAGAAACCTGTTGAACCTGAAGTATAGTTTATAAGAGCCAAATCTTCTGGTCCAGGTTCATAATACTTCACATCATCTTGAGTGAAACGCTCAGGATACTTACGGCCAAACAATTCATTCAATGTCTTGCGTGCAGCAACTAGCTGTTCACTGCGAGAACTCAACAACGAATAGTCCGACACCTGCACTGCACCAGCCAAATCGGGCATGCTTGAAAAATCAAGATTCTCCCATATTGACTTATCGGTAAACAGAATCTTTGATTCGCTATGATTTACCAGATGATGTATATTATCAGGTTTGAATTCATGCAGAATTGGCACAGGGACTGCGCCATAAGTGAGCGCTGCTATAATTGTAACCGATAATTGGGTAGAGTTCTTGCCGCAGGTAGCGATCTTATCACCCTTAGCAATGCCACATTGCTCAAAAAGGATATGCAGCTTTGCGATTTTTCTTGCCACATCACGATATTGCAATGTCACACCGTTAAAATCGGTAAATGCAAGCTCTTCCCAATTTTTCTTTATAGATTCAGAGATGTAATGGTTAATAGAATATTCCATCTTTTTACATTTTAAGTTATAATATTCTTAGACTAACAAATATACAAAAGGTTACATTATTCATCAAAACTTTATTCACTTTTTTTTCTTCCGTCTGCCACTTTTGTGCAGAGCTTCGGCTATAATCCATTGCAACTGCCCATTGGTGGAGCGGAACTCATCAGCTGCCCATGCTTCAATAGCATTCATCGTGTCGGCATCGATACGCAACACGAACGATTTCATTTTAGGTTCTTTTTTTTCCTTATCCACCATACTTATAAATATAAGAATATAGAGACATTAATGCCTCTATATTCATTTATCGCTTATTAATGATTCAAAGTACCTGTATTAATTACTGGCTGAGCCGACTCATCGGCGCATAGAACAACAAGAAGATTGCTCACCATTGCAGCACGCTTTTCTTCATCAAGTTCAATGTCTTCCTCTCCTAGTTTATCTAGAGCAAGCTTTACCATTGATACTGCACCCTCAACAATCTTTTCACGCGCAGCAATTACAGCAGTTGCTTGTTGACGACGCAACATTACTGCTGCGATTTCCGGAGCATAAGCCAAATAGTTCAAACGAGCTTCCTGAACTTCAATACCTGCAAATTCCAAGCGTTCGTTCAACTTCACAACAAGCTGTTCATTAATTTCAGCACCGCCCGAACGCAATGTCAAGTCGTTATCGTCGTCAGCATTATCCTTGTTATCATCATAGGCATAAAGACCCGCAAGTTCGCGTAACGCCGCATCGCTCTGAATACGCACATACTTTTCAAAGGCGTTCATTCTCATTGCAGCAGTAGTTCCTACGCTTCCTGCCACTTGTCCTGCTATGCTTTGTGCATCAATTTCAAACATAGCTTTGTAAGTATCTTTCAACTTCCAAACCATCACAAGACCTATAAGAATAGGATTACCTTCTTTATCATTGACTTTGATTGGCTCCGCATCAAGATTTCTTGCACGAAGAGTAAGTTTTTTACAAGACATGAACGGATTTACCCAGAAGAAACCGTGTTTTGTAAATGTACCCTTATACTTACCGAAGAATACCATCACTACTGCTTCATTTGGTTCCAATGTAAAGAAACCGAACATCATAATAAAATCCCAAATAGCAAGCAGAATGCCAGCTGCCAAACTTGTGCCGAATATTACATCAGATTCAGCAGTTGTACAATTCACGAATAAAAGGACAGTGACAGCGATAAATACGAACAATAAAATCAATGCCATAAATCCATTAACCTGCATTCCTCCATAAGGAATCTCTTTCATCTTTTGTTTTTCCATAAAATCAAGTTTTTATCAGTTTTGCATTTTAATATCATTTTGATATCACAAAGATATATCAAAATATTCTAAACCCACATAAGTTAAAAATAAATTTAACTTTTTTTAAGCACAAAAAAAAGTCCCACAAAGAATGGGACTTGATTTCGCACTATCACTTATATGTCAAAAACAAGTATGCTCTACCAGAATCTTTACCCCCATTAACACAAGCACTACTCCACCTGTAAACTCAGCCTTTGACTTATACCGGTTGCCAAAGACATTGCCTATCTTGATACCAAGTGCCGACAGAATAAAAGTTGTAATGCCTATCACCGCAACCGACATCCACAGGTCTACATGCAAAAACGCAAAAGATACACCTACAGCTAAAGCATCTATGCTTGTGGCTATTGCCAGCATCAGCATCACTTTAAAGGAGAAATCGTCATTATGATTATCTTCTTCTTTTGAAAAAGAATCCCTTATCATATTGAAACCTATAATACCCAGCAAGAAAAACGCTACCCAATGGTCAAAGTCACTTACAACTGCCGAGAATGTAGCTCCAAGCATGTAGCCTACGAGAGGCATAAGTGCCTGAAAACCACCAAACCATAGCCCAGCACTCAGCACATGGCGCAACTTTATGCTCCGTAACGAAAGCCCTTTACCGATAGACACAGCAAATGCGTCCATCGCCAAACCTACCGATATTATAAGCAATTCTGCTATTACCATAATTTCATTTATATAAGTTATTAATTCTTATTACTGCAAAGCCACAATTATTATATAAGGCACTTCCAATATCTTTGCAAAAATAATAAAATACTCCTTACGGGATTCACCATAAGGAGTATTTTATATCAGTTATAAACAGCATTCTTAATTTACTCTTGCAAGAATCAGAGCCGTACGGGCTGCAACTTCCAGTTTGCCGCCATTAGTTGTTCCCAATCCTGCTTCATCGGCCTTTCCGTCTTTAACAACTATAGTCCATTCACCTTCCGGAATTTCAACAACATTCGCCTTTGTTGCTCCGTTAAAAATCACCTTGATTTCATTCCAGCTATCTCCATTGGCATTATTCTTCAATGAATATGAAATCACATTAGGTTCATTCACCTCATCAAATACAAGATTCTTTGCCACATCTTCGGCAGTTGTCATGCGGAATGCAGGGTGAAGTTTACGAATATTGATAATGCCTTTATAGTAATCAAACAAATCGCGATACTCCTTCTTTTGATTCCAGTCAATAGCGTTAATTGAGTCAGGCGAGTTGTATGAATTATGAACGCCTTTCTTGTCTCGGAAAATTTCCTCACCTGCAAACATGAATGGTATACCTTGTGAAGTAAACACTATAGTCTGAGCCAATTTAGCAACTGCTACGCGCTCTTCAACGGTAGTACCTGGCATAGACTTGCTTAACTTATCGGTCAAGCATAGGTCATCATGACATGACACATAATTAACGACTTGTACAGGATGAGTGGCATAACCGAACTTAGAGTTATTACACTTTGAGAAATCAATTTGAGGGTGAGCAGTTGCACCTACAATACCAAGCTTAACAGTCTCTTCATTGCCCGGTTTACCTGATGCGAAACCAGGATCGGCTGCATTGCTGTAATGTCCCTTCACTGCATCACGAATATCATCACTGAACACAGCAATTCCAGGCATCTTGCTTACATGTTCTTTTAATGCGCGGCGTTCTACTGGAAGCGGAGAATCAGAGCAAGTCCAGCCTTCTCCATAGATGATAACATCGGGATTTATTGCATTAGCTGCTTCCGCTATCGCATTCATAGTCTCAATATCGTGAATTGCCATCAAGTCAAAACGGAAACCGTCAATATGATATTCATTCATCCAGTATTTTACCGAATTAACCATGAAGCTACGCATTTGTTGACGATCACTAGCAGTTTCATTACCACAGCCCGATGCATCGCTGAAACTTCCATCTTCACGATGACGATAGTAATAACCTGGAGCTGTAAGTTCAAAGTTAGAGCCTTGAGTTACGCCAGTGTGATTATACACAACATCAAGAATAACACCAATACCTGCCTTATGAAGCGCCTGTATCATCATTTTCATTTCCTTGATACGAGAAACAGGACACGCTGGATTAGTTGAATACGAGCCTTCAGGCACATTATAATTTATAGGGTCATATCCCCAGTTATACTTGTTTGAAGGCAACTGTGTCTCGTCTACACTATTATAATCATAAGAAGGCAATATGTGAACATGAGTCACGCCGAGTTCTTTCAGGTGATCAATACCTGTCTTTTCTCCATTAAGCGACAATGTTCCATTTTCTAGCATAGCGATGAACTTGCCCTTATTTGTGATTCCGGAATTCTTATGAACCGAGAAATCACGATGATGCATTTCATAAATCACAGCATCGGTATTATGAGCTAAAGCTGGTCCCTTATCCATATCCCAACCATCAGGATTGGTATCTTTCATATCGATAATAGCAGCACGCACTCCATTAACGCCTACAGCCTTTGCCCACACGCCTGGAGTCTCATCTAGCCATCTTCCGTCAATCATCACCTGGAAAGCATAGAACTTGCCCATATAATTACCTTTAAGTTCAACCGACCATGTTCCATTTGATTTATCAGCTACCATACCATGAGAGCTTAATGCTTCACCGCCCACACCATTCTCATAGATTTTCACGGCAACAGAATCGGCCATAGGCGACCACAATCTGAACTTGCAGCCTGACGCATCGGCCACCATTTCCAAATCCTCACCATCATAGGTAGGATAGTTAGCATAATCGGTAATGCTTTCTGGTTGAGTAGTCATAACATTCTCTTTGTTTGCAGTACTTTGGCAAGAAGCAAGCATAGCCATTCCTGCACCAGCAACACATAGGTTTACAAATAATTTATTCATAAAAGGTTAAGTATATAAATATTAGTTTTTGCAATTACATTAAAATCACAGGTCATTCACCATGCAAATATACATAATCATTCACACACCCACAACCACCACCTCTAGTTTCACAGCACTTTTCTTAAAATTAATCGGTGCTTTGTAAAAGCACCGATTAACATCATCATGTATTGTTTTTACTTTACTATTACTTTATTTGCTTTCGTTCCTTGTTTCATGATAAACACTCCATTTGATGGATTATTCACCTTAATTCCATTCAAATCATAATATTCAATCGGTGTATCATCTTCAACCAAATCCTCAACTCCAAGAGATGATATCTCAAGAATATTTACAAAGTCCTTCCAAACATCAGCATTCCTATATAACTCCAATGTACCTACTGGAACATATATCTTGCAAGTAGATTTATCAACATTCGCAAATACCGTCGACACACACATAGGCGGAATCATTGCATAACATTTTACAATTTGAAGATTATTACAACTATAGAATGCATAATCATTTAATACCGAAACATTTTCCCCAATATTGACTTCTATCGTATTGGCTGTGCCTGCTAAAGCATAATATTTCCTACGATTAGAATCCTTATAAAGCAATTCGGCATCTATTGCATTGAAACTTATTGCCTTCAGACTACAATTAGAAAATGCTCCTGCATTAATTTCTTTCACCCCTTCACCTATAGTTAGTGTATCAAGATTTGAACAATTCGGAAAAGAAATACCTATCGTATCAACAGAATTTGGTATTACTACATTTGCTAGCGCACTACAATAATTAAACGAATAATCCTCAATCTTCCTTAATGATGCTCCAAATTGTACCGTTTTTAAGTTTTTACAATTATTAAATGAATACTGTCCAATTTGTTCCAAACAATCTATTACTTCTAAATTTTCCAATGAAGAACAATTACTAAATGCATAGTCTCCGATTGACTTTAAATCATTATTCCATTTTACAGCCACCAGCGAAGAACATTCACTAAATGAATTATTACCAATTGAGATTAAGTTTTTGCCAAAATCAATATTCTTCAACTTTGAACAACCACTAAACGCATATTCATCAATTCTTTCCAAACCATCTCCCAAAATCACTTGTTCAAGATTGGCACATTGATAAAATGAATATTTCCCCAATGTTTTCACATTATTTGAGATTGTTAGTTTAACAAGTTTTCCTGATTCAATAAACATATAATCCTTAACATCAGTAACATTATCCCCTATTTCAAGCTCGGTTATTATATTTCTAAAATTAATTGAACAATTATTTTCTGAATTGAAACTTAATTTCAACTTCTCAACACTCTCGTCAAATATAAAGTTCGGAATACTCAACACACCCTTACCGATTCTTATTTCTTCTAAAGAAGTGCAACCGTTAAGTAAAATTTGATCGGAGAAAGCACCTGAAATATCATAATTTTTGGCATTAAATGTAATTGTTTTAAGAGCCGTACAATTGCTTATTATATAATAACCAACTTTGGTTATATTTTCTCCTAAAATTATTTCTTGCAATGATGTACAACCAAAAAATGCAAAATCTCCAATTTCTGTTACAGATTCAGGCAATTCAATATTTTTAAGTTTTGTACAACCTGAGAATAGTCCTGTTCCTAAAACCGTGAGTTTTTTAGGAAGAACAACAGTTTCTAAATTTACACAATCTTCGAAGGACGAGAAATCTAATTTTGCTGTCTCATTAGGAATAATAATAGTGGTTAATTTATTACATCCTGCAAAACAAGATTGCCCAAAATATTCAACAGAATTAGAAATATCAACATTCGATAAATTTACACATCCATTAAACATATTTGAATCAATTCTCTTTACATTATCACCTATTTTGATTCCGGTAATATTTACATTTTGATAAAACCCTTTTCTTGTTATTTTAGTTACTTTAAATATATCACCTTCATAAACAATTTCTTCAGGAATTACCACATCACCAACAGCCATAGAGCCATCTACTAAATATGCTTCATTATCGGCATAAGACAAATAATAAGTTAATCCATCTACTTCAATATCTATATTCTCTATATCATCAAATATCTCATTTATAGTGCTAAATTTAGACCAATAAGATGTATATTGATATTTATCCTTAGTTCCAATAGGAACATTTAGCACCACACCTTCATAATTCTTGAATGTGTTTTGATTAATTGGCTTAGGATTTTCCATGTGAGCATTTATAACCAAAAGACTATCACATCCTATAAATGCACGATCTCCAATATTAATAACATGTTTACCAAGAGTTACTTCTTTCAATCCTTTACAATTAAATGCTAACTCACCAATAAATGTCACAGAGTTCGGTATAACTATTTTCTCAAGAGCTGTACAAGAAGAAAATGCATACATACCAATACTATCTAACTCACTTGGGAAATCAATTGATTTTAAAGAGCTACATTGCGTAAATGAAAAATCACCCACTTTCTTTATAGTATTTGGTAAGAATACTTTTTCAAGAGAAGTACAATAATTAAACATACCTCCTCCAATTGCAGTAATCCTATTAGGAATCACGCATTTTTTCAAATTTGAGCAATGTGAGAATGTGTGCATTCCCATATCTTCCAAGGAATCGGATAATTCAATCGATTCCAAATCTACACATTTAGAAAAAACCTTATCCTCAAACTTTTTAACAGAGTTGGGGATTTTAATTGTTTTAAGTCCTATACATTTTGAAAATGCACTTTCGCCTAAGACTTCCACATTTTCAGGAATAATAGTATTTAGACAACCTCTAATTAGCTTATTTGTTAAAGTTTCAACTATAGCATTACAATTGTTACGACTATCATAATAATTATTTCCTTCATTTACAATTATGTTTTGTAGGTTGGAACACTCTGCAAAAGCAGATTCTTCAATAATCTCAATAGAGCTAGGAATATTTATACCTTCTAAACTAGTACACCCACAAAACGCCAATGATGCAATATGTTGCAGTGATTCAGGAAACTCAATCATTTTCAATCCTGAACATGACATAAAAGCACTTTGTTCTATTGTTTTCAAAGTATTAGGTAATGTAATTGCCTCTAATACTTCTTCATTCTTGAATGATTCTTTGGCTATTGTTTCAATTCCATCTTTGACAACGATTTGTGTAGAAACTGGCATTTCACCTTTATAATCATACAGTACTTTATCAAAATAAATAACACCATCAGATTGATTATTATACCACTTCGTACCTATTAGAGATGAATCATGAATTCCGTTCACTTGTCCATTAGTTGTAAAGTTTTCAATGTTACTACAATTATAAAACACAAATGCTTTTAATTCAGTAATATGTTCAGGAATTACAATAGTTGTCAGTTCTTCGCCATTCAGTTTAAATGATTTAGATATACCTGCAGGATTTGAGCTCGGTGAAACAAAGTTTATAATAAGCCATGCCTCAATATCTTGTATATTAACTTCATCTAAATGTTTATACGCGTAATAGCCAAACGCTGCATTCTCAATTTTTTTAACAGATGGTGGAATATTAACTATCCTTAAGCTTTCACAATTATCAAAAGAATCATTCCCAATAATTTCAACAGTATTGGGAATTGTTACTTCTTGAATATTCATCAAACCATTAAATGAATATTTTCCTATATAAGTAATCCCATTACCTATATTTAATTTCTCAATATTCGCTTTATAAGGATTCCATGGAGCTGTAAAATAATAATAATCATACATTTCTCCTGTACCAGTTATGGTCAGCTCTCCAGTTTCTGAATTGAAGCTCCAAGTAAGATTATCTCCACAGACTCCATTTTGAGCCTTCATATTAGAGAACAGGGAACTAAACAACAGCGCTACAAGCACTACTAATTCTTTAAAATTACACTTCGTTTTCATGTCAAAATTTTTCTTAAAAAATAATCTAATAAATATATCCTCTCAGGCAGACAGTTCTTAATTATTAACTACCAGAAACGGCCTAATACAAAATTAGACAAATTTCTTTGAAAAACAAGAATTGCATTAAAAAAATGCAACAAATTCATATATTATTCGGAGAAATAGCGATTGTATAGGTTGGTATATTCCTGGGTATGCTTCACTGCGTCAATCCATGAATTTATACTGTCGCAGAATGCTGAATCATTTTTATTTAATATCCAGGACTGGAACTGTGTCATACTGATTCCCGTAGTGATATCCACATTAGGATATTTCTTTGACAATTCTTGCGCTATACGCTCATTCATAACAGCTTGTTTTATCTCTCCGCTCACAACTCTCAAGAACAGCTGTTCTGCTCCATAATTCTTCTCGGTCATCACATAAATGGTGTCCCCTATCTCGCTGCTCAAGTTCTCCAGCCTCAACTCCGAAGATGAACCATTAACTACCCACACAGTATCATTTGCCAAATCAAGCTGACTTTTAACGGCAATGTGCCCCTCACCATTCTTCATCTGCACCAAGACTTGACGGTCCAGATATATAGGAGTTGTAAACAGATAATCCTGCTTATGTTCCTTTGTAACAGGAAATTCAGCACAAACCATTCGATAATCACCAGCCTTTAATTTATCAAGTGAAGATGAGAGTGTTACCATTGGCTGAAAATTAAACTTTATTCCCTTTTGTGCAGCTATAAGATTAAGCAAGTCATAACTGAAACCTCCTAGAGTATCGCCATAAGTGTACAGAAACATCGGCGCATACTCAACAGCCACAACGAGTTCTCCTTTTTCATCTTCTATCTTTGCAACTTGCGGTTTAGCATAACCACGCAACATATACATTACCACAACAGCCACTAAAAGCAACACTGCATACAGAGCAATGCTTCCTTTTTTTACACTTTTTTTCTGGACTGCTGACATATAATATTGTTTTATTAATTAGCAAAATCAACCGATAGCCCCATTTGGAACTTGCGAGGATTGAGTGGATAATGCGGCAAAGAGAAATATTCCTTTCCTCCGAACAGCCCTTGATTAACATGAGAGAACATCAAGAAAAAGCGGGTTTTCTTTAGTTTCACATTCACATAGGCATTCATCCACAAGAAATTACCGCACTTAACCTCATTCTGCGTGTGGAATGCCATTGTAGCCGGCATATAACCAGGCGCATAATATTTCGTGTAATAATTGGCGTCTACCCCGAACTGAACATGCATCACTTTAGCAACCAGGAATTTCAGATACAAATTGGAATAAACGGCAAATTTAGGCAGAGACAATACGCTTTCCTTACTTGAGGTCTGATAAGTGAGCTTATTATCCCAATTCAACGCCTTAAACCTCAGATTCTGTTTTGCCGACAAGCTCAACACCTGTATATGATCACCATATTGTGCAGGTTTTCCTGCATTATCAAAATATACATAATTCTGCATATTCTCAACACCGGCTTCCAGGAATGTCCCCGAATGCGGAATATTCAAGCCACCACCCACTCTAAAACGGCGCACTTTGCCAAAGTCATTTTTCCATATAAAATGATTTGACACATAGTTTCTCAACAGATATGGCACTTCTTCATTCTTGAAGTAGCCAAAGCCGCTTATTTTCAGGCTGTCACCCCACAACGGAATGCGCGTGGTCACATTACCCGATATATCTATATCGCCTACAACGCTGCCAAGCAACCCGAAACGGACATCGGCATTATAAGTCAAAATAGAGCCTTTCTGTTTAGTCAATTGACCTCCTACCCAAGCAACATTCTCAGTACCCTTATGGGGAACTCTAAAGTCAGGTGCTGGTGACAATTCCGCGCTTCTATCAGTAATATACAAAGCACTATCCTCTACCTGAGTAAACTTGCGTATCTCATAGGTTGCGTAGGCCGAAAGTCCAAACTTAACATACTTATTAAACCCTTCAAGCATAGAAACGCCCAAGGTGTTGGACAATTTCCAGAACTCAGTCTGCTCATCTGTCCCGAATTCCGACAAATAAGTATTTTCATAATACTTCATGTCCTCTGTGGAATTAGAATCCTTATAGCGATGCACATTCGTCTTGTAGTCCATCGTCCAGATGAAGCTAGTTACAGGCACATATTCCTTATGTTCAATAGTATCATTCACACTATCTTTCCAAGTGCGATAATACCCCACCTTATAGCGGTGATTCATCATGAAATTGCTACCTCTCACACGGGAAGATGCGCTATTAAGATTGGTAGGGATATTTTTATAATCAACTTTTATCTCACCACCTTGCACCTCACCAGGGTCGGTAATATATCTGTCATCAGTAATGCCTCCAGTTTCTTTATTCAACGAGCGGTAGCTATTGAAATAAGTCTGCAACTCATATCGGTCACCTGTATATGAACCACTGAATCCCCACTTGAAATTCTTTGCAGCCTGATATTCTAGCGCTCCTTTAGAATAAATATAATCAAGCATTGCTCCTATCTGCAACCGTTTGTTCACATTACCCGAGAATGTTCCGCTCAACCGGTCTTGATTATTGTACTTAGTTCCGCCTGTACTATATGAGAGTATAGTCATGGGCATGCGCGTGTTGTAAAATTTCTGTCCACCCAAATCCTTAATCCACGCATCAAGAGCATCTTCAAAAAAGAAATCGCTGGTGTGCTTTCTTTCAAAAAACACCTGTGTTTGACCCGGTGCACCATAGTTTCCAGTAGTGGCATACACCAGACTTTGATTCACTGGAACAAAATTCTGGGCATAATTGTCCTGCAATGTATCTATCGTTGACTCAAAGCGCTGTCCCAAAGGCTTTGAAATAGTCCAAGCATAAGAAGGAGCAAGCACTACGCTGTCACGAGCCATCATAGTGATGCCAACAGCGATAAATGCAAGCAATATTATTGTCCTTAAACCGATTTTCATCATAATTTCATTCAATCTTACAAAGATAAGTATTTTCCAGCTACATAGCCCATAGCTGACAACTAAATTTTCATAAACGAACCCGTTATCCCCAAAATATATCGCTAGTTATCTTAAACTTCAAATAATTCCATGTCGTTTTGTACTTAAAATTGGCATAAACATTTGTTTCCCGTTTTTTTAATCAAAAATTTATTAACTTTGTAACATGAAAGCTAATTATGTCATAACAATAGGTCGACAATTTGGTAGCGGAGGGCGTGAAATTGGCCGTATCGTAGCGAATAAGTTGGGTATCGAGTATTACGACAAGGAACTGCTTGCAGCAGCAGCCGAATCTTCTGGAGTAAAGACCGAATTCTTTGAAGCTTCAGACGAGCGCAGTCCAAAATACTTCTCCACTTCCAACTTATGGTCGTTCAACATCGGTTATAACATCGGCGATTTTTTCTCAGCCAATGTATCGTTCTCCGATGAGAACCTGTATAGAGCCCAAAGTGATGTAATAAAAGACTTCGCCAGCCAGTCACCATGTGTAATAGTGGGCCGCAGCGCCGATTATGTACTGCGCAACCACCCTTGTCTCATAAGCGTATTCATACACGCATCAGAAGAGGCTTGCATTGCCCGCATCTTAAAACGAGGCGACTGCAAGACCAATGAAGAAGCGCTGGAGATGGCTGAGAAGAAAAATAAGCTACGCTCCAATTACTACAACTTCTATACCGACAAGAAATGGGGCGACGCCTCCAGCTACGACTTGTGCATTGACTCTTCCAAGTTACCTAATGAACTTGTAGCCGACATCATTGTAGAATATGTAAAGAAACGCATCGCTTAAGATGCTTCTATTTCACGATTAATTGTCAGCTATGCCTAAATCAGAAAAAAAGTCATTACGCGCAGTTATTAACCCCATTTCGGGTACTACTAAGAAAGAATATGTACCAGAAGTCCTTGACAAGTTCATTGACAAGGACAAGTTTGACATACAAATACGCTTCACGCAGCATCAAGGTCACGCAACAACATTAACAAAAGAAGCTATAAAAAACAACTTTTATGGAGTCATTGCCATAGGTGGAGACGGCACCATCAATGAAGTAGCTTCTGCTTTATGCGGTTCCAACACTGCACTGGGAATTATTCCATGCGGGTCAGGCAACGGCCTTGCCAGACATTTGGGAATTCCCGTAAATCTCGAAAAGGCAATTCAGATTCTTAATGTTGACAATGTTGAATGCCTAGACTACTGCACTGTTAACAATCATCCTTTTTTCTGCACTTGCGGCGTGGGATTTGATGCTCATGTGAGCGAAAAATTTGCACAAAGTCATAAGCGAGGACCGCTGACATATATACAAAACGCCCTTGCTGAGTATCTTAAATATCGCCCTCAGAAGTATGTTCTGGAAATGAAAGACGAGGTTCTCACCGAAGAGGCTTTCTTGATAGCATGCGGCAACGCTTCGCAATATGGGAACAACGCATTCATTACACCTAGAGCAAGCATGCACGACGGACTCATCGATGTAACAGTAATACATCCATTCACTCCTCTAGATACAGCTTTAATGAGCGTACTCCTGTTTACAAGACACCTCGACCAGGACATGAACATCAACACTTATCGCACTCCAGAGCTCACTATAAAACGCGACAAGCCTGGTGTAATGCACATTGACGGAGACCCTGTGATGATGGAGGCAAATCTGCATATTAAATGCCACAAAGGAGGCATTAAAATGCTGTTGCCTGTCACCGACAATGTGGATAAATCCTTCTTCTCATCTCTAGAAGATTATTTCTGGGAATTTATAAATACGGTGAGAGGCGAACTTAAGATATAGGAATTCACCTCCCTAGCATTCGGCACCGCTATTTATGCTTTATAACATAGCTTAACAGCTATACGGCTTGCCGTAAAATGCAGTTTTGCATCAATAACCGAAAATAAGCACAATTTTAGTTACAAAACGCTTGCACTTACCATGTTTTTTGCCTAAATTCGTAACGAAGTATAGCAATTTCTTCTCAAAGAAGAAATTGCTGCGTTTTCACATACCATAAAGACAAATATACTAATAACTAAATAAACACTGGCATCAAAAAATGAGCTACTTAAGATTTGACAAGACTCTGCTAACGAATCTGGAAGAATCTCTACCGAAAGAGGTTCTGAGAACGAATCGTTCAGGAGCCTACCATTGCACAACTATCGTTGATTGCAATACTCGCAAATACCATGGATTGCTTGTCATTCCTATTCCAGAAATAGACGACGAGAATCATGTACTATTGTCATCTCTGGACGAAACTGTTATTCAGCACGGCGCTGAATTCAATTTGAGCCTTCACAAATACCAAGGCAACAATTACAGTCCAAAAGGACACAAATACGTCAGAGAATTTGAATGTGAAAAGGTTCCAACTACAATATACCGTGTAGGAGGTGTAATCCTTAAGAAAGAAAAACTTTTTGTTCACCACGAGAATCGCATATTGATTCGCTACACGCTAGTTGACGCGCACTCGGCAACAACACTTCGCCTGCGTCCATTCCTTGCATTCCGTAGCGTTCGCCAATATACACACGAGAACTCTCAAGCAAATCGTGACTACCAACTAGTGGACAATGGCATAAAGACTTGCATGTACCCTGGTTATCCAGAACTTTTCATGCAGCTAAACAAGAAGAATGAATTCCATTTCCAACCCGACTGGTACAGAGGAATTGAATATCCGAAAGAACAAGAAAGAGGATATGACTTCAATGAAGATCTATATGTTCCAGGATATTTTGAACTGAACATAAAGAAAGGAGAAAGTATCGTTTTCTCAGCAGGTATCTCTGAGGTAAGCACTCGCACATTGAAAAAGACATTTGAGGAAGAACGAGAAGAACGCACTCCTCGAGACAATTTCCAACACTGCCTGATCAATGCGGCACACCAATTCCTAAACAAGCAAGGCAGTGAATCATATATTCTCGCAGGGTATCCTTGGTTCAAATGCCGAGCTAGAGACCTTTTCATTTCTCTTCCTGGATTGACTCTTTCTGTTGACGAAGTTTCCAAATTTGAAAAAATCATGGAAACTGCATGCAAGGCTATCAACGATTTCATCAGCGAGAAGCCAAGCGACTTGAAGATTTATGAAATGGACCACCCAGATGTACTACTTTGGGCGGTGTGGTGCATTCAACAATATGCTAAAATGGTCTCACGCGAGAAATGCAGAGAGAAATACGGTCAAGTTCTTGAAGATATCATGGACTATTTGCGCAAGGGCGGCCACAACAATCTATTCATTCACTCAAACGGGCTCATCTACTCTAATGGCTCGGACAAGGCTATCACCTGGATGAATTCTACTGCTAACGGACGACCAGTAATAACTCGCACTGGCTATATAGTTGAATTCAATGCTTTATGGTACAATGCATTGAGATTTGTTTCAGAGCTACTTGGAGAAAAAGAAAGCACTCTGCTCACCGAGGATTTGAACGAAATAGCAGAAAAAGCTGGCAAGGCTTTCGTTGAGACATTCCTTAACGAACACGGATATCTGCTTGATTATGTAGACGGCAACATGATGGACTGGAGCGTACGCCCTAACATGATATTTGCAGCAGCATTCGACTACTCACCTCTTAATGCTAGACAAAAGAAGGGTGTTGTTGATATTTGCACAAAAGAGCTGCTCACTCCGAAAGGACTTCGTTCGCTAAGTCCTAAGAGCGGCGGATACAACCCTAACTATGTAGGGCCTCAGAACCAACGCGACTATGCATACCATCAAGGTACTGCTTGGCCATGGCTTGCAGGGTTCTACTTTGAAGCATATCTGCGCATCTACAAGATGAGTGGTGTGGGATTCGTTGAACGCCAACTAATCGGATATGAGGACGAGCTGTCATCTCACTGCATCGGTTCTATTCCGGAACTGTTTGACGGAAACCCTCCATTCAAGGGACGAGGAGCTATTTCATTTGCAATGAATGTGGCTGAAATCCTTCGAACATTGTATTTATTAAGCAAATATAACTATTAATCAAGGAGGAACCTACTATGAAAGTTTTAATGTTTGGTTGGGAATTTCCTCCCAAGATACTAGGTGGTTTGGCTGTTGCCTCTTATGGTATTACTAAGGGACTAAGCGTACAGGGAGATGTTGAAACTACATTCTGTCTGCCAAAGCCAACAGGTGAAGAAGAAAAGTTCTTGAATATCATCGGCATGAACCAAGTGCCTATTGTTTGGAAAGACGCGAATTACGATTATTTGAAATCACGCCTGCCAAACTACACTTCTCCGGAACAGTACTACTCGTTCCGCGACAACATCTATGCCGATTTCTCTTACATGAGAACCAATGATATCGGCTGCATGGAATTCGCAGGAGGATACCCTCAGAACTTGCACGAAGAAATCAACAACTACTCTATCATTGCTGGAGTTGTTGCCCGTCAGCAGGAATTTGATATCATTCATGCTCACGACTGGTTGACTTATCCTGCCGGCGTGCATGCTAAAATGGTAAGCGGAAAACCTCTATGTATTCATGTGCATGCAACCGATTTTGACCGCTCACGCGGACAAGTGAACCCTACGGTATACTCTATTGAAAAGAATGGTATGGACTATGCCGATTGCGTCATGTGCGTATCGGAACTTACACGCCAAACCGTAATTCATCAATATCACCAAGACCCAAGAAAGTGCGTTGCTATGCATAACGCCGTATATCCTTTGTCTCAAGAACTTCAGGATATACCACGCGTTGAGCACCCTAAAGAAAAAATCGTCACTTTCCTAGGCCGCATCACTATGCAGAAGGGACCAGAATACTTTGTAGAAGCAGCTGCTCTTGTATTAAAGCGCACAAGAAACATTCGCTTCGTCATGGCTGGTTCTGGAGATAAGCTAGAAGAAATGATTCATCTTGCTGCCGAACGAGGCATAGCTGACCGCTTCCACTTCCCTGGCTTCCAACGAGGAAAACAAGTGTACGAAGCATATAAGAACAGCGATGTTTTCGTTATGCCATCAGTTTCTGAGCCTTTCGGTATTGCTCCGCTGGAAGCTATGCAATGCGGCACACCTTCTATCATTTCAAAGCAATCGGGCTGTGGAGAGATATTAACTAATGTGATTAAAGTCGACTATTGGGACATTAATGCAATGGCAGATGCTATTTACTCTATCTGCACCAACCCTTCTCTATTTAAATACCTGCAAGAAGAAGGTATCAAGGAAGTTGACGGAATCACTTGGGAAAAAGTGGGACTTAAACACCGCGCTATATATGATGAATTAATAAGGAACAACCGTAAACAATAAAATTTAATAATATGAAAACTATTTGTCTATATTTTGAGATACACCAAATAATACATCTTAAAAGATATCGCTGCTTTGACATTGGTCGTGACCACTATTATTACGACGATTATGAAAATGAAAGAAGTATCAATGAGATAGCAGAGCGTTCTTACATACCAGCTTTGAACACGCTCATTGATATGGCTAAAAACAACAATGGAGCGTTCAAGGTTGCAGTTTCACTATCCGGAGTAGGACTAGAACAACTTGAAATACATGCTCCAACTGTTATAGAGCTTCTTCATCAATTAAATGACACAGGCTGCTGCGAATTCTTGTGCGAGCCTTATTCTCATGGCTTGTCTTCCCTTGCAAACGAGGAATGTTTCAGAGAAGATGTTGAACAAATGAGAACAAAAATCAAACAAGTTTTCGGGAAAAGCCCTAAAGTATTCCGCAATTCAAGTTTGATATACTCAAACGAAATCGGAGGCATGGTTGCCGACATGGGATTCAAGGGTATGCTTACTGAAGGTGCAAAACATGTTCTTGGTTGGAAGAGCCCTCACTATGTATATCACTGTGCCAACAACCCTAATCTGAAGTTACTGCTTCGTGATTTCAAATTATCTGATGATATCAGCTTGCGTTTTTCTGACTCAGACTGGTCTGAATACCCTCTTTTTGCCGATAAATACATCAATTGGATTGCAGATCTTCCAGAAGAAGAACAAGTCATAAACATTTTCATGGAACTTTCAGCACTAGGTATTTCTCAACCACTTTCTTCAAACATTCTTGAATTCTTGAAAGCGTTACCACAATGTGCTAAAGAAAAAGGAATCACATTCTCCACCCCAAGTGAAATCATAAGCAAGCTAAAGTCTGTTGACCAAATTGATGTTCCTTATCCAATGTCATGGATTGACGAAGAAAGAGACACTAGCTGCTGGTTAGGTAATGTGATGCAACGAGAAGCTTTCGACAAGCTGTATAGCGTTGCTGAGCGCGTACATTTATGCACAGACCGCCGCATTAAGCAAGACTGGAGCTACATGCAAGCCAGCAACAATTTCCGCTTTATGACAACCAAGAATACAGGAATTGTATTAAATAGAGGCATATACGACTCTCCTTTTGATGCATTCACTAATTACATGAACATACTAGGTGATTTCATTAGCAGAGTAAATTCTCTATACCCAGTTGACATGGACAATGAAGAGCTAAACTCACTTCTTACTACAATTAAGAACCAAGGTGACGAAATCACTATACTTAACAAAGAAGTAGAAAAGCTACAAGCTAAACTCACCAAGCTACAGCCTAAAGAAGAGAAGAAAATTTCTGGCAAGAAAACAGCAAGCAAAGCTACTGCAAAGAAAACAGAAGAGAAAGCTGCTAAAAAGCCAGAAAAAGCCGAGAAAAAGTCAAAAGCTAAGAAGTAAGACATACTCTTATTTATAATATTCAAAGTAAAGATAGCGAGTCTAAAAATTTTAGACTCGCTATCTTTATATTCATAAATATACGCCATCTGTTTGATATGAAGAATGCTAAAATCAAACATTTTCCTGAACAATTAGCTTTTTAATCAAGAATTCTAGAAAATGGAATTAGCACATCTCCAAGAATAATATCTATACCAATGAAACTAAACACAACAAACGATTAGCTACTGTCGCTTTCAGCACAACTACTTCATAAAGACCAATACAAATACAAGCACTTATCTAACCTATTGCCAACAATTTAATACACGCTCTAAACAAGGAGTCATAAAAAAAAGGTCACCTATAGGTGACCTTTTCTATTACATTCGTATCTAAAATTATTCAGCTACATTGATTGTTACTGCACGGTCAAGAGATGCACTCTTTTCACCATATTCAGTTAGGTTGTTGTCGTTAGTTGTAGTTTCTAGACGATCAGCAGCAACACCAGTCTTAACAATCATCTTCTTAACGCTAGCAGCACGCTTAGCACGAAGCTTCTTGTTAATTTCAGCTGTACCAGTGTAGTTGTCAGCCCAACCTGTAAGAACATACTTGTCATTAGTGTTTTGCATTGCGTTAGCAACAGCCTTAACAACCTTAGCTTGTACATTGTTTACATTTGCAGAACCAATTGGGAAGTAGATAGTTGCAAGAGGAGCAGCAGGAGCTTCTTCAACTACAGCAGCAGTTTGCTTGCTGTTTAAGCAATCGCGAAGTTGTTGTTCTAAAGAAGCAATCTTAGCGTCAGCTTGTTGTAGACGAGCTACCAAAGCATCACCTTCAGCATCTGTATACTTGAATGTTGGGCAAACAGGAACGATAGGAGCGCTCCAAGTGCTCTTACCAAACTTATAAGCTGCACCAATCAAAAGGTCAGTCTTGTAAGTGAAAAGCTTGCCTTCTAGACCAGTTTGGTTAACACCGAAACGAAGGTCTACTAGAAGATCAACTTTCTTAGAAACTGCAAATGTATTCAACAAACCAGCGCGAACACCTAGCCATTCCTTATCTTGGATATCAAAACCTACATTACCGTCAGTTGAGCCACAACCTGTGATTGATGTTCCAGCATAGAAAATACCGTTGTAAACACGATCAGCCTTGTAGCCACACCACCAGTTTGTAAGGTTCAACATAACATCTCCTGCTAGACCAAGTTGGAATTGAACTTGGTGCTTAGCATTATCATTATCACAAGCAGCTGATCCTTGTACATAATCATTATTAGCATAACCCATAAAGGTAGCACCCTTCACTCTTGCACCATTTACGCCTACGCGCAAACCGATGATTGGAGAGAACCACTTTCCAACATTGATTTCTACTTGTGGTTGAATTCTCTTTAGAAGAGGTTCTTCCATATCATTTGGAGTCAACCAAAGGTTACCACCTGCTTCAAGAGAGATAAACCAGTTATCCTTAAATTGATTTTGAAGATAGCCTTGAGAAGCATCTTCCTTGTAAGTTACTTCTTGAGCATTAGCTGAAGCACCTACGAATAAAGCACATAAAAATGCTAAAATTGTAATTTTCTTCATAGACATTATTGTTTATAATTACATTAATAAATTAAATTCTATCTCATTAATACCGCAAAATTAAATATTTTTTTTTAATCTCACATTATTTTAGCGTTTTTTTTAACCAAAAAATCGTATAATTTTGACTATATCACAAAATTATCCAATAAAAGCCTTAATATCGTCAGCAATTTGAGCTGGAGTAAAGCCAAATTTCTCATCAAGAACCTTGTATGGAGCAGACGCGCCAAATCGTTCAAGCCCCTTAATGTATCCATTAGAACCCACAACCTTAGCCAATGTACTAGGCAGACCTGCCGTTAGTCCGAAGACTGGAATATCTGCTGGAATAACCTCCTGCCTATATTCAATAGGTTGATCCATAAACAATCCAATTGAAGGAACAGAAACAACATTACATTCAATGCCATCTTCCTTCAGCATTGCCGCAGCATCTGTCAAAGCCGAAACCTCTGATCCATTAGCAACTAATGTAATAACAGGGTTATCCGACTTCATCACTACATATCCGCCCTTTTCCATCGCCAAGGCATCTTGATATCTATTTCCTGTAGCACTTGGCAAATCCTTCACATCTTGACGAGTCAATATAAGAGCAGTCGGAGTTGACTTGTTCTCCATTGCCATCTTCCAAGCTACAATTGTTTCAGCAGAATCTGCAGGACGAAGCACCAGAACACTATTCAAGCCCTTTGAGTTCTTTATTTCTTCAAGCAATCTCACCTGCGCTTCCTGTTCAATAGGTTCATGAGTTGGTCCATCTTCCCCCACTCGGAAAGCATCATGAGTCCATACATATTTCACTGGCAGTTCCTGCAATGCAGCCATTCTGATTGCAGGCTTCATATAATCAGAGAACACGAAGAATGTACCACATGCAGCCCACATACCACCATGCAATGCAATACCATTCATTATGGCAGTCATAGTAAGTTCAGCTACACCAGCATGAAGGAAACCTCCATTAAAATCATGATACTTCAGCGCACCAGTCTTTTTCAAGAAAGCTTCAGTCTTATCACTATTAGCCAAATCGGCTGAAGATACAATCATATTCTTAACCTGTTCGCCTAATACTGACAAAACGGCAGCCGATGCTGTGCGAGTTGCAGAATCAGGTTTCACTTGTATTGATTCATAATCAATCTCAGGCAATTTTCCTGCAATAAAATCTTCCAACTGCTTAGCTAATTCAGCATTTGCATCTTTCCAAGCCTGTTCCTCTGCATGACGGGAAGCAACGATTTTTTCCAACTCAGCCTTTCTGTTTGCATAAAGTTCAGCAACCTCATCAAACACTTGCCAAGCATTATTAATGTCACCACCAAGATTCTGAACAGTTTTCTCATATGACGCGCCCGACTTACTCAATGGCTGACCATGGGTACTGCATTTTCCTTCAAAGCATTCGTCTTCAGGAGTCACACAACCTAAGCCCATTACAGTATTACCAATAATCAATGTTGGTCTATCCTTCTCAGCAATTGCATTATCCAAAGCTTCAGCTATTTGAACCGCATCATTACCGTCTATTTCTATCACATTCCAGTTCCATGAGCGATATTTAGCGGCGGTATCCTCGTCGGTCACTTCTTCTACATCGGTAGACAACTGCACCTTATTGCTATCAAAGAACATGATAAGGTTATTAAGTCCCAAGTAGCCTGCAATACGACCTGCACCTTGCGCAATTTCTTCTTGAATACCTCCGTCAGAAATAAAAGCATATGTTTTATGAGCCCACGTCTCACCAAATCGTGCAACCAAGAAGCGTTCTGCTATTGCAGCACCTACAGCCATAACATGACCTTGTCCCAACGGGCCAGATGTGTTTTCCACACCTCGTTCAGGACACACCTCAGGGTGACCAG
The DNA here is from genome assembly GCA_017391675.1 of Muribaculaceae bacterium. Lineage (GTDB taxonomy): Bacteria > Bacteroidota > Bacteroidia > Bacteroidales > Muribaculaceae > RGIG4576. The sequence continues at coordinate 52,609 of JAFOXR010000048.1, forward strand.
GTGTCACACTTCCCCATTGGCGGAACTGTTGAAGTTCTTCTATCGTATATTTTCCAGAAAGAGCAAGCACACTATACAGCATAGGCGACATATGACCAGGATCCAAGAAGAAACGGTCTCTTGCTATCCATAATGGATTTGATGGATCGTACACCAAATACTTTGAATACAAAACATTAACAAAGTCAGCACCACCCATTGCACCACCAGGATGACCAGATTTCGCCTTCTCTACCATAGTTGCCGACAATATACGGATATTATCAGCTGCCTTTCTCATCAATTCTACATTCATAATATATATTAAGTATATATGTTTTTACATTTTCCGAGCGAAGATACAAAAAATGTTTCTTATTATCAATATTTAAGTAAAAACACCTGCCATAATTTTTCATTTATCTAAAAAAATTACGGCAGGCGTTCGTTTCCCAACTTAATTTATCCAAAATCAAGGTTTATTCAACAGGAATATCCTTATTAACATTCTTGCTTCCTATTAGTGCATAGAACAACAGATAAACAAGGCCAACAGCCACTACCCAGTAGCTTACTTGATAACCAACTCCGCCTTGCATGTCAACAACTGCATTTTGAAGTAGCGGCAGCACACCTCCACCACATACCAATGCCATAAATATACCCGATGCTTTTTCTGTATAACGACCGAGACCTTCAACAGCAAGATTGAAAATTCCGCCCCACATCACAGATGTACACAATCCAACAAGAACCAGCATCATCGCATTTATTGGTACATTCACCAATCCAAACAATCCATCTGCGCTATTCTTGAACACAGGCATATCCACCATCATTGTCACAGGCGAGAATATTGCGCCCAATGTCAAGCACAATCCGACAACCGACGCTACGCTAAGCATCACTTTAGCCGACACTTTACTACCGATAGCAGCACCAACCAGACGACCGACAAGCATCAACAGCCAATATGTCGCGGCTACCGATGCAGCAACAGCCTCAGCACCAGCTTCCATTCCCAGAACATTTAAGGTAGGATTTTGAAGCCACTTATTAAGCACATTCGGGATTCCTACCTCAACTCCCACATATATAAATATAGCTATAGCGCCTAGAACAAAGTGACGGAAAGACATAGGTCCATATTTAGATGCTGCCTTATTTCCTTCATCATCTTTATTCTCCTTTTCAGGAATCTTTGACATTGATATAACAGCAAATGCAAATGCGAAAATCGCAAGCGCTGCATACATCAAAGGAAAGACATCGCTAATCTGAGCCTTTGCAATTGAAGGTATAAGTATACCTGTCAAGATAATAACCAGTGTTCCTGCAAGTGAATTGAAAGAACCTCCTAGCTGTATCAGCTGATTGCCCTTGTTTCCACCTCCACCAAGGCTGTTAAGCATTGGATTCACAACTGTGTTAAGCAAACACATAGAGAAACCTGCTACAAATGCACCAAGAAGATACACTCCAAAACTACCTACAACTCCAGAAAGCGTTTGTATTCCTACACCTACAAAGCCTACTGCAATAGCAATTAGAGCCGTTTTCTTATACCCCATCTTCTGCAAAAGGTTTCCTGCAGGATACCCCATCACAGCATATGCTATAAAATTAGCAAACACACCTAGTGTTCCTTGCCAGTTTGGTATACTGAACTGATTTTTCAATATATCACCCATTGGAGATGCCAGATTCGTCACGAACGAAATCATAGCAAACAAGAAGAACATCGCAACAATTGCCACAACATTCCCGTTTGATTTAGTTTTAGTAGTTTCCATTTTTAGGTTATTTTTTTATTGTTTATGTATCTTATTAAATTACTATTAATCCGATATTTAAATAAGGTTTTAACCTTCAATTTGTTCAATATCCTCGCGAGCCGAATATCGTTGTCCCTATTCTCACCAATGTACTGCCCTCTTCCATTGCTATGTGAAAATCATCACTCATGCCCATACTTATCTCCTTAAAGTACGGCTTATCAGCAAAATACCTTTGCTTAAGCGTATCAAACACATTCTTTATAGACTTGAATTCTTCTCGCACCTTTACCATATCGTCAGTATTTGTAGCCATGCCCATAACACCACACACCCTGACATTAGGCAACCGATCCAAGACTCCTTTATCAACCAAATCCACACAGTCTTCACAAGTAAAGCCAAACTTCGTTTCTTCTTGCGCAACATGCAGTTGAAGAAGTACATCTACAACTTTACCTATTCGAGCAGATTCCGCATTAATGGATTCCAGCAGTTTTATTGAATCAACACTATGTATTAGACTAACATAAGGCACCAACTGACGCACCTTATTAGTCTGCAAGTGCCCGATGAAATGCCATTGCACATCATCAGGCATAAGCAGTCTTTTCTGAGAGATTTCCTGAACTCGACTTTCACCAAATATTCGCTGACCAGCATCATACGCCTCCTTCAACGCTTCAACTGGATGAAATTTTGACACAGCAACCAGTTCCACGCCATCGGGCAATGTCTCGGTAATAATCTTTATTTGATCAGATATAACCGACATATTCTTTACTGTACTTGAGTCGCTGGATTTATCGCTTTTTCGCCTAGCTTCACTGGATACACATCCATAATTTGAGTCTCAGTAACAGATGCTATCTCAAAATCTGCCATAGTCCCCTTCATGCCTTCCATGAAGTTTGCAATTGCTTTTTGGAAATCAGCAGCCTGTACAAGCACCATCACCGACTGCTTCTTTTCTACAGCTGTTTTCTCATCAATAGTGATGATATTATACTTTACACTGAACCAGCGGTCTCCAGTTTCATCATAGAATATCTCAGAGATTCTGGTACGCTTTACCGCCGAAACTGTGAAATCTCCCGAAATAAACGGAGTAATTTCCTCAATTATTCTAGCTTCAGCCTCAGTAAATGACAGAGCATCTACCAAATACGGTTCATTTACTTTCTTCTGCTGTCCAGTTTCAAGCATTTTATCATATCTTACCTTACATTCAAACCAATTTGCCATAATTATTTTTTCGCTTTTACATTCTTATTTAAGTAATGCACAAAATTACCAAATATTTTCAAGTATTTTATACTATAAAAACATAAAAATCCTCACAATCATTAAATATTTTCCTTCTTCATCATGTTATTCTATTAAAAAATACTTACATTTGTTATAAACTAGACTTAGCTATGCAAAGTAACAATACAAAGGAACCACACAATAATATATTACGGAGTATTGCCGACATGTATATCGACGGATTCCGCAATATGACAATTGGAAGAAAATTATGGATGCTTATCATCATAAAACTATTTATAATGTTTGCTATTCTCAAGTTATTTTTCTTTCCCGACATTCTTGAGTCTAAATACGACAATGACGATGACCGTGCACAACATGTAAGAAATGAATTATTAAAAAATCAATAACCTTTAATATTGTAATTATGAATGAACTAGCGACATTAGTAGATTGGTCTCGAGCTCAATTTGCTCTCACGGCAGCCTTTCACTGGCTATTCGTACCGCTCACATTAGGTTTATCGGTGATTGTCGCCGTAATGGAAACGATTTATTACCGCACTAAAGACAAGAAATGGCTTGGCACTACAAAATTCTGGATGACTCTATTTGCCATCAATTTTGCAATTGGTGTAGCTACTGGCATTATCCTTGAATTTGAGTTTGGCACCAACTGGTCAAACTACAGCTGGTTCGTAGGCGACATTTTTGGTGCACCACTAGCAATAGAAGGGCTCCTAGCCTTTTTCATGGAATCGACATTCTTTGCCGTAATGTTCTTCGGTTGGGAAAAAGTCAGTGCTCGCTTTCACCTCACCTCTACATGGCTCACAGCAATCGGTGCCAGTGTGTCCGCGCTATGGATTTTGATTGCAAATTCATGGATGCAATATCCTGTTGGCATGGAATTTGACCCCGACCAAATGAGAAATGTCATGAATGACTTCTGGGCTTTAGTCTTTTCTCCTGTTGCAATAAACAAAATCATACACAGCGTATTCAGCGGTTGGGCCTTAGCAGGTGTTTTTGTCATTGGCGTAAGTTCTTGGTTATTACTCAAGAAAAGCAACAAGGAAATGGCTTTGCGTAGCATAAAAACTGGTGCATGGATTGGTTTTATCGGAATTATTATCACCATAGGTTCCGGTGATGGCTCTGCAAAGGTCGTATCAAAGATACAGCCAATGAAACTAGCTGCAATGGAAGGACTATATCATGGTGAGCAAGGACAGTCAATTGCTGCATTCGGCATACTGAATCCTGCCAAGACATATGACAATGACGAATCGGCATTCCTTTTTGACATCTCAATCCCTAAAGGGCTTTCTTTCTTGGCCGAAGGAGATATCAACGCATTCATTCCTGGCATTTCCGATATCATTAATGGATACAAACTTAATGAAAATGGGGATACAATAAACACAGTATCATACGCCGAAAGAATAGCAATCGGCAAAGCTGCACATAAAGCATTACGAGAATATGACGATGCCAAGAAAGCCGGTGACAATGCATCAATGTTACAGGCGAAAGAAGATCTGCAAAAGTCTTTCAAGTATTTCGGTTATGGCTACTTCAATTCACCGGAAGAGGCTATCCCTAATGTACCTATAACATTTTATGCTTTCCACATCATGGTAATATTCGGATCATATATCTTGATGTTGTTTGCGGCCATACTATTATTCTCTTACAAGAAATCGCTAACTCATTTGCTCACAGACAACAAATGGATTCAAATCATAGCAATTCTCTCAATTCCTGTAGTATGGATATGTTCCGAAGCTGGTTGGGTTGTTGCTGAAGTTGGTCGCCAGCCTTGGACTATCGAGGGGCTTCTACCTACACGCGCTGCCGTTAGTGACATTCCGACGACATCAGTCATTACGACTTTCACCATTTTCGCTGTAGTGTTCATGGGACTATTGGCTGCTGAGATGAATATACTGTTCAAGTATATCATAAAGAGATCCAAAGAAGACATTGACAATTCAAACAACTAAAAACATTCAGTTATGATTACCTACGAATTTCTTCAATCATATTGGTGGTTCCTCATTTCATTATTAGGGGCTATTCTGGTTTTCCTTCTTTTTGTACAAGGAGGACAAACATTGCTGTCCATGGAAAAGAACGAACTTAGACGCACTATGCTCGTGAATTCAATCGGGCGCAAATGGGAATTCACATTCACGACTCTTGTGGTTTTCGGCGGAGCATTTTTTGCGTCATTCCCGCTATTCTATTCCACTAGTTTCGGTGGTGCATACTGGTTATGGATGCTTATTCTTATCGGCTTCGTACTACAAGCAGTCAGTTATGAATACCGCAAGAAGAAAGGTAACATCTTCGGGACTCGCACCTATGACCTATTCCTGGCTTTAAATGGCTCGGTCTCAACCATACTGCTCGGGGTTGCTGTTGCCATGTTCTTTTTTGGCGGTGAATTTACAATTAACAAGAGCAACATTCTGGATTCGCAAGCGCCAGTCATTTCTTCATGGGCTTCAACTCATGGTCTGGAAGCCATTTTCAATTTAAAGAATCTGCTTCTAGGTTTCACAGTTCTGTTTCTAGCACGCACACAAGCTCTGCTTTATTTCATAAACAGCATTGACGACAATATCATTCACGAGAAATCAGCTACAGCACTTATTGGAAACGGAGCTATTTTCGTAATACTGTTCATAAGTTTCATGGCTGTACTCTTAACTGGAAACGGATATCAATCGGTAACTATAAATGGAGTTGAAACTTTCGTTTCTACACCTTATAAATACTGGAACAATTTTATTGAAATGTGGTGGGTACTTGTATTATTCCTCATTGGTGTGGTGCTCGTTCTATATGCAATCATCAGAACAGCTTTCAGCAAGAATTACAAGTGCGGCATTTGGTTCAGCGGCATAGGCACTGTACTAGTCGTCCTTTCACTCTTCTTTATTGCGGGATACAACGGCACTGCATACTATCCGTCAATAACCGACCCATCAAGTTCTTTGTCAATACGCAACAGTTCTTCCAGCGAATTTACCCTCACAACGATGTCTTGGGTTTCTCTTATTATTCCTTTTGTCCTAGCATACATCATATATGCATGGAGAGCTATAAACAAGAAGCCTATCACAGCTAAGGAAATGGAAGAATCATCTCATAAATACTGAACTATGGAATTAAATTTGTAACTTTGCCATAGCTTTAATAAGTTCAGCTAAAACAGCTAACGAACTTGTCACATTATATTATGGCAGATTTTTACAAAACCATACAAGACATATCAGAGGGATTGTATAAGGAGAAAATGAGCAAATTCATCTCCTTTGCAATCCCTGTTTCTAGCGCTGAAGAAGCAAAAGAAACTGTTAAAGCATATCAGAAGAAATACTATGATGCACGACATGTATGCTGGGCATATATGATAGGAACCGACAGAACCGAATTTTACAGCAACGACAATGGTGAGCCATCTGGCACTGCAGGTAAACCAATTCTTGGACAAATCAATTCTTATGAGCTTACCAATATACTCATTGTAGTAATACGCTATTTCGGAGGCATAAAGCTCGGGACTTCAGGCCTTATTGTCGCATACAAAGCCGCTGCTGCCGATGCCATTGAAAACGGAACGATCATCGAGTGTCACGAACAAGCTCAGCTATCTTTCACATTCCCCTATCTGTCAATGAATGGAGTGATGAAACTTGTAAAAGATACAGGCGTGAATATCATAAGTCAGATTTTCGACAACGACTGCAGCATGACAATAGAAACGAACGCCGATGACATACCTCCATTCAAGAATAGAGTATCTGACATCGACGGTGTAAAAATCATTGAGGACTGATTTATTATAACAGTTTCTTTTTCACGACTGCTGGATTTCCTGCAACAAGGCTATCGTCGGGCACATCTCTTGTCACCACGCTGCCAGCTGCAACAATACATCGGTCTCCTATTGTAACTCCAGGACATATTATAGCGCCCCCGCCTATCCAACAATCTTTTCCTATAGTAACTGGATATGCATATTCCTGAGTTATGCGTCGTTCCATATACCCCATGGGGTGCTGAGGTGTATAAATCTGCACATTAGGGCCTATAAGTGTATAATCACCTATCGTTATCAACGCACCGTCAAGAAAAGTACAGCTGTTATTTATAAACACATTTTCTCCCAAATGTATGCCATGTCCATGGTCGCAATAAAAAGGAGGCATTATCACTGACGACTCAGGCAAACCTGGAATCAAATCATTCAGCAACATCTTATATTCAGGTTCGCTACCAGAACATCTATTCATTTTCGCAGTAATTTCATGCGCTCTGCGCATACTCTCAACCAGTTCTGGGTCGCTAGTATTTGCCAGTTCGCAACTACGCATCTTTTCAAATTCAGTTTTCATAAAATACTCTTTATTTCTTCCAATTCTTCAACTACGATATCTGCATCTGGTACACTATTCCTGTCAAATCCCTTAATATTAAACAGTACAGTTCTCCACCCGGCATTTTTTGCTCCTTGAACATCGGCATCATAATTGTCTCCTATCATCACAGTTGTTTCGGCTGTTGCTCCAGTTCTTTCCAGAGCGTAATCAAAAATGCCTCTCAATGGTTTTGTGATACCGCAATCGTCACTCAGCACAAGGTGATGAATGTAGTTTTCAATACCACTGCTTCTAAGTTTACGCATCTGCACTTCATTAAAGCCATTGCTCAATATATTCACATCATATTTTTTCACCAGATAATCCAATAGATCCTTCGCTCCAGGAATCAATGTACCCATAGACGAAAGAAAAAACAAATACTCATCATCTATATCTTTCGCAAGCGCTTCTATATCACCAGGCACTCCTATTTGCTCCAGCGTATAACGGTATCGTTCAGTCACCAGATAATCCTTATTGATTTTACCATAATGATACAAATCCCACAGCTCTAGGTTCTTTGCAGCATATATATCCCGGAAGCAATTATAGTCATTACAATATTGCGACAGCCCGAATTTATCATACACATGCCTCAAAGCCACCTTACTATTCTCCGTAAACCACCATATCGTATCATCTAAATCAACAAATACTGTCTTTATTCCTTCCATGCACTGTAATTTATTATGCAAATATAAGGCATGTATTCTTTAATAAAAAATATGTCATGACAAACAGGCCTCAAAGAATTCATAATTTTTCGGAAAAGAGATTAATTCTTATATACAACACAACAAAATTCTCATTACATTTGCATTGTTCTATAAAATCGAAAAAATATGGCACAAATTCACAATAATTTGACATCTCTAATTGGAAACACTCCGCTTTTAGAAGTACACAACATTGAAAAAGCTGAGAGTTTAAAAGCTCGAGTACTAGTTAAACTGGAGTTTTTCAATCCAGGAGGCAGCGTCAAGGACCGTATTGCTCTTGAGATGATTGAGGACGCCGAAAGCAAAGGAGTTCTCGCTCCTGGAGCTGTAATAATAGAGCCTACTAGCGGTAACACAGGTATTGGACTCGCATGGGTATCATCAGTGAAAGGCTATAAATTGATTCTCACTATGCCCGAAACGATGAGCGTCGAGAGGCAGAATTTGCTGAAGGCACTAGGTGCTACAATCATTCTCACTCCAGGCAGTGAAGGAATGGCAGGAGCTATAAATAAAGCCAACCAGCTAAGGGACGAAATTCCCGGTTCTATAATTCTACAGCAATTCGAGAATCCATCTAACCCCAAAGCACATATTCACACCACCGCTGAAGAAATCTGGAGAGACACCGATGGTGAAATAGATATTTTTGTTGCTTGTGTAGGCACTGGAGGCACTCTGTGCGGCACTTCCGAGGGCCTTAAAAAGCATAAAGCCAGTATTCAGGCTATTGCTGTAGAGCCCGATAGCTCTCCTCTCCTATCAGGCGGAGTAGCCGGACCACACAAGATTCAAGGTATCGGTGCAAATTTCATTCCGAAAAATTACAATGCCAGTCTTGTGGATAAGATTATACGCGTAACCGATGATGATGCAATACGCACTTCCAGACTCATGGCTCAAAAAGAAGGTCTACTCGTAGGAATATCTTCCGGAGCTTCTCTATATGCAGCTATACAGCTTGCCAAGCAGGAGGAGAATCAAGGGAAAACAATTGTAGCAATACTCCCCGATACAGGAGAACGCTACCTGTCTACCGAATTATACGCATTTGACTCATATCCGCTTTAACAAGCACGGTATGAATATGTATAACATGATGAGGCGTGCCAAGATAAACATCTAGGCATGCCTTCATTATTTTATGAGCACTCAACCTTTTCTAGATACCGATTGTTATTAATAATGAAAAACAATTTAATTTAACCATTATGAATATCCTTTACCGCTTCCTATTTCCCGAAAAGCCTAAAAGCAGGTATTTCTCGATTTTTTTGCTTGCTCTACGAATCCTGTTCGGAATACTACTTTTGTCACACGGCATACAAAAGTGGGCTCATTTTGAATCTCTAAGCACCACATTCCCCGATCCGCTTGGCATTGGCAGCGTATTTTCACTCTCTCTCGCAATTTTTGCCGAGTTGTTCTGCTCTATCTTCTTCATAGCAGGGTTCTTGTACCGTCTTGTACTTCTGCCTATGATAGCAACAATGGCAATTGCATTCATATTTGTACATAGTGGCAGTGTCGCCAATGGCGGGGAACTCGCTTTCATCTACCTTGCCATGTTCGTTTTACTATATATAGCCGGACCTGGAAGATACTCCTTTGACAGGGTGATCTCATACGGACTAATGATAAGTCAGAAACAAACGATATGACACCTTTTCTAAAAACGGCTCAAGGAGTGCACTGAAATTAACTGCACTCCTTTCTTTTTTATTGTTTATGCCGAATTTATCACTTATTCCGAGTTTTGTGCAGTTCACTTATCTAAAATAATGAAAAAAAGCAGTTTTACGCTAAAAAAAGTTGCAATATGGGGTTCGTATTTCAAAAAATATTCCGATATTTGCACTTACAAAATTCAAGAGGGCAAAAAATTCTTGAGTTTATTATTTTTTGAAGTAGTTTTCTGCAAAGAAAACGCTTTATTATTTTGCACTTAAAATTTATAACATAATTAAAGTTTAAAACTAAAATGACTAAAGCAGATATCGTAAACGAGATTTCTAAGTCTACTGGAATTGACAAGGCTTCAGTTCTTGAAACAGTAGAAAAGTTCATGGAAATTGTTAAGGACTCTCTAGCAAACGAAGAAGATGTTTTCTTGAGAGGTTTTGGTAGCTTCATCGTAAAGACTCGTTCACAAAAGACAGCACGCAACATTTCTAAGGGAACTACAATCATTATTCCAGAGCACAAAATTCCTGCATTCAAGCCAGCTAAGGTGTTCATGGAACAAGTAAAAGAAAGCGGAAAGTAATAAGTTCCACATAACGAGAGAAAAAGAAACAAACAAATTATATTATTAATCTTTAAACTAAGTTACAGTTATGCCAAACGGAAAGAAGCATAAGAGACATAAGATGTCTACGCACAAGCGCAAAAAGAGACTTAGAAAGAACAGACATAAGAAAAAGTAATTTCTAAACTTTTCTAATTTAAGTCATATCAAGAACAAACTTAATGAGTGCAATTTCCGGTATCTTCATTACGTTTGTTCTTTGTGCTTTAATAGCTATCTGACTGAATAGCTATCTATTTGTATTGAACCCACCCGTAAAGGGTAAATTTATTTTTAAAACTTCTAAAATGAGAAGCGAACTCGTAGTTAACGTACAACCGAACGACATACTGACTGCCCTCCTTGAGGACACGCGTCTTGTGTCTCTGCAAAAAGAGTCTCGAGATGCGACTTATGCCGTTGGTAATCTTTACTTGGCTAAAGTGAAGAAGTTAATGCCGGGATTGAACGCAGCATTCGTGAATGTAGGATATGAAAAGGAAGCTTTCCTGCACTATCTAGACCTGGGAAGCCAATTCAACACCTACGCGCAATGCATTAAGAAGTCTCTTGAGGATAAAAGGAACATTCCGAACATCAGCAAGCTGAAATTGCAGTCCGACATCGACAAGCACGGTTCAATAACCGATGTGCTTACATGCGGACAGGAACTTATCGTACAGATTGCTAAGGAACCTATTTCCTCAAAGGGTCCTAGACTCACAACCGAAATATCTTTTACAGGAAGACTTCTTGTACTGATTCCTTTCAGCGACAAGATTTCGGTATCGCAAAAAATTCGTTCTTCGGAAGAACGAATGAGACTAAGACAGCTTATAGAGAGCATTCGTCCTGCCAATTTCGGTGTTATTATCCGAACTTCAGCCGAAGGAAAGCGTGTTGCCGAGCTCAACACCGAGCTCAAGACACTCGTTAAGTGCTGGGAAGACAGTATCGCTAAGGCACAAAGAGCCGAAGCCCCTTCGTTATTATACGAAGAGGACAGCCGTGCCGTGAATGTTATTCGCGACATCTTCAGCCCCTCATTTGAGAACATCTATGTAAATGACGAAGATGTTTTCCGACAAATCCAGAACTATGTGAGCATCATTGCTCCCGACAGAAAAGACATAGTAAAACTATATTCAAAGGAAACACCTATCTTCGATCACTTCTGCATCACAAAGCAGATTAAGACTTCTTTTGGCAAAACGGTCTCATTTAAATCGGGTGCATATATTATAATTGAAAGCACCGAAGCCCTTCATGTAATAGATGTGAACTCGGGCAACCGTTCCAAAAGTTCGTCTAACCAGGAAAGCAACGCACTAGATGTGAATCTACGCGCTGCTGATGAGATTGCACGCCAGCTAAGGCTTCGTGATATGGGCGGCATTATTGTCATTGACTTTATTGACATGGCTCAAGCTGAGCATCGCCAGGCCCTATACGAACACATGAAAGAAGCTATGCAAGGAGACAGAGCTAGACATAACATTCTGCCATTAAGCAAATTTGGACTGATGCAAATCACACGACAGAGAGTGCGTCCCGCACTTAACATTGTCACAAGCGAAGCTTGTCCATCTTGCGGAGGTAAAGGTGAAGTACAGCCGTCATTATTATTCACTGATGTGCTGAAAGACAAAATCGATTATCTCATCAACTCACTAAAGGTCAAGAAATTTGTGATGTATGTACACCCTTTCGTAGATGCATATCTCAAGAGAGGACTTATTTCGGAGTATCTCCGCTGGAGATTCGAATACAGATTCAAATTCCGCATACTGCCCGACCAATCTTTGGCGCATTTGGAATACCGAGCTATAAACAGTAGCGGCAAAGAGATTGACCTAAAGGAAGAAAAAGATACTCATAGCTCAAACTCAAAAAAAGAATCACGCTCTAAGGCTCAGGACAACGATTAGAGTGTAACAATTTTTCTTCTAACGAACTTACTAAAGAGGGCGTGCCAAAACTTTGTTGGCACGCCCTCTTTAGTTTGGTATAATTACTCAATACGCTCAGTTGCAATTTACACATGAAGTCTATCTCACTAATCCGTTGAATCGGTCATTGCTCCATGTTACCATAGAATCAGCTTCTTCGGTATACACAATAAATCCTCCTATGTTTGAATGCGACTCAAGAAAAGACTTGCTCCGCTCTGCGCCCATTACCATGCATGCAGTAGCATAAGCGTCGGCAAGCATGCAATTGTCTGCAACGATAGTGACACTCAACAAATTGGTTTCCTCAGGATAACCAGTTTTAGGATTCATTGTATGAACAACCTTTTTCCCATCAATGTCCTTATAATTACGGTAATTGCCAGATGTAGCAATCGCACCATCATTCATTCCCACAACTAGCATATTATCATGCACAACCGATGTATTGCTCTCGATTGGACGATCTACCGACACAAGCCACTCTGTTCCTGAAGGGTTCTTACCTTTAAGCGTAATTTCACCTCCTATTTCTACAAGATAATTCTTTACACCATTGCGCTCCAGCATTCGTCCAACCTCGTCACATGCATAGCCCTTAGCAATAGCACTGAAATCAAACGCTGTTCGGCTATCGGTCTTAACAATCTTTCCACCACTCATACTAGTATGTTCCAGTCCCACAAACTGCATAATACTGTCTATCTGCACTGCACTTGGCGCATCTCCTCCTTTTTCCACAAATCCCCACACTCGCATAAGCGGAGAAACCGTTGGATCAAATGCACCTTCAGTCTCCTGATGGACTTTAACCGATGCTTCATAAATTTGTGTCAGCATTGTATCCACCGACAAATCTTCTCCTCTATTTATCCTGCTTATTACTGAAGACTTATTATACATAGACAGGCTGTTATCAACAGCAGCAAACACGCTCTGAATAGAGTCATCAAATACCCTATCACTATCATAAGTTATGTTATACTGCGTTGTCCACACTATACCCGAGCATCTTTTGTACTGCCTGGATTCAGTACACATTTTCATACCTAGAAGCACACACAATCCGGCTATAAGCGCCAATGTATAGCCTAAAGTTGCACTATTTCTTTTCTTTTGTCCTTTCATATAAACAAAATTAGTTTTTTCTAATTATATTTGTACAAGAAGTAACTAATAAATAAAATACTTATGAAAAAATCTTTTGTATTCCTGGCCAACGGATTTGAAGAAATCGAGGCCCTAGCCACAGTTGATGTTCTACGCAGAGCAGGCATTGAGACGAAAACGGTAACAATTTCATCTTCTTTGCAAGTGACAGGTGCACACGGCATAGAAGTTAAAGCAGATATTTCATTGACCGAGATTGAGTGCAACGAGAAGGATATTATAGTACTGCCAGGCGGTATGCCTGGTGCAACCAATCTTGCTGAATGTTCTCAACTATGCGACTTACTTAAACAGCACAACAATAACGGAGGGCTTATTGCTGCAATTTGTGCATCTCCTGCTGTAGTACTAGCACCTTTAGGCATTCTTGACGGCAAAGAAGCAACTTGCTATCCGGGTTTTGAGAGTGCATTCTCAAATTGCAAGAAGGGATTCAAACCCGTTGTTATTGACGGTAATACAATAACCGCCAATGGGCCTGCTACCGCCATACCATTTGCACTTGCAATAGTAGCTCAAGGCATTAGCGAAGAAAAAGCTAGAGAAGTTGCAGAAGGCATGCTTGTATACAATCCTCAACAGGACTACAGCTTCTAAGCAAAACCTATATACAAAACCCAGTGCATCACTATCCTTGATGCACTGGGTTTTATTTGCATTATACTAGCATAACGCCAGCTGGAAAATATTTCCGCGTGCTATAACACCATATATTATAATTCTTTATGAACTATCACATCATAATAAACATTTCCTGCAATCTCTTTTTGAATGTGCGCCCCAATAGTACAGAATCCTCATTAAAAGGCGGATAAAGGACTACATTGTTTTGTCCTACAAGCATCACATTATCCAAATTGACAATGTACGACTGATGAGTCTGCACAAATTTTGAGCTATAGTTCAATATCACATTTGCACTAGTTCCTTTATGCAAGGAAAGTACTGTTTTATCACTAAGGGCAACTTCCCATATCTTCCGTTGAGTACAGTATCTAAAATAACCTATTTCGGACAATCTCACAATCCTCATTTCACTAGTCACTGTAGCAATGGCTAGCATGTCTCTTTTTTCATAAGATTGTGAAGAATCAAAACATAGTCTTTCATCTTGTTCCAATCCCACGACCTCTATATCCGAAAAATTAGCAAGAATAGATTTTACCTTTCGTAATGCTTTTTCATCTTTATCTATTACAACTACTTTTGTCCTAGCGCACATAATTTCAAGCGTTATTGCAGATTTAAATCTTCAAATAGTAATTAATATTATAAATACAACTTCTTAAAGATAAGACAAATTTAACTCTAATATTGCTACCAAACAAACACATTTTCTCAAGTACCCCATAATAGGTGTTCATTCGGCAAACAATCGTACACAGACTGCCTTAATTAGCGACCATTTGAATGGTATTTTTTCCTAAAAAAAAGGTGAATGCTCTCAATCAAGAGCATTCACCATATTATATCAGCTATCTTTCGATTAGTTGTTTTCTGGACGAAGACGACGAACTACTTCACCTGTACGCCACATTTCGCTTTCGCGCAATGCCTTCAATTCTTCGTTCAATTTTTCACGATAGTCTGGTTGGCTATTTGTGTCAATTGAGCGTTGAGCTTCGTTACCGCAAGCAACTTCGCTATACAATTTTTGGAATACTGGCTTAGTTGCATCGTGGAATGGGCCCATCCAGTCAAGAGCACCGCGTTGTGCAGTAGTTGAGCAGTTAGCATACATCCAGTCCATACCCTTTTCAGCAAATAGAGGCATTAGTGATTGAGTAAGTTCTTCTACTGTTTCGTTGAATGCTTCAGATGGAGTGTGACCATTTTCACGCAATACTTCATATTGAGCAAGTAGCAAACCTTGGATTGCACCCATCAATGTACCGCGTTCACCAGTCAAGTCACTGTATACTTCACGCTTGAAAGTAGTTTCAAACAAGTAACCAGAACCTACACCGATACCTAGAGCCAAGCAACGATCCTTTGCACGACCTGTTGCATCTTGGAAGATAGCATAGCTTGAGTTCAAGCCACGGCCTTGTAGGAACATAGTACGCAATGAAGTACCTGAACCCTTAGGAGCAACTAGAATTACATCGATATCAGCTGGAGGAACGATACCAGTTCTTTCCTTATAAGTGATACCAAAACCATGAGAGAAATACAAAGCCTTGCCAGGAGTCAAATGCTTCTTCAAGTCAGGCCATACTGCGATTTGAGCAGCATCAGAAAGAAGATACTCGATGATAGTTGCACGCTCAGCAGCTTCTTCTATTTCGAAAAGTGTTTCACCAGGAACCCAACCGTCAGCTACAGCCTTATCCCAGCTCTTACTGTTCTTTCTTTGTCCAACAATTACATTGAATCCATTGTCACGAAGGTTCATACTTTGACCAGGACCTTGTACACCATAACCGATAACGGCAATTGTTTCGTCCTTCAAAATTTCTCTTGCTTTTTCCAATGGAAATTCTTCGCGGGTCATTACATTTTCTTCAATCCCGCCAAAATTCATTACTGCCATAATTTTTAAAAAATTTAATATGTTAGTATTTATGTTTATTGTTTTCTTTCTTCAAAGATAAAACGCGCCCGGCAATTAACCTCTTGCTTTCCGTCTACCATATGACTGATTTCCAATTTTGCATCGGTCACATCTTCTTCATTGACAGCTATATCATAAGTCAAACCACCCAAGCACTCTTTCATATAAGCTATTTCAAACCGCTTAACTCTATTACGCTCATAATGCTCTATAGACCACTGGTTAAGGAGCTGTTCCACATAACGCACGCTATTCACATGCCGATTAATATCGGTTTCTGAATACTGGAATGTATGTTTTGCTACACGAGCATTGTCATGTTCTACTGTTCTTAGTCGTGATTGAGGTTCTATAGGACATTCCTTGTCATAAATATTGCTAATAATATAACTGAACTTTGAAATATCCATCATTTCTCGTGCAGAGAGATCTATCACCAACCATATTGTGCGAGCATATCCCAATACTTTTCCGTGTTCATCTAGAAACTCAAAGTTGCGTTGAGAATAAAATCTCGTATATCCCTCTACCCATGTTTGAATAGTATAATGCTCATTCACTCTTGGAAAATCTTCCATCTCAATTGTCACTCTAGACAATACCCACGCTTGATTATCTTCAATGAGATTAGCATACCCAACACCCCATATATTAGCGTGTTCGGTTGCTACTTCTATCAATCTTGATACAAGTAATGGCAATGGCATTTCCTTTTGTGGAGTGCATTCTCCTGCCGTTAAGAAAAACTCGTGTTTATAAAACTTCAAATCTCCCATTAACGCATATCCTCTTTAGCTTGTTTTCTCTCCTCTATGAACATTGTCACATATTCATTGATATCCTTAGTTACCGCAACGCGACCACTACGCACAAACTGACGAATATCATGACATTTCAAGTCTTCAAACAAAGCCTCTGTTTCTTCAGGATGCCCCGACTTCTCCAGCACGGTGTAATCACGCGACATTTCTAGAATTCGGGCATTGTACTTACGGATAATCTTCTCTAGATTTGGCTCCTCAAGAAGTTTTTCTGTAGGTACTTTATACAACGCTATTTCTTGGTATATTATTTCATCATCGGTATAAAAGAATGATTTCAGCACACCGATACGCTTTTCTACTTGCTTAACCAGTTTCTCTATCGTTTCGCGATCGCTATAAGATGTAATTGTAAACTTATGAACACCCTTTATAGAAGATGGAGAAACCGACAAACTTTCAATATTAAGTTTTCTTCGTGTATAAATGATAGATATCTGGTTTAGAAGTCCTACACGGTTTTCTGAAAATATCGTTACTGTATATAAAGTCTTTCCTTCCATAATTTATCATCATTTAGTAGATTGATACTTTTCTCCAGGAGCAATCACGGTATTTACCATTGTGCTGCCTGCAGGCACCATCGGGAACACATAACCTTCTTGTTCTACCTTTACATTCAGAACATAGGCACCATCATATTCCATCATGCGCTTGATTGCTTCATCAAGTTCTTCGCGAGATTCCACATCTTCAGCTTGAATTCCGTAAGCTTTTGCCAGTGCTACAAAGTTTGGATTGACCATTGGAGTTTGAGAATAGCGCTTGCTATAGAACAAATCTTGCCATTGTCGCACCATTCCCAAGAAATTATTGTTCAATATGATAATCTTCACAGCCACCCCGTATTGCAGGATTACGCCAAGTTCTTCAACCGTCATTTGAATACCGCCATCACCCACAAAGAAACATACAGGACGCTCTGGGGCACCTATCTTTGCACCTATAGCTGCTGGCAAGCCGAATCCCATTGTTCCAAGACCGCCCGAAGAGATGATACTCTTAGGTGCTGTATATTGGAAGTATCTAGAAGACATCATTTGATTTTGTCCCACATCGGTAACAAGTACAGCATTTGCACCTGCAACCTGAGATACCTTATGAACCACTTCACCCATCTTAAGTTCTCCTTCTGCAGGGAACACTTCGCTCTGTATGACCTTTTCCTGTTCAAGTTTTTCGTCATCGGCAAAGCTGTTTAACCATTCAGTATGTTTTGCTTCCTTTACCTTTGGCAATAATTTTTGAAGCACAGTCTTGGCATCGCCATGTATAGATGCAACGACCTTAACATTCTTGTTAAATTCCGATTCGTCTATATCGATGTGTATAATCTTTGCTTGCTTCGCAAATTCATTGACATCACCTGTCACACGGTCATCAAAACGCATACCTACTGCAATGAGTACATCACATCGGTTTGTTGCCATGTTTGGAGCTATATTACCATGCATTCCCAGCATACCCTTATTCAAAGGATGTGAAGTAGGTATTGTAGACAAACCAAGCAATGTAGTAGAAACCGGGATATCAGCTTTTTCAGCCAAGGCCTTCAGTTCTTCTTCTGCTTCGGCTATCATCACTCCGTGACCAGAAATAATCATCGGTGACTTTGCTTCGTTTATGATTGCAGCCACTTCATCAACTTCACTCTCATCAACTTCAGGATAAGGTATATAGCTGCGGATAAAATCACACTTTTTATATTCTTTCCACTCAATCAGTTCATTTTGAGCATTTTTAGCGAAGTCCAACACCACTGGGCCAGGACGGCCGGTTGATGCGATATAGAATGCCCGTGCTACTGCCCATTCAATTTCGTCGGCAGTACGAATCTGATGATTCCACTTTGTAACGGGTTGAGTAATACCGATAACATCAGTTTCTTGAAAAGCATCACTACCTAGAGATTCGCTAGACACCTGGCCTGTAATGACGACCAATGGAGTACTGTCCATCATGGCATCACTCAATCCAGTAATCACATTTGTAGCTCCTGGACCCGATGTTACAAACACGACACCAGTCTTGCCACTAACACGCGCATAGCCTTGAGCGGCATGAGTAGCACCTTGCTCGTGACGCACCAAGATGTGATTCAATTTGCTTCCATGATCGTACAAACGGTCAAATACTGGAATAATAGCGCCTCCTGGATAGCCGAAAATGGTATCAACACCTTCAGCTTCAATAGATCTTAGTAACGCTTCAGCTCCTGTTATCTTTTCACTCATATATATGTTCTTAAATTCTATGATACATTTCTTATTCACGCACACCACCCTTGTCGGCCGATGTTACCATTGATGCATAAGCCTGCAATGCCTTTGACACCACTCTTTGACGGCTCTTTGGTGTAAATGCTGCTTTTCCTCGCTTTTCTTCTTCAGCTCTACGAGCAGCAATCTCTTCATCGCTAAGTTTAACACTTATGCTACGAGATGGAATATCTATAACTATTATATCCCCGTCTTTAACCAATCCAATATTTCCTCCCGCTGCCGCTTCTGGAGAAATATGACCGATTGACAAACCAGATGTTCCGCCCGAGAAGCGTCCGTCGGTAATCAAAGCACACGCTTTACCCAAGTGCTTTGACTTGATATAAGATGTAGGATAAAGCATTTCTTGCATACCAGGACCTCCCTTAGGACCTTCGTGTGTAATCACTACTACATCTCCTGCCTGCACTTTATCTCCTAGGATTCCTTCTACTGCATCATCTTGCGATTCAAAGACCTTAGCAGCGCCTTCAAAATGGAAGATACTTTCGTCAACGCCTGCAGTCTTAACTACACAGCCATCTTTTGCAATATTTCCATATAGAACGGCAATACCGCCATCTTTCACATAGGCATGCTCAAAATCGCGTATGCAGCCCATTGCACGGTCGGTATCCAACTCTTTATAATAATTGGCTTGAGACGCCATCTTTATGTTTCTCACATTACATGGAGCGCTAAGCCACATTTTCTTCACTTCATCATTGAAGTTCTTGCCTTCTACGGCATAGCTGTCGATAGCCTCTCCAAGTGTCATTCCGTCTACACGCTTCACGCTTGTATCCAGAAGATTCTGAGCAGCAAGCTGATACATGATTGACATGATACCGCCTGCACGGTTCACATCTTGAACATGATAGTGGCCGTTAGGAGCTACCTTACATAGAACAGGAGTCTTGCGGCTCAATGCATCGATATCCTTCATTGTGAAATCGGCTCCTGCTTCATTTGCCACCGCTAGCAGGTGAAGCACAGTATTAGTACTTCCGCCCATTGCTATGTCAAGTGACATTGCATTAAGCATCGCTTCACGAGTAGCTATGCTGCGTGGCAAAACACTCTCGTCCTCTTCTTCATAGTACTTGCGGCAATTTTCTACAATCTGAGCCGCAGCCTTGCGGAAGAGTTCCTTACGATTTTCATGAGTAGATAGTATTGTTCCGTTACCTGGAAGTGCTAAACCTATAGCTTCATTCAAGCAGTTCATACTGTTGGCAGTGAACATACCAGAGCAGCTTCCGCATGTTGGACAACCAAGATCCTCAATTTTTGCGACTGTTTCATCGTCCACTGTTGGATCGGCTGAGTCAATCATCACATCAATAAGGTCAAGACCGCGTTTGCCTAACCAACCGGCTTCCATAGGTCCTCCACTCACGAATATAGCAGGAATGTTCAAGCGCATTGCAGCCATCATCATTCCAGGAGTAATCTTGTCACAATTGCTGATGCACACCATAGCATCTGCTCTATGAGCATTCACCATGTATTCCACGCTGTCGGCAATCAAGTCGCGTGACGGCAATGAATACAACATTCCATCATGTCCCATTGCTATACCATCATCAATAGCAATAGTATTGAATTCTGCAGCAAAACAGCCTAGTTTTTCAATCTCACTCTTCACATATTGACCTATCTCATGCAGATGCGTGTGACCTGGCACAAATTGTGTGAACGAATTAACTATGGCAATCACTGGTTTTCCCATTTGCTCCACTTTCATTCCGTTTGCGCGCCACAAAGCTCTTGCTCCAGCCATACGACGGCCATTCATTGACAACGCACTTCTTAATGGTATGCTCATAATTTTCTGTTTTAATTAAAAAACCTTTCCAACGTATTAGGAGGAAAGGTTCGTATATCTTTAATAAATTCTATTTATATCGTTGTAGATTTTAGCACGATTCCTCCTTAACAATTACCCATAATGACCACGACGACATTCACCAATGCCACCAGCAGTACATTCAAGCTAATATTTACAGATGAAATCATGAATTTTCGTTTATAACTCTTTTACACTTGCAAAGTTAAAGGCTTATTTCGTGAAAAACAAATATTTTGTATAAAACATTTGGCTTTTCTTACATTTTATTCATTATTTTGACTTTTTGCTTACATTTTCATACAAAAAAAGAGCCACAATATTGCGGCTCTTTAGTGATTCGCACAGGATTCAAACCTGTAACCTTCTGATCCGTAGTCAGATGCTCTATTCAGTTGAGCTAGCGAACCATTTTCTGTTTTGCGAGTGCAAAGTTAGGCATTTTCCACGACCCATGCAACAATTTGCCTAAATATTTTTCAACAATTTAATAACATTCCCCAAATTATGGATATTTTCCCGTCCATCACTCCTATAGGCCACTGAGCTGCAACATCATGAAATCAACATTCTTGCCTTTCAGCTCTACACCTGCACTCTTCATTAAAGCCTTAGCCTTCTGATTATACAACCAGTTTCGTTTCACATAAAGAAACGATCTCCGCTCATACACTTTTGCCCTCTTCTCATACTGCTTTGAACGAGCTATATACAGTTTTTCACGCTCACTTGCATTGCTATCCTTTATTTTCCTGCTAATACGGGCTATCTCTTCATAAATAGGTTTAAGCTCTTTCTCCAGATTTTCAAGTTCACGATCCAACTCTTTCAATTGCTTGTCAATATCTTCCAGACCATCTGCTTTAAGGTTACCGCCATTAGCCTCAACTGGCAAAATTTCATAGGAACCGTCTTCTTTCAATCTAAATTTAGTTCCATCTACAACAATTTTCGCCTGCGGATAAACGCGTGTCGGCTTCTTTGCTTTCTTTGTCATTTCATCAAAGCAGTTCTTACCTATGCTACCTTTCATATACACCACTACCAATTCATCACCCTCGTCTACGATAAGAAGCAGTTTCTTATAGTTTCCGTTACTGCCCTTTTCACCATACAATTCAGTGAGTTCTCCGTCTTCCTTCAGTTTCATGATGAGTTCCAGTGCATCAATCTTTCTAACGCCCTTCAGCTTTGTCCTCACTTTTGACACGGACTTATCTTCAACAGTCAATATCTGTAAAGAAGTCAGTTCCATTGCAATTTTTGACAAATTAAGCCCACTCACTTTTATTCTGGCTGTCCCCATAGACTGAAGCATACTCTTCGTGATATAGGTAACTTCTACATCTTTTATTTCGGATATTTCTTCCAGAATCGCATCTTGCGCCCTAAGAGGGAACATCATTCCAAATCCAAGCGCAATTATTATAAACAAAATACACCGTTTCATATCACCATATTTTAGTATTCATTATCCAGCCTAATCGAAGCATTGACCAAATTCTCATCAGCCCTAGTCATTTTTTCCGAGAGTATCATCAGCGCACGCGAAGTCTCGGCAATCGCACCCTCCTCGGTTTGAGGCACATAAGCATGCCTCACTATACACACATCGGCTGACGCGTCCGAATCTTTAATAAGAGACACCCCCAGCAATACCACAACCGATATGCTAGCAGCAACAGTCGCAACACGCGCCCAGGTTTCCCATGTGCGTATTCGTCTTATCTGCAGACGCTCTTCTCGATCAATCAGCAGCGACAAGTCATTGTTTAAAGAAGCCGGTGCCTCTACTTCAGCTTCTTTGCCAAGCCTTCCAAGCGCAAGAAACACTTCTTTGTCGGGCGTCAAGTCTTCTGGGACATCTTCATGTTCCATGAAGTACCTATACAAACAAGCCTCTTCTTCTTGAGAAGATTCACCTGCATAGAATTTCACTAGCAACTGTTTTATTTCTTCAATATGTTTCATATAAATCACTTGAATTCTTCCATTTCACACATTTCTCTAAGCCTTTTTCTAGCTCGGGACAAGAGTGTACGCACATTAACTTCAGTCAAACCCGTTACCTGACCGATTTCCTCCATAGACAAGTCCTGAACACTACGCAACAGGAGTATCCGTTTCTGTCGTTCAGGCAGACAATTCATCATTTGCATCACTCTATCCAGTCTTTCATGATGTTCATACACATCAGTTTCATCAATGCATGACTCCGTTTCTTGTGCACCATCATCAAGGCCGTTAGAAATATGACGAGTGCGCAAATAGTCTACACACTTGTTCTTTACCACCTTAACCGCGAAAGACTCAACATTATCCAGATTCTCAAGATATTCTCTTTTATTCCACATAGACATATAGGCGTCCTGCACCATATCTTTAGCTATATCTTTATCACCAACGATGCGATACGCTACTTTGTACAGCATTGTGCCTAGTGGCAATAATATTTCTTTAAATCTTGATGAATCCATCAAATTACAAATTCTTTCGTGATGATCTTTTCTTAAACTGCTGTCCTTTCTACCATTTACACGAATAAGAGCCTTTTTTGTTGCACCAAAATAATAACAATTTTACTACTTTTGCAAAAAATAATTGCAGAACGATGCCCAAGCTACGCATTTTCAATCCCGAACACGACATGGCTTTAGCCTTTGGCGGAACAAACTACACGCCTACTCCGCTAGCACAAAAGCTCCGGAGAGACTTGCAGATGCTACCGGCATGGTTCTCGGCAAGCAACGACAGCATATTATCCCGAAACCCCGAACTTGATTCCAATTGGGCAGAATGCATCAACAAGCGATACAAAACAAGCATTAAAGCGGTTTCGGCACAAGAGGTTGGAGCATTCAATGATATTGAACCCTGGGGTTGGAACAGATACTTGAGACGCCGGCTTTTTCTTGACGGAGTACAGGAATGCTTTCTTCCTAGCGAGGAGTGCATCAATGACATACGGAACTTGTCTCACCGCAGAATTTCAATCTCGTTCCACCATGAATTCATGGAGAGGATTCCGGAACTGCAAGATAACATACCAATAGAATCCAGCGACTTGAATGAAGTGATAGACTTTGCAAGAAAACACCCCAAAGCCTATGTGAAAGCTCCATGGTCATCAAGCGGAAAAGGGGTATACCGTGCACTGGATATCAATGCTCTTGATTTCACTCGGTGGTGCAGAGGCATTATCAAGCGGCAAGGTTCGATCATGTGCGAAAAGCCGCTATGCAGCATAATGGATTTTGCCATGGAGTTCCGTTGCGACAACGGCAAAACTTCATTCGTAGGATATTCTGTCTTCAATAACGACACGCATAGCTCTTTCAGCGGAGGACGAATCATGCCCACCAATGCTCTTGAAGATAAAATCATCGCGGCTATCGGCAACAAGGAACTGCTGCTTAAAGTAAAGGAATGCGCCATGACAATCCTTGACAAGCTCATAGCTCCTCACTATACGGGATATGCAGGCATTGACATGATGGTATATCGCGACGAAAACGGCTATGCCCGCATCAATCCATGCATCGAACTTAATCTGCGCACAACCATGGGCATCGTTACCTGTTCTATAAGCAACCGATACATCAGTCCCGGTTCATACGGAGAGTTTCACATCGAATTTCACAAAGACACAATAACGAAAGACTATATCCTTGATATAGAACACAAATATCCAGTTCAAATTACAGATGACAATAAAATAAAAAGTGGAGTGCAAATGCTCACTCCACTATATCAAGACTCGCAATACTGTGCCTTTATTCATATTTTCAACAGTTCCCTGTAGAGTTTCTGTACCGGCAATCCCATCACATTGTAGTAACTGCCTTTTATGCCATTCACTCCGGCACAGCCTATCCATTCCTGAATGCCATACGCACCGGCCTTGTCCATAGGCTTGTATTCCTTGACATAATATTCAATCTCAGCATCAGTTAGCTCATCAAAAAACACCTCAGTCACACTGTCAAAGGTATGCATGAAATCCTTTGTCGTAATCGTAACGCCAGTTATTACCTTATGAGCCCCTCCCGACAGCATCTTCAGCATTCGGCAAGCATCATCGCCATCAGCAGGTTTACCTAGAATCTTATCGCCACACACCACTACCGTGTCGGCTGTAATCACAAGTTCGTTATCGCCTATCGTCTCCCTATATGCAGCAGCCTTCTTTGACGAAATGAACGCAGCTATTTCATCAGCAGGCATATCTTCAGGATAGCTTTCATCTATGTCACCAATCACTCGCGTGGTAAACTGCATTCCGAGCTGTTCAAGCAATTGTTTTCTGCGAGGAGAATTTGAAGCGAGCACCACTTCAAAACGATTGAGATTATTCAACGGATATTCCATACTACCAACCAAATGCATTCTTATCGGCAAGCCACTCGCCTTTAGCTTTCATCACTTGTTCTATAATTTCACGCCCTACACCTTGACCGCCATTCAACGGACTTATGTACTTGGCAATCTCCTTTATCTCAGAAGCAGCATCGGCTGGAGCAACCGATAGCCCCGCATGCTGCATCGCCTCATAGTCAGGGATATCATCTCCGGCATATACAACCTCCTCCGGTTTTAAACCGGTATTCTTCAGCCATTCTTCAAAAAACTGAAGTTTCATATCAGCTCCTAGTATCACAGTCTGAACCCCTAGCCCCACAAAACGCTTGCGCACGGCTTCGGTATTACCGCCAGTAATCACGGCTACCTGATATCCATGCTTTATGGCAAGCTGTAATGCATATCCGTCCTTCACACTCACGCAGCGCATAGGTTCTCCATTGGGGTGCAATGGTATTACCGACGGCGACAGCACTCCATCAACATCAAATGCAAAGCCCTTTATCTTTGACAGGTCGTAATTTATAGAACTCATATTCTTATTATTCTTGCGGACGCCATTCGCCTATATGCACTCTTTCCCAAAGCATCTTTTCGGGATTGAACGGCTTGCGTTCTTCCCCTTTCTGACCCAGAGAAATAATACATTCAACAACCATATCGGCTGGGATATTCAACAATGCCTTAACATAGTCATCGGCACTTTCTTCATCGTTACGCATACGGCCACGCACCTGAACCCAACAGCTTCCCAAGCCTAGAGCTTCGGCTTGCAGCTGAATGAATGTAGCAGCCACCGATGCATCTTCTACCCATGCCTCACTCATCGTAGGATCCACTAGAACTACAATAGAAAGGCTGCTTTTCGCAATTGAGCCGGCTCCGAATTCCTTGCATTTCGACAATTCCTCAAGCATCTTCTTATCCTCAACGGTAACAAAATACCTTGGGCGGCTATTCTTTGATGTTGGCGCAACAAGAGCTGCCTCTAGAATCAACTTCACATCTTCAGCCGGAATTTCTTCTTCGGTATATTTTCTAATGCTGCGACGACGCATTATCAGTTCATGAAAATTTTCCATATCTTTTCAGTTTTCGGGTTTAATTAATAGCAAAGATAAAACAAAGTAAAATCAACACCAAACTATCAGTCTTATAAGTTGTTTAAATCTCACTTTATTCTAATAAAAAAAGAGATTGTCTTTCTTGACAATCTCTTACTTAGTGGCGGGAGCCAGACTCGAACTGACGACCTTTGGGTTATGAGCCCAACGAGCTACCACTGCTCCATCCCGCGATTTGCACTGCAAAGGTACAACCTTTTTTCTTTCCTGGCAATACCTAATGCTATTTTTTTATGTTAAAAAACATATTTTTCTTACTTTATCGCGATTTTTCGTTCACTAATAAATAAAACAAAGGCCCTTAACCTTCACAGGCTCCGGGCCCCCTGAGAATTACTATTGTGTTTCTTTATTATAAAATATTATAATATCATTTTCCACAAGAGCAGGATTTCTGCTTAATCTGAGTGAAGAAATCATTACCCTTATTATCTACTAGGATAAATGCAGGGAAGTCTTCAACTTCGATTTTCCAGATTGCTTCCATACCTAATTCAGGATATTCCACACACTCGATGCTCTTGATATTGTTTTGTGCAAGGATAGCTGCAGGTCCGCCTATACTGCCCAGATAGAAACCGCCATGCTTCTTGCATGCATCAGTTACAGCTTGGCTACGGTTACCCTTTGCAAGCATAATCATGCTACCCTTATGGCTTTGGAACAAGTCTACATATGGGTCCATACGACCTGCTGTTGTCGGTCCCATTGAACCGCAAGCCATTCCTGCAGGAGTCTTAGCAGGTCCAGCATAATATATAGGGTGATTCTTTATGTATTCTGGCAAGTCTTCACCATTGTCAAGACGCTCTTTAAGCTTAGCATGAGCAATGTCACGACCTACAATGATTGTACCGTTAAGCGACAAGCGAGTAGAAACAGGATACTTGTCTAGTTCCGCAAGAACTTCTTCCATAGGACGGTTAAGATCAATCTTCACGCCACCGCCTTCGCCTGCTTCGCGTAGTTCTACTGGAATCAATTCAGTTGGATTGTCATCAAGCTTTTCAATCCAGATACCGTCCTTATTGATTTTACACTTAATATTGCGGTCGGCTGAGCAGCTCACTCCCATACCTACAGGGCAAGATGCACCATGACGAGGAAGACGAACCACACGAATGTCGTGAGCAAAATACTTACCTCCGAACTGAGCTCCCAAACCTATCTTATAAGCTTCTTCAAGAAGTTGCTTTTCCAATTCTACATCGCGGAATGCGCGGCCACCTTCATTACCTGTTGTTGGCAACTCATCATAATAATGAGTTGAAGCAAGCTTAACTGTAAGCAAGTTCTTTTCGGCAGATGTACCACCGATAACGAACGCCACATGATAAGGAGGGCAAGCAGCTGTTCCAAGAGTCTTCATCTTTTCAACTAGGAAAGGAACTAGCGTTGCAGGATTAAGTATAGCCTTAGTTTCTTGATATAGATATGTCTTGTTGGCTGAACCTCCGCCCTTAGTCACACACAAGAACTTATATTCCATTCCTTCTGTTGCTTCAAGGTCGATTTGCGCAGGAAGATTACACTTAGTATTCACCTCGTCATACATGTTTAGAGGTGCATTTTGAGAATAACGCAAGTTTTCTTCAGTGTAAGTCTTGAACACTCCTAGAGAAAGTGCTTCTTCATCGCAATATCCGGTCCACACCTGTTGTCCCTTTTCTCCGTGGATAATAGCAGTACCGGTATCCTGGCATAGAGGAAGTTTACCCTTTGCTGCAATTTCTGCATTGCGCAAGAAATTCAATGCCACATACTTATCGTTGTCGCTAGCTTCTGGATCGTTAAGAATCTTTGCTACACATTCATTGTGCGAACGACGAAGCAAGAACGAAACATCACGGAATGCCTGGTTGGCCATCATTGTCAAGCCTTCCTTTGCAACCTTCAGTACTGGTGTTCCTTCAAATTCACTCACGCTCACATAATCCTTTGTAAGCAAATAGTATTCAGTCTTATCTTCGCCCAATGGAAATGGGTGTTGATATTTGAATTCAGGTGTTGCCGCCATAATAATTCTGTTTTATCTGATTTTATGAATTGTATTTTATGCAAAAATAATAAGAAAAAACAAATCATGAAAAAAATAGACCTACATTTTTTATGCAAGAAAAGGATTTGCATCACACAGTGTTACAAATCCTTTATTTTATAGTCATTTAAACCGAGATTAATTATCTATAAATGATTGCCACAGATTATCCTCAGGTAATGGGGCGGTAACATCAATTTCTTTGCCCGAAACCGGGTGAACAAACTGGATTCGGCGTGCTAGCAGTGATATGCTTCCGTCGGGATTGCTGCGCTTTGCACCATACTTCAAATCCCCCTTTATAGGACAGCCTATTGTAGACAGCTGCACTCTTATCTGATGTTTGCGGCCTGTGAGCAGTTTTATCTCAAGTAGATAATAATTGTCACTCTTGCCTATCACACGATATTTAAGGATTGACTTGAGCGAACCTTTTTTCTCCACATTCCATGCATACGACTTATTATTACGCTCTACCGATGTTATATAATGAGTGAGCGTACCTTCAGTCTTCGGAGGGCATTCCTTGGTTATTGCCCAATATGTCTTGTCCACTTTGCCTTCACGGAACATCTCGTTCATGCGTGAAAGCGCCTTGCTTGTCTTGGCAAACACGACCACTCCTCCCACGGGACGGTCCAATCGATGCGTCACTCCACAGAAAACATTCCCAGGCTTGGCATATTTTTCCTTAATCCACTGCTTGAGGGTCTCTACAAGTGGAATGTCACCGGTTTTATCGCCTTGCACGATTTCACCCGGTGACTTGTTTACTATTATTATATGATTATCCTCGTATAATACTTCCATAAAAGAATCACACGCTCATAAGGAACTTCTTGAACGATGCAAATCCCGATCCCATCTCCACTGTCTGCTTGTCGCCTTGCATAAATGCAGCTAATTTTGCAGGAATCTCAATGTCCTCTCCTATAATTGCATCTACTGTTGACTTGAATTTTGCCGGGTGAGCTGTTTCCAGGAATATACCTGTTTCGTTCTCGGCCAATCCTTCTTCCAGACTGCGGTATGCCACAGCGCCATGAGGGTCAAGCAAATATCCTGTTTCTTTATAGGTCTTTGCCATAGTCTCGCCTATCTGTTCATCGGTATAAGTACAACCGCTTATTTCTGCACAGATAGCCTCGTGAGAATGCTTGTACAAATCAAGGACACGGGCAAAATTGCTTGGATCACCCACATCCATAGCATTAGCTATTGTTGCTACCGATGGCTTTGGAGTGTATACACCAGTATTCAAGTACTGGAAGAATATATCGTTTCGATTGTTAGCTGCGATAAATCTCTTTATAGGCAATCCCATACGCTTGCCTATAAGTCCGGCAGTAATATTTCCGAAGTTTCCGCTAGGAACCGACACTACGATATTAGAAACATCTTTGCCCTGCTTTAGCAATTGCGCATAAGCATAGAAATAATAGAACATCTGAGGCAAGAAACGAGCTACATTTATTGAATTGGCACTTGTTAGCATCATGTGTGCGTTAAGTTCTTCATCCATAAATGCACTTTTAACCAATGCCTGGCAATCATCAAATGTACCGTCTACCTCTATCGCAGTGATATTCTTACCAAGCGTAGTGAACTGAGCTTCCTGAATAAGACTCACTTTTCCTTTTGGATAAAGCACAAATACACGCACGCCAGGCACGCCAAGGAATCCGTTTGCTACCGCACTACCTGTATCTCCCGATGTTGCCACAAGCACATTGACCATACCGCCATTGCCGTTTTGCTGCTTGTTGAAATAGCCAAGCAAACGGGCCATGAATCTTGCTCCCACATCTTTGAATGCCAATGTCGGACCATGGAAAAGTTCTAGACTGTACTTATTGTCGGCTACATGCTTAAGCGGAATGTCAAAATTAAGCGTTTCGTATACGATATCCTTCAATGTCGCGCTTTCTATGTCATCTCCGAAAAGCGTATTTGCCACTACATACGATATATCTTGAAGCGACATCTCGCCTATATTGTTGAAAAATGCTTTAGGCAGAAGCGGAATGCGTTCTGGCATGAACAGTCCACGATCGGCTGCCAACCCTTTTACTACAGCTGTCTGCAGTGATACATCTGGCGTATTGCCATTGGTACTATAATATTTCATATATCTTATTATTTCTTTAAAAACTCCTTAATGAATTCATCTCCCGACATTGTGCCGTAGCTTCCTTTTTCTGCAGCACTCTCGGTCATCACCTCCACATCGTCGGGTTCTTGTCCCGGACGATAGATAAGGAATGGCACAGGATTAGAAGAATGAGTGCGTATGCGGCAAGGTGTTGGGTGATCAGGAAGAATTGCTATTGATACAGGCTCGTCAATTTCTTTCATCGCCTCTATAACAGGACGGCATATCCTCTCGTCAAGCGATTCAATAGTACGCTTCTTAAGCTCGTAATCGCCTTCGTGACCAGCCTCGTCGCTAGCTTCGACATGCAAGAACACAAAATCGCTACCATTCTTTAATGCATTGATTGCAGCTTGCGCCTTTCCTTCGTAATTTGTATTCCACAAACCAGTAGCGCCATCTATAATCAACGGCTTAAGACCGCAATACACGCCTATACCCCGTATCAAGTCTACTGCAGAAATCACAGTTCCGTTCTTGATTCCGAATTTCTCGCCTAGCGTTTCCATTGCTGGTTTATATCCAGGCGACCATGTCCATATGCTGTTAGCAGGATCTTTTCCTTCAGCTACTCGTTTTAGGTTCACAGGGTGCTTTGACAGCAGTTCTTGAGAACGCAAGGTAAGTTCATTGATCAGCCTTGCCGTTTCTTCAGCTTCGGGAACCAGAGCCTCAACCATAACATCTTTATATGGAGTGCCAGGTACATCGTGCGGAGGCGTACATTTTATACGCTTGTCACCGCCTTTTATCTTTATAAGGTGCCGATAAGACACGCCCGGAAAAAATCTCACTCGGTCATCGCTCAGTTCCTCGTTCAGATAGTCTATAAGTTCACGGGCTTCCTCATCGGAAATATGACCAGCCGAATGGTTCTTTATCTTTTCATCTTCAATACATATAATATTGCAGCGCATTGCCATTTCACCCGGTTCCACTGCAATACCCATACTTGCAGCTTCCAGGGTTCCGCGTCCTTCAAACACCTTATCAAGGTCATAACCCAGCAAAGCAAGATGAGCCACCTCGCTACCCGGTGCATATCCTTGTGGTACAGTATTCAGCAATCCTAAACGAGAATGCTTGGCTAGCCAATCCATGTGAGGAGTGCTCGCAGCCTCTAGCGGAGTCTTTCCACCTAGCTCAGCTATCGGCTCATCGGCCATTCCGTCGCCAAGTATGATAATGTATTTCATTACTTTCAATCCTTATATTTTAACGAATATTGGCGATGCTTATGATATCAGAGAATATACCTGCAGCAGTCACTTCAGCTCCAGCACCATATCCCTTGATCACCATAGGATATTCATTATAGCGTTCGGTTGTTATCAATATCACATTATTGCTTCCTTCCAAATGATAGAATGGGTGTGTGACATCTACTGGCTCAAGTTTCATTGAAACCTTGCCTTCGTCCATACTTGCTACGAAACGCAAATGTTCGTTCTTGTCTGCAGCGGATTTACGGATTTCTTCAAAATCGGCATCCATTCCTTCCACCTTAGCGAAGAAGTCTTCTTGTGTGCCGTCAAAGTATTCTTTTGGAATAAACAAGTTGCATTCCACATCTTCCTGATCAACCTTATACCCAGCCTCACGAGCAAGAATTACAATCTTGCGGGCAACATCTTTACCGCTCAAGTCCACTCGTGGGTCGGGTTCGCTATAACCTGCTTCTTTTGCCATCATAATGGCTTTGCTCAGTGAAACTTCAGGACTGATAGTATTGAAGATATAGTTCAATGTACCAGATAGCACTGCCTTAATCTTTATTATCTTATCGCCTGAATTGATAAGGCTATTTATCGTATTGATAATTGGAAGACCTGCTCCAACATTAGTTTCAAACAAGAACTTAACGCCCTTCTTGCGCGAAAGGTTCTTCAAATGCTTGTAATTATCGTAGCATGATGAAGCGGCAATCTTATTGGCTGCCACCACATTCACATTATGTTCTAGCAAACTGCCATAAATATCGGCAATATCGGCACTTGCAGTACAGTCAACAAATACCGAATTGAATATATTCATATCAATGATTCCGTCGCGAATAGCTTCAGGCGAAGCCTTTATTTCTGACTGCTCAAGGGCTTCCTGATAGTTTGCCACATCAATACCTTCACGGCAGAACACGCACTTCTTTGAATTGGAGATTCCTACAATGCGCAACTCCAATGCCTTGTTCTTCAACAGATTTTCCTGTTGCTGATGTATCTGCATAAGCAAGTTCTTGCCAACATTGCCCACTCCTGCAACAAACAGGTTAAGCACTTGTGTTTCCGACAAGAAGAAGCTATCGTGAATCACATTCAATGCCTTACGCAAACTGCGGCTAGCTATTACAAAAGAAATATTTGTTTCAGAAGCACCTTGTGCACACGCTATCACATTGATACCGTTGCGACCTAGCGTATTGAACAATTTTCCTGCAATACCAGGAGTGTGCTTCATGTTTTCGCCTACGATTGCCACAGTAGCAAGATCCTTTTCTGGAGTGATATCACTTATCTCACCTGTAAGCAATTCATTGGCAAACTCTTCCTTAAGCACATTCACTGCATTCTCAGCATCGCAGTTCTTAACTGCAAATGATGTATTATGCTCCGATGATGCTTGCGATACAAGGAACACGCTTATACCATTGCGAGCAAGAGATGCGAAGATACGAGAGTTTACACCTATCACTCCCACCATACCGAAGCCGGTAAGCGTGATAAGACAAGTATCATTAATTGACGAAATACCCTTAATAGTCTTGCCTTCTACCGAGCCATGCGCATCTGATATCAATGTTCCCGGAGCAGAACTGTTGAATGTATTCTTTATAAGTATCGGAATGTTCTTCTGGAACACTGGATATATTGTTGGAGGATATACCACCTTTGCACCGAAGTTGCAAAGTTCCATAGCTTCAATGAATGTAAGCTTATCGATAACATAAGCAGTTGAAATCACACGAGGATCGGCTGTCATGAATCCATCTACATCGGTCCAGATTTCAAGTTGACGAGCATCTAGCGTTGAACACAGGATAGCAGCTGTATAATCGCTACCGCCTCGGCCCAAGTTTGTCACATCATGACCTTTAGAATCAGAAGAGATGAATCCAGGAACCAATGCGACCTTGCCATTGAAGCCATCAAACGCATCATGAATGAGTTTCTCTGTCAATTCAACATTAAGAACATGCTTTCCGAACTGAGTATCGGTCTTGATAAATTCTCTTGAGTCAAATAGTGTTGCCCCGTCTACAATGTTGCTTACTATTGTTGACGACATGCGTTCGCCATAGCTCACTATAATATCCAATGTGCGGGAAGACAAGTCCTTTATCAATGACACGCCACGATAAATATTTCCCAATTCTTCAAGAAGCATGTCTATTGTCTTGCGCACTGCATTTATCTTTTCTTGAGGTACTATGCCGTTAATCACATTTATGTGACGCTCAACAATCTTGGCATAGTTCTGCATATATGTTATGTCACCAGACGATGCTTGGTGGGCCGTACTTATAAGGAGGTCCGTGATTCCGCCCAATGCAGATACCACAACAATCACTTGCTCATCACACTCCTCTACAATTCTTTTGACATGGCGCAGGCTTTCCACTGTACCTACCGATGTCCCACCAAATTTCAATACTTTCATTAGTCTAAAACTTATATAATATATTATATTTTATTTTGCGGGGTAAAGGTAACACATTTTGGCCAAATAACCGTAATATTTATGCAACAATATGGCAAATGGGCATTAAAATGCTCACATATTATAGTCCCCTATTAAAAAAATGCAATTTCTATGCACAAAATGCCAGCATATTGGCAAAAAGACATTTTATTTTCACAAAAAACCAAACTTATTCTAAACTGTTTCTTATTTTTGCAGATGATATGGATTTATTGAGTTCCGACATACTGAAAATGAATTTCGAGCAGCCTGAGCCTATGCCTGGCGATTTGCTGCTTGCCGAACCGCTGATGACCGACATTTCATTCCAGCGGGCTGTAATCGTGCTTATTGAGCATAGCGACGAGTTCGGTTCAATGGGATTTGTAACCAACAGAAGAGCAAACTACAGCCTTAACGAACTGGTTGAAGAAATCTCTGTAAACGAAGAGATTCCGCTATACATCGGCGGACCAGTCCATCACGACAGGCTGTATTTCCTGCACACTCTGGGCGAAACCATACCCGAATCGATAGCTGTGGGAAACGGATTATATGTGAGCGGCAATTTTAATGCAGTAGTTGAATACATCAATGCAGGTTACCCCGTTAACGGCAAAATAAGATTCTTCCTGGGATATAGCGGTTGGGAAAAGGAACAGCTACGAAAAGAACTTGACAATTTCGACTGGGCAGTAGGAAAAGTCACCAATGCCGAACGCATTCTCTCAACCGAAGAGGAAGATTCATGGAGAGCTGAAGTGTCAATGCTTGACAGCAGATACTTGCTATGGCTAAACTGCCCTAGCTCTGTCATTCTCAACTAGAAAGACATTATCATCTTTTTCATTTGAAAAGTCGCTGCAGGACAACTACATCTTTATAGGTATCCCCTCTTCTTATCCAGGATTTCAAACAACCGTTAGCCAAGAAGCCAGCTTTCTTGAACAAACTTTGAGCTGCTGAATTTTCCTGTTCTGTAAGCGCAAGCAAGGAATGCATTCCAATATGCTCACTGCAATAGCGGCACAATATTGCTACAGCTCGAGAGGCATATCCTTTATTTCTGAAACGCGAATCAATAAGCACTCCTATTGATGCATGACGGTTCACTGGATCAAAATCAAACACATCAATCTCGCCCACAGCCTCGCCTGTATCATTGAGTTTGATAATGAATTTAAGCTGACGGCTCTTGAATACATCGGCCTCATAAGTCTCAATATAATCCCATAGTTGCTTATGCGAATAAGGCGCTACTGCATTACCCACATTCCACAATGAGGTGTCATTTTCCCACAAGAACAGCTGCTCAAGATCGGCAGGCTCGGGTGCTGCCAAAAATATTTTTTCGTCACTTAACAATGAATCTGCCATGTCGTTTGATGATGAATATATGGCAAAGATACATATTTATATGAAAATAAATATTACCTTTGGAGCAGAATATAAACGCAACAAACGAAAACCAATGGGACTAGTAATAGGAATCGATGTGGGCGGAAGCACCACTAAAATCATGGGACTCAACTGCAAAGGCGAAATTCAATCGCCTCTGTTCATAACTGCTGCCGACCCGGTAACTTCCCTATTTGGAGCGTTCGGCAAATATGTATATGACAACGGCTTCAAGCTTGATGATATAGAACAAGTTATGCTCACTGGCGCAGGCAGTGCGTTTATTGACGGCAATCTTTATGGCCTCCCCACAGCCAAAACCGACGAATTCCTAGCCAATGGACTTGGTGCCAGCTATGGCATGGATTTGGAAAAACTCATCGTAGTCAGCATGGGCACTGGTACTTCTTATGTGCGCATTGACGAACAGGGCATTCGACACATTGGCGGTATAAGCATTGGCGGGGGAACTCTGCAAGGATTGTCACAGCTGGTTCTCAAGACACGGAATTTCCACAAAATATGCGATTTAGCTTCAAGAGGCAACATCTCAAACATTAACTTGCAAATCAGCGACATATGCAAGCATGACCTGGAGAATCTGCCCCTAGATGCCACCGCTTCCTTTTTCGGGAAAGTGACTAGCAGCGACATGAGCGACGAAGATGTGGCTCTAGGTTTGATCTTCATGGTGGTTCAATCTATCGGCTCATCGGCTGTATTCTCTGCCATGAATAGCGACATCAAGGATTTCGTGATGATAGGTAACCTTACACAATTGCCTCAATGCAACATGGTATTCCCTCTTATGGAACGAATCTACGGAGTAAAGTTCCACATTCCTCCTTTTGCAGAATACCGCACAGCTCTTGGTGCAGCATTAGCTTACAGAAAAGGGAAAGTACAAGGTTAACGATCCTTAGCAAACGAATCGGAAAACAAGGTGCGGTTCAGAATAGAACGGCCAAGTGTTAGCTCATCGGTATATTCTATATCGTTACCTACCGACATGCCCCGTGCCAGCATGGTAATCTTCACATCGGGATACTGCGCAAGTTTACGGAATATATAGAAATTGGTCGTGTCGCCTTCCATCGTTGCACTTAAAGCAAGAATCACTTCTTTTATGCTACCTGATGCAACGCGCGTCACAAGACTTTCTATCTCGATATCTTGTGGTCCTATTCCGTCCATTGGAGAAATCAATCCTCCAAGCACATGATACAAGCCGTGATGCTGATGCGTGTTCTCAATACTCATCACATCTTTCACATTCTCAACAACACACACCACACTTGCGTCTCGAGATTGCGATGAACATATAGGACACACTTCCGACTCCGAGATATTATGACATTCTCGGCAATAACGGATTTCCTTACGCAATTTAATTATAGCTTCTCCAAAGGAAAGAGATGCCGATTCTTCTTGACGCAAGAGATACAAGACCAGGCGTAACGCCGTCTTTCGGCCTATACCAGGAAGTTTGGCAAATTCCCCTACAGCGTTTTCCAACAAAGACGACGCAAATTCCTGTTCCATATACATCTAACTTATTTATCCAGAATCACTTCAGCTAATCCTTCAAGCAAAGCAATGTCACTTGATTTCATTCGGCCACGAATAGTTATTATCGGTTCAATAACATCTATGTCTTTTAGATCTTTCATCTTTGCATACATGAGTTTGCCTGCTACTGGTGCCCAAGATCCGTTTTCTATAAGAGCTACTCTTCTATTCTGGAAACTCTTGTCCTGAAGATGATGCAAGAAATCATTCATCGGCGGGAATATTC
This sequence comes from Muribaculaceae bacterium, assembly GCA_017391675.1. GTDB lineage: Bacteria > Bacteroidota > Bacteroidia > Bacteroidales > Muribaculaceae > RGIG4576. Next base: position 90,197 of record JAFOXR010000048.1, read on the forward strand.
CTGCATCATAGCTGGAAGCCGCCAATACGAGATTACTCATGCGGAATGCATCTTCTACTGCCTCTGCCATATCACAACGGCTCAAATCGGTTACCGACACCTTTACTGCGCCCTTCTCTCGCAAAATTTCAGCAAGTTTATTAGCTGCTTCTGCTGTATTTCCATGAATAGAGGCATAAGCAATGAACACACCATCGGTTTCGGGTTCATAATTACTCCATGTATTATATAATCCTATATAATAGTCCAAATTTTCCTTCAATACTGGACCATGAAGAGGACATATCATTGAAATTTCCAATGCCGAAGCCTTTCTTAACAAGTTCTGAACTTGAGTGCCATACTTACCGCATATATTGAAATAGTACCTACGGGCTTCACATGCCCAATCCTCTTCAACCGACAACACTCCGAATTTCCCATAAGCATCGGCCGAAAACAGCACTTTTTCAGCCTGTTCATAAGTCACCATAACTTCAGGCCAGTGTACCATAGGAGCCATAATGAACTGAAGCGTATGCTTTCCCAATGACAATGTGTCATTTTCCTTTACAGCTATTGTTCTTTCGGAAAAATCCACTCCTTCAAAGAAAAGAGGAAGCATTCTTATGGCTTTATCGGTTGCCACAATTTTTGACTCAGGATATTTCTCAACAAATTCTGCAATAACTCCAGCATGATCCGGTTCCATGTGCTGAACTACCAAATAATCAGGTTTCTTGCCTGCCAATTCTTTCTCAAGAGCACACCACCAATCATTTTTCTTACGCTTATCCACCGTATCCATTACGGCAATTTTCTCGTCAAGAATAATATACGAATTATATGCCATGCCATTAGGCACTATATACTGACTTTCAAAAAGGTCTAAATCATTATCGTCAACACCAATGTACTTTATAGATTCTGTAATGTCAATCATTTTGTAGCGTATTGTATTTACATTGCAAAGATACTGATTTAATCCCATCCACACACTTTTTCATACATAAATTTATTGTATCTTTGCATTTATAAAAACTATATAAACAACGCAACATGAGCATTCAGATTAAATCAGCAGAATATGTAATCAGCAATTCCGATGTAAAGAAATGTCCCGAGGGAAACATTCCCGAATATGCATTCATCGGGCGCTCCAATGTAGGAAAATCTTCTCTTATTAATATGCTCACTGGACGCAATGCTCTTGCTAAGACATCTGCTACTCCAGGAAAGACTCTCCTGATCAACCATTTCCTTATCAACAAAGAATGGTATATAGTAGACTTGCCTGGTTACGGCTTCGCAAAACGCAGCAAAGACAGCAGAGAGAAGTTCAAAAAGATGATTGAAAGCTATATTTTACGAAGAATGCAGATGACCAATCTTTTTGTTCTTGTAGACTCTCGACATAAGCCTCAGAACATTGACCTTGAATTCATGGAATGGCTAGGCGAAAACGGCGTGCCGTTCAGCATTGTATTCACCAAAATGGACAAGCTTGGAAAAGAAGCCGGCCCTAGAAATGTACGGGACTATCTTAAGGTGCTAAAAGAATCCTGGGAAGAGCTTCCGCCCTATTTCTTGACATCAAGCGAAGATGGTAGAGGACGCGATGAAATCCTTGAATATATCAGCGAAATCAATAAAAGCTTGAACGAAGAGTGATTTTTTTATGCAAATATTTTGTCCTTTCAAAAATATTGCCTAATTTTGCACTCGCAAAACAGAAATGGTTCGCTAGCTCAACTGAATAGAGCATCTGACTACGGATCAGAAGGTTACAGGTTTGAATCCTGTGCGAATCACTAAAATCGCAATTATCGCTGATAATTGCGATTTTTTTGTTTATCAATTCTCATTTCACTACTTTTGCATCACAATAGTGCAAATTGTTATTTATACGATTGCATTTACAACACTTAAAGCATACGGCATTCTATTTCAAATGGCAGGAACAGTTTCAATATTAGTTGCAGTATATAACACGGAAAAATATTTGCGTGAATGTCTAGACTCGCTTATTAACCAGACCTATACCGACCTGCAGATTATATGCATAGATGACGCTTCAACCGACGGGTCACTCGCTATATTAAAAGAGTACGAGCTAAAGGACAGCAGAATACTAGTATTGCAAAACAAGGAGAACTTAGGACAGTCAAAAACTCGGAATCACGGACTCGAGTACGCAACCGGAGAATATTGCGGCATGGTAGATTCTGATGACTGGATAGAACCCGATGCTATAGAGAAAATCGTTAATACTTTTGAGCAAAGCCCTCTCATAGACACTGTTTTGTTTGATCTCATACTCTGGTATGACAAAAACAACATGCCGCGTTACGAGATTCACACCGACAAGACATCGTTCACAGGTGAAGAAGCCATGAAGATCTCGCTTAACTGGAACATTCACGGACTGTATATCACAAGGACTCATATCCATAAGAAATATCCTTATGACACCAGCACAAGATACACAGCCGATGACATAACCACAAAAATGCATTTCTTCGAGTCTAGAGAGGTTAGGCTCTCAAATGCCAAATATTTTTATCGGCAGCACACTCAATCCATATCAAACTCCATCACAATCAGGCGATTTGACATGGTCATTGCCGATTTCTCGCTCAAAAAGCACTTGACAAGCCTAAATGCAAGCACAGAAATACTCTCGATACATGAACAGCTAAGGTGGTACAATATCATCAATAGCTGGGACTTATATTTTACTAACAAAAATTCTTTTACGGAAACAGAGCAAAACGAGATTGAAGCAACGCTATCCCACTATTCTGCAACTATCGACAATAAGCTCATTCCTCTCAAGCTAAAATTACGCACTTTATTCATTCCATTTTCGGGAGTGAAAGGTGTTAGATTCTGGGCAAAATACTACTGCGGATTGCGCAGACACACACCAAAGTTCCTGCTTAAAAAAAGACTGGACCTTTAGAAATCCACCGATAATCTCACATTTATCTGGCGACGGGTAAGGTAGTTTGGTACAGCATACTGCATTTCATTCACATCGGTCACCCAATAATAGCTGCTCACATTTGAAATATCAAACAGGTTGAACGCATCTAAGCCGAGCCACACATTCTTGAAATGGCGCAAGATACCCTTTGTTGGGCGTACGGAATTTCCCCCAACCAGCTGATATGAAATTCCAGCATCAACACGCTTATAGGCCGGCACACGGAAATAAGACACATCGCGTGTCATACGAGGCGAGGTTGTCGGCAATCCGTCAGAGAATATCGCTTTCAAACTGAATTTCATCTTGGGGAACTTAGGGAAATAATCGGTAAAGAAAACTGCAAAACTATATCTCTGGTCCGTTGGTCGAGGTACAGTCACACCATTAAGATTCTCCTGAGTCTTCATCAGGGAGAAGCTAACCCACGAATCGGTACCTTCTACAAACTGACCGAAGAATTTCAAGTCCACACCCGCTATTGCTCCATTGCTCTGGTTCATGCCCGAATACACTAGTTTCAAGTTATCAATCTCGTAAGGAATAACATTCGACAGATTCTTATAATACAGTTCAGCTGTAAGCTTGAACGGACGATTGCTAGCCCTGAAGGTATAATCACCACCCAAAATACAATGAATGCTTCGTTGCGATTTAATATCCTTATTCAGCGAGATATAGGCATTGCCCAACTCATCATTTTTCTCCATACGGTATTCTTTATAGAACGGAGACTGATAATACATACCTGCCGCAAAACGGAACGCGAAACGCTCGTTAGCCTTAGGAACGAAACCAACACTTGCTCGCGGACTAATCAAGAATTCGTTATTGAAATCCCAATACGACAGTCTCAAACCTCCATTAATTGTAAAATACCCTAAATTGGAAGAAATCCTGTATGTATCTTGAGCATAAGCCGATATGCGATTTGAGCTGAAATCCTGTTTTGATGTGAGATTATAAATCATATGAACTCCTGCACCAGTATGAGGAAGTGAATATCCGGCAGAATCCCGCTGCTCCCACTCGCTAGCACGCTCATATACAGATTCATGATTGAACGACACTCCATAGGATATTTTATTACGCCCTATCGCTGTATTCCCTTTAAGCCCTAACGAGAACACACTCATTTTCAAGCGGTTTCTTGCATGCTCATGATACTTGCCTACACCTAGTTCGCCGCCCACTGCGCCATCGCCCGAAGTTCCGGCTTCATCAAGCCAATATTCACCATGAATGTCATATGCAACAATCTCATTTGTGAGATACCCCGAAGCAAGCAGCGAAAGAGATGTGTTCTTCGAATGTTTGTAGCTCAACGACAACGCACCGAAATAAGTCTCGAACTTATCCTTTTCATGTCCGTCAAAATACACGGTAAACTGTTTTGCATTAGTTGATGTTCCGAAACTTGTATTACGGTTCTGCGGAGTAAATCTATAATTATTAATAGATATATTTCCCAAGAATGACGCTTTCCACTTGTCAGCAATCTTATAGTTAAGGCTGGTTTGATAGTCAAAATATTGCGGATCGTACTCCCCTTTAGTTTCCAAAGAGCCAAGCAAAGAAGAATTTCTCTTATATCTGAATCCGTGCAGCTGTGAGAATTTCTTGCTGCTCTGGCCAATTGACAGGCTTCCACCTTGCAAGCTTAACGACACAGCCCCTTCAAACGCCTCCGGTTCACGATAGGTAATATCTAGAACAGACGACATCTTATCGCCATACTCTGCACTGAACCCTCCCGTTGAAAAATTCACTGCTCCTACCATATCTGGATTAATGATACTCAACCCTTCCTGCTGTCCGGAACTAATAAGCTGAGGGCGATAGATCTCTATACCATTGATGTATACACTATTTTCGTCATAAGATCCCCCGCGCACCATGTACTGCGAACTCATTTCATTCTTTGAGCTCACGCCTGCCATAGTAGCAAGCACTGCCTCAACGCCATTTCCCGAAGCATCGGGAGCGAGTTTCAATGTCTTCGCATCAAGCGACTGCATCTGGTCGGTTTGCCGTCTTATTTCCACTACCTGCACCTCGCCAAGTTCTTGCGATTTAGGATACAGTTTGGCATTGAGCGTAATCTTCCCTTTAGGCTTGATATACTGGCGTTTTACACTTGAATAGCCCAAGCAACTCACTTCTATCATAAGTGTATCCTGAGCTGCTACCGTCATCGAAAAATTACCTTTCAAATCGGAATTAGTACCCAATGCAGTCCCCACCACCCGTATGGTAGCAAATTCTATAGGTGAATTGTTCTCGTCGGTAACTTTACCCGAGACATTAACTTGCGCCAACGACTGCAAGCCTGATAACATCAGAAATAATACTGCGATTATATATTGTTTCATTTACTACTCTCTTTTTATATAAAAGATAACGAAAAAGCTCGCCTTAAATTATACAAACGCCCTAAAATTAGCCACTTTTACTTATTTTCAAATAAATTTGTTGCCGACCTAAATATAATTTATTAATTTCGCACAGTCAAAATATAGGTATATTCAATATGGTATTAAAAACGAGAGATAAACTTATCGAAGTCGCTAGACAGCTTTTCGCTACCAAAGGCGAAGAGAACACAACAATGAACGACATTGCTGTTGCCTCAGAAAAAGGACGGCGTACCATATATACCTATTTCAAGAATAAAAGAGAAATACTCAACGCTGTAGTCAAGACCGAAAGCGACAAGATTGTCGACAAGCTAATTGACATCCCAAGACAACCAATTCCTCCAGAACAGAAACTAATGAATTTCATCTTCATAAGATTCGAGACTATCAAGGAACTGGTATACCGCAACGGCTCGCTACGAGCAGGTTTCTTCCGCGACATAAGAAAAGTGGATCGTGCACGCAAGGCCACAGTAGGCAAAGAGGTGAGTATCCTCAAGCAAATACTGGCCGAAGGTGTAGAAAAAGGAGTTTTCCGCATTCGCCACATTGAAGAGACGGCAACTGTCATGATTCTAGCCCTTCAAGGAATGGATGTCCCTTATGTACGCGACAGCTTCTCCGAGCTTGGCATCGAAAAGCTCAAGCTTAGAGAGTACATCAAAGACTTCATTATGCATGGAATTGGAATCTATCAATAAGTAAAATCTATAACAATTTATAATTATGAAATTACTAGAAGGAAAAGTGGCACTTATTACAGGTGCAGCTCGCGGTATCGGAAAAGCTATCGCATTGAAATTTGCTCAAGAAGGTGCAGACATTGCATTCACCGATTTGGTAATCGATGAAAACGGCAAACAGACTGAAGCTGAAATAGCAGCATTCGGAGTTAAAGCTAAAGGATACGCTTCAAATGCAGCAAATTTTGAAGACACTGCAAATGTAGTAAAAGAAATACATAAGGAATTCGGTCACATCGACATCCTTGTCAATAACGCAGGTATCACTAAGGACGGTTTGATGATGCGCATGAGCGAAGCTCAATGGGACGCAGTTATCGCAGTGAATTTGAAGTCGGCATTCAACTATATCAATGCCCTTACCCCTATCATGATGCGTCAACGCGGCGGCTCTATCATCAACATGTCTTCAGTCGTAGGTGTTCACGGTAATGCTGGACAAGCAAACTATGCAGCATCTAAGGCAGGACTTATCGCTCTTGCTAAGAGTATCGCTCAAGAACTAGGCTCACGCGGTATCCGTGCAAACGCTATCGCTCCTGGATTCATCGAAACTGCTATGACTGCAGCACTACCTGATGAAGTGCGCGCTGAATGGGCTAAGAAGATTCCATTGCGCCGTGGCGGCTCTGTTGAAGACATCGCAAATGTAGCTACTTTCCTAGCTTCCGACATGTCTTCTTATGTTTCAGGACAAGTTATTCAAGTAGACGGCGGTATGAACATGTAATCTTCCGTTTAGCATTATAAAGCAAAAAGCGATGTGGTCATTCACATCGCTTTTTTTGTGCAATTCACACCATTATTCATCAAGTATTTCGGTAGCTTCGCGCATTTCTTGATATTCACTCCATTCCGGATCGTTCTCCACATACAATGTGAGCGGCAACAGCTCAAATCTCGCCAAGTCTTCATTCAGCTTGCGTTCAAAAATCTTTACGCTCATCGCATAGAAAACCCAGTTACGCTCTCCATTCCCAGTATAAATACCCGTAAGCACAGCCACAGGGTCTTTCATAAAATCGGCTTGCAACGCATCTTGCACCTCCTCCATAAGGGTTGAAGTAGCTACATCGGGCATACCATTCTGTTCTGCTTCATACTTCCATGTTATCTCTATGCGGTAATTATACTTGCCGGTGGCTATCACGGGTTCCATGTCACGCCGTCCAGTCACCATCACCAACGCACCATTATCAGCCTCGGCAGGACTGGTCCACCATTCATCGGTTAACTTCAATTTTGCCATATATATCTTATATTTTTCAATTTTCAATTCTTAAAGTTAATCATTGTTTCGCGAATATTGACAAAACAAGCAAAAAATTTCCGCAAATTGCATTTATTTCGTATTTTTACACTTACAAATAAACATACAGTAATATGACAACTTTAATATTAACCATTATTATAGCGCTACTTCTCGCTGCAATTTATGCAATGTACCGCAGCATGCGCAAAAGCGAGAACGAAAAACAGTGTCTATTGACCGATAATGCCACAAAAAAAGCATTGTTGGACAACACTAGCAAGCAATTGGCCGAGGCTCAAGGCACAATTGACAAGCTATCTCCTCTAATGGCAGAAAATGCGCGCCTGAAAGAACAGCTTCGCATCATTTCCGACGAGAAAGAAAAGATCAAGCAAGAAGCTGAATCCCATTTCAAGCTGCTTGCCAACGAGATATTCGACGACAAGACCAAGCGTTTCAAAGAGCTTAACGAATCCCGTCTGAACGAAATTCTGACTCCACTAAAGGATCAAATAGCGAAATTTGAAACAGCTATGCACGATAATGCCAAGAATGAAACAAAGGATCGTGAAGCATTGAAAGAGCACATAAAGCTCCTTATGGACTTGAATCAAACAATAGGTAAAGAAGCAAAGGACCTCACACAAGCTCTCAAGGGGAAAAGCAAGGTTCAGGGCGACTGGGGCGAAATGATTCTTCGCGACATACTTGAAAACTGCGGATTACAAGAAGGCTTGCATTTCACAGTACAGCAAACTACCGATGAACAAGGGAACATTCTCACTAACGAAGCAGGAAAAGCTATCCGTCCCGATGTGGTTGTAAGATTCCCTCAAGGCAAGCACATTATAATAGATTCTAAAGTCTCTCTGTCAAGCTATGTTGATTATTGCGCAGAAGAGTCGGCCAACGAGCGGAAAACACTGCTTACCAAACACATAGCATCTGTTAAACGGCACATCGACGAGCTCAAGGGACAGAAATACCAAAAAGCCATCGACAATTCTGCCGATTTCATTATGATGTTCATTCCTAACGAAGGAGCTTACATTGCCGCAATGCAGGAAGACAACAATCTATGGAAATACGCCTACGACAACCATGTCGTTATAGTTTCCCCTACGCACCTAGTTTCGGTTTTAAAACTGGTAGATCAGCTATGGCAACACGACAAGCAAACCAAGAATGCAATAAAAATCGCCGAAGAGACAGGCAAGCTGTATGACAAGTTTGCAAACTTTGTTGACGACATGATAGCCATCGACAAGAGTCTGAACAATAGTCGGAATGCTTATGACAATGCCATGAAAAAGCTCACATCTGGAACGGGAAACATCTTGAAACGCGTAAGCGATATCAAGGCCCTAGGTGCCAAAGCATCAAAGAGCATAGCACTTAATTCAGGTGAAGAATAGACCTAAAAACCGCTTTTTTTTCGTTAAGATATTATAATTAGAGGTTATTTGAATCATTATTCAACGATTTTTATTTAACTTTACCTCGCAATATTTTGTTCGGGCGTAACGACTGGATAAAATAAACAACTTACAAGAAATATGGAAGATAATCAAACGACAAACCAGCCAGAGAGCGAAAATAAGGCTACAAACTACGGAGAACCAAGAAAAAAAGCCACATTGCAGTGGAATAGCCTTTTTGGTCTTTTCATGATTTGCATTTATTTCAGCATGGCATATCTTACCCTATTTACCGACCATTTCTTTTGGATGGCCGACTGGTCAAGATATGGTCTCGGAACTATCTTCATTGTGTATGGGCTATGGCGAGGATACCGCCATTTCAAGAACAAATAACACAGAAAGACTATGACAAAGAAACTTATAATATTTTCATTCTTAGTAGCCATATTAACTGCAGTATCATGCACTAGGCCTACAAAGAACACAAGCACTTCGGGCATCGCAACAGTAATTTGCGACGAAAGCTTTGAAAATATACTTAATCAAGAAGTTGAAATCTTTGAATACACCTATCCGAATGCAAATATAATGGCATATTATATGGACGAGCGTTCGGCAATAGACTCATTGACTGAACTTAAGACACAGCTTATCGTAATCCCTTCCAAACTTTCGGAAGCGCACATTGCTAAGCTCAAACTCCAGAACAGAAATGTATTCCAACAACGCCTTGCAGTAGACGCTATAGCTCTTATCGTGAATCAGAACAACACGATAGAAGAATTAACGATGAATGAACTGCACGATATTTTCACTGGCAAATACACCCGTTGGGACGAAATAGAGCCTTCAAAGCTTGGCAAGATTCAAGTAATCTTCGACCACCAGGGATCCAGCATAGTCCGTCACATGAAAGACTCTATCATGCATGGCGAGCCATTTGCAGGCGAAGTATATGCACAAAACAGCAACAAAGATGTGCTTGACATCGTTTCAAAGAACAAGAATGCAATTGGCATTATCGGCGTAAGTTGGGTAACATCTGACATGAAAGGACGCAGCATGAGTGTGGCTGAACATGCAAAGGAATTGCAGAAGAACGACACAACTACTCTAGAATTCAACGACAACATTAAAGTGTTGAAAATAAGACGCGACACAGAACCTATAGGCTACCAGCCTTACCAGGCATATATTTTCAGTGGACAATACCCGCTGTTCCGTAGCATATATGTAGTGTCAATCGCTGCACGAGGCAGTTTGTCGCACGGCTTCCTTGCCTTCATGACTGGCTTTATCGGACAAAAGATAATACAAAACACTGGCGTATTGCCTGCAGCAATACAACCCAGAATGGTTCAACTCGAATAATAACATAGAACCACATTTTTATTATATAGAAAGAGATTTTTAAAACAGAATATTATAACAATTGAAACAATAAATAATTTAGAAATGAAATTTAAATTTTTAGTTTCCCTAATGCTATTAGGAGGATCTTTATCAGCTTTCGCACAAGGCTATAAAGATGGTATCGAGTACTACAAAGTTGGTCAGTACGACAATGCAAAGGAACTTCTTCTTCGCAATCTTGATGACGCTGCTACCAACAAGAGTGAAGCTTACTATTATCTAGGCTGTATCGACATGAAGCAAGGAAAAGTGGCTGACGCTAAAGCTAACTTTGAAAAAGGTAAGGCTGCCGACGCTAACAATCCTTACAACTATGTTGGTCTTGCATCTATCGACCTAAAGAACGGAAATACCGATGCTGCTGAAGAAACTTTCAAGCAAGCTCAAAAGATGGTGAAAAAAGACGCAGCTCTTGAAACAGCAATTGCTCGCGCTTACTATGAAGCAGATCCTGTTGCTTATGCAAAGGAAATCGAAAAAGCAACCAAGAACGCTAAGAAATATGAAGGCGGAAAGAACCCAGACATCTGGATTTTCGAAGGCGACATTTTCGCTGAAAAGAAAAACTGGGGTGAAGCTGCTGGTAACTATGAAATGGTTTTCACCAACTATGACCCTCAGAATGTTGAAGCTTATGTAAAGTATGCCAACACATATTATAATGTAAATCCAGACATGGCTATCAGCAAGCTTACTGAAGTCCTTGATAAGAACCCTAACTCTGCCCTTATCCAACGCGAACTTGCTGAAAAGTACTACAAGAACGAACAATGGGCTAAAGCTGCTCAACAATACGGAAAATACATCGAGAACCCTAACCACTTTACTCAAGACCGTTCTCGCTATGCATTCCTTTTGTTCTACGGACAAAAATATGACGAATCTCTAGCTCTTTCTAAGGAACTTGTTGCTACTCTTCCTGCTAGCGACCCTCAAAACTTCTACATGAAGCGTATGGCATTCTACAACCTTGTAGCATTGAAGAAATGGAGCGAAGCTGAAGTTGCAGCTCAAGACTTGTTCAATTCACAATTGCCAGAAGGCGTGAAAATTGAAGCTAAGGACTACACCGACTATGCTATGGCTCTTAAAGAACTAGGCAAGACCGAAGAAGCTCTAGCTAAATATGAAAAGGCTGTAGAACTTAACCCTGACAAGGTTGAACTTCTTAAGGAAATCAGTGACGCATATACCGATGCTGAACAATATGAAAAAGCCGCTGATGCTTTCCAAAAGTTCATCAACTCAGGCAAATTCGTCACTAACGACCTTTTGGTTATGTCTACAAAGTACTCTAATGTAGCAGCTACTACCAAAGACACAACTGGCGTTGTTAAGGCTGAAGCATTGAAGAAAGCTCTTCACTATGCCGACACTATCAACAACATCGTTCCTAACCACCCACGCATTCTATTCCAGATTGCTCGCTGTAAGATGATGCAAGACAATGAGCCAACCGACGGAAATGCTGTTGAAGCTATGGGCAACCTTATCCATCTTCTAGACCAAGCTCCTGAAAACAAGCAAAGCAGAGCTAACGACTACATCCTTGCTTACCGTTACAATGCAGTATACCACTCAAGCATGGCTAGCAAGATTAAGAAAGAAGACAAGAAATACAAGGATAATCCTGAATACCAAAACCACATGGCTTTGATGAAGGAAAGCTATGAAAAGTGGTTGGAAGTTGATCCTAACAACGCAGGTCTTCGCAAGTATGTTGAATCTTTGCAAGCTCCAGCTAAATAAAGAACAAGACACATAACTATTAAAAGTTGCCACCTCTTCCGAGGCTGGCAACTTTTTTTTATTCATAACAGGATTCTACATTATTTCAAGCACTTATTTGGGGCATTTTTTGCATTTTAAGTCATAAATAACTACTTTTGTTCTCTAATATCTTACTTTAATATTTTACAATCATATGACTAAGAAACTTTCAGTTATACTATTTGCCATACTATTTTCAGTTTCACTGAATGCTCAAAATAAAATGTCGGCTTACACCCGATTAATGCTTAAAGCTTATTATCAAGCCGAGCAAACAAATGCTCAATCGTTGAAAAGCAATCGTTTATTATCTGTTTTCAGCAATTCCGAAAACAACAAGGTAATAGCCAAAGCCATAATAGAGCTTAATGATGAATATCAACTCCCAGCAGACGAACTGGCTGAACTGGAAGTAAACATAGTAAATACTATAGGCAAATTCATTACAGCTGAATTGCCTGCCGACAACTTCTATAAAGTTGCCGAACTTAAAGAAATCAAATCCATTTCCTTAGCAAAGGAAGTGTCGCTATGCAATGATGTTGCCCGCACTTCAACATATGTAGAAGATATTCACAAAGGCACCGATTTGCCTCAAGCATACAAAGGCGAAGGCGTAATTGTGGGAGTAGTTGACTCTGGTATTGACTTCAACCACATAAACTTTAAAGACGAAAACGGAAACAGCCGCATTAAATTAGCAGGATGCTACGACCCATCTCTGGAAGCCTACAACATTTATTACGATTCATCTAAAATAGCAGGATTGACAACCGACACATCTGACGGCAGTCACGGAACGCATGTTACTGGAATTGCTGGTGGCAGTTACACTAAAAACGGATTCCATGGTATGGCGCCTGCCAGCGATCTTGCACTATTCGGATTACAGGACCAATTGTACGACACCGATATCATCAATGGTATATTCTGGATTTTCAATCAGGCCGACAACGATAGCAAACCAGCAGTTGTCAATGTGAGTATAGGTTCCACTATGGGGCCTCATGATGGCACATCTTATTTCAACCAACTTGTTGATGAAATGTGTTCTGCCGGCAAAATTGTTGTTGCAGCAGCAGGAAACAATGGCGATGAGAAAGTACATCTTAACAAGACATTTTCTAACCCTGGCACTATAAACCCTCAAGCAAGCACCATAATTTCCTGCAGCGGAGCAGCATATACATCAATGGTTGACGCTTGGTCTTCTAGCGAAGAACCTATCAAGATTCAGTTCTTCATATATGACCGTCGCGAAGGTAAAGAACTTTACAGTTCTAATATAAACGACACTATTTTCACAAAAGGTGAATACCGTGAATTCATTTGGCAGAACGATCCTAAATTGGCTAGTTATTTCAGCGGCACTATAGGTGTAGGTGCAGAAATAAACCCTTACAACAGAAAGCATAATGTATTCGCATTAATCAGCGGATCCATGACAAGCAACAACTACCGAATCGGCATCAAGTTCTATGGCGAATCGGGAACTGAAATGAATTGCTGGGCCTACCCAACTCCTACTGAGTTCACCAACCTAGGACTCATAAACTACACCGATGGTACTACCTACAATTCATTCAGCGACATGGTGTGCGGAAAGAATGTAATTTCTGTTGGAGCTTATACCACAAAGACCGAACTGATTGGCATAGGTGATGATGGTGTAGAAGGAAGCAATGGCTTTAAATTCAATTATCCAGGAACTACAATTGGAGACATAGCATATTTTTCATCTTATGGAACTGACTTAACAGGTCGAGTACACCCCGACATTACAGCTCCAGGCTTCTCAATCGTTTCATCGGTAAACGGATATGACAAAGTGACAACCGTAGACAACAAGAATGTACTTATTGACGAAGTTTCGATTGAAGGCGATTCACGCAAGTATCATTGGGGTGACATGATGGGAACATCTATGGCATCACCGGTTGTTACTGGTATAGTTGCCCTTTGGTTGCAAGCAAATCCTTGGCTAACTCCTACACACATAAGAAACTTGCTGCAATCAACAGCTATTTCCGACTCGTTCACACAGGACAACGAGACAGGACAATGGGGCGCTGGTAAAGTTGATGCGAAGGCTGGACTTATTAAGATTCTGCAAAGCACAAGCATCAAGGACATCTCTATGCCCGACGATGTTGTCATGCTATACCCTAACCCTACAAACGGGAAATTCTCAATTTACGCCCAAGACAACGATTCCAACCTAAAGGTGAGCATTTTTAACCTTAACGGAGCAACTGTATTCAGCGAATCAATCACTCCAGATAATGGTATCGTGAACATTGATGCATCGGACCTGTTGTCAAACGGCATATACATTGTTAAAGCAGAAAACGAAAAAGTTAATTTTTCATCTCGCATAATTGTAAAATAAACATCTGATGATTGAATACATTAAAGGAGAAATAACTGAAGTTACACCCACCTATGCCGTTGTAGAAAACAACGGCATAGGTTATTTTGTAAACATCTCCCTGTACACATACACCGAGTTGCAGAATTCTCGCTCATCAATGCTATATATCTATGAATCAATACGCGAAGACGCGCATGTGCTATATGGATTCATCGACAAACATGAACGGGAACTGTTCCTTCTTCTCATAAGCGTTTCGGGAGTTGGACCTAATTCTGCTCGCATGATTCAGTCATCTCTATCACCTTCGGAACTGGAAAATTCCATTGCCACATCTAATGTAAATTCTCTTAAATCGGTGAAAGGTATAGGTGCAAAAACAGCTCAACGAATAATTGTTGACCTTAAAGATAAAATAAAAGCACCATCTGATTCGTTAAGTATACAGATTCCTGCCAATAATGAGATCTTTGACGAGGCTCTTGCGGCTCTCGTAATGCTAGGTTTCTCACAGCAGGCATCGCAAAAAGTGCTTAAGAAGTTGCTTTCAACCTCACAAAGTCTTAATGTAGAAGATGTTATAAAGAAAGCCCTCAAAATGATGTAATGAGAGGTCTTGCCTATTGGGAGAGGCTAGCTTCATTGGCACACTTAACAGTATCAGGGCAATTTTAATGAAGAGATATCTGAAAAAAAAATATATCCTATCCATTGCTTTTATATGCGGAATTCTTGCGTTTTCGGCATATAACTTCTTTGCTTTTGCCCAATACAATTCTTCTAAACTTATGCCACCGCCTCCAGTCCCTTCACAAGAGGCTAAAGAGGCAGCTAACGACTCTTCTACTACAAGGTATAGGATCAAATCTACAATTCCAGGCAATTACAACGGGCTTGAACAGAGAGAAACACCTATCGACCTTAAAAGTCCTACCAATATTACCTCCCAGGCAGAATACGACTATGAAACAGGCTGTTATGTCATTCGCACTAAAATAGGCGACAAGGACATATCAACACCTTTCATGCTTTCGCCCGACGAGTACAACAATCTGGTTTTGCGCCAATCAATGCAGGAATATTACCGGGAAAAGAACAACCAGTTCAACGAAAAGGAAAAAGATCCGTTCAACTTCCTTGACATGAACTTCTCTCTTGGTCCATTGGAAAAGGTTTTCGGACCTGGGGGCGTACAACTCAAGACTTCGGGTTCGGTTCAGATTAACATGGGTATGAAGTCCAACAAGACCGACAACCCAGCCCTTTCACTAGGAGCTCGCCGCAAGACCTACTTTGATTTCGAACAGAAGATACAAGCGAATATCAACGCATCGGTCGGTGACAAGATGAAGTTCAATATGAGCTACAATACCGATGCAACATTTGATTTTGACTCAAAGAATATCAAGCTCCAATACGAAGGAAAAGAAGATGAAATCATAAAGAACATCGAAGCCGGTAATGTGAGCATGACTACAGGGTCATCGCTTATAAAAGGAAGCAGTTCCCTATTCGGTATAAAGACAAAGCTTCAGTTCGGAAAGCTCACAGCTACGGCTCTTGTTTCTCAACAGAATGCCGAATCCAAGACCGTAAGCACTAGAGGCGGCGCGCAAACGACATCTTTCTCTATCAACGCCGATAGCTATGATGCCAACCGTCACTTCTTCCTTGGACATTTCTTCCGCAACCATTACGATGAGTACTGCGCTAAACTTCCGCTTGTATCTTCTGGTATAAACATCACTCGCATTGAAGTGTGGATTACCAACAAGCGAGGCAATTTCGAGCAGGCGAGAAACCTTGTGGGTTTCATGGACTTAGGTGAAAGCGGAAATCTTAACAACTCGCACTGGATTCCTAATCCTGCAATGGAAAACCCATCAAACATTTCAAACAACCTGCTATCTGAAATCACATCACAATATCCCGATGCACGCTACATTAATCAAGCCACATCGGTACTATCTCCCCTATCGGCCTACGGAATAGAAGGCGGACAGGATTATGAAAAGGTGGAAAGTGCACGACTATTGTCAGCTTCAGAATACACGCTGAACAGTTCGCTTGGATACATATCACTTAAATCGGCTCTTAATGCCGACGAAGTGCTGGCCGTTGCCTACCAGTACACTTATCGGGGACAAACTTATCAAGTGGGTGAATTTTCAGGAGACATAGCATCTACCGAGCAATCGCTATTCGTGAAGATGCTTAAAGGTACAACAGTTTCGCCAAAGACTCCGATGTGGAAGCTTATGATGAAAAATGTCTATTCACTAGGGGCTTATCAAGTACAGAAATCCAACTTCAAGCTCAACATCAAGTATTTGAGCGACACCACTGGTACCGAAATATCTTACCTCCCAGCAGGAGCTATTAGCGGTACTCCTATCCTGCAGGTAATGAATCTTGACAATATTGATTCCAATAACAATTCCGGTGCCGACGGCCGATTTGACTTTATTGACGGATACACTATCTATCCTTCTACCGGTAAAATCGTATTCCCGGTAGTTGAACCTTTCGGCTCGCACTTGAGAAAGAAGATCGGTAACGACCAGATTGCCGATAAATATGTATTCCAGCAGCTATACGACTCAACTCTCACCGTTGCAAGACAGTATCAGGACAAGAACAAATTCATCATGAAGGGTGAATACCAAGCATCATCGGGTTCACAAATTCGTCTTAATGCAATGAATGTGCCTCGCGGTTCGGTGGTTGTTACTGCGGGAGGCGTGACATTGACCGAGAACAGCGACTATACCGTAGACTACAGCATGGGTATAGTCACCATCACAAATCAAAGCATTATCGATGCTGGTACCAGTATCAATGTATCGCTTGAAAACCAGTCAACTTTCAGCATGCAGCGCAAAACGCTGCTTGGACTTGACCTGAACTATCAGTTCAACAAGAACTTCAACATAGGCGGTACAATTATGCACTACGGAGAAAAGTCCCTTACCGAAAAAGTTGCAATCGGTGACGAGACGGTAAACAACTCCATTTGGGGGTTGAATTTCTCCTATAAGACTGAGTTCATGTGGCTTACCAACTTGCTCAACAAGATTCCTACGGTAAATGCCACTGCTCCTTCTACCCTTGACTTGAATGGTGAATTTGCACAGATAATACCTCATAAAGCCAATACTGGCTCAACTAAAGGAAGTTCCTACATTGACGATTTCGAGTCTACGCAATCGGGCATTGACTTGCGTTCGCCATATTCATGGTTCTTGGCATCAACACCTTTCGACAACTCCGCCAATGCGCTGTTCCCTGAAGCGTCAATGTCTAACAGCGTTGACTATGGCAAGAACCGCGCACTATTGTCATGGTACTACATTGACCGCATGTTCACACAAAGGAATTCTTCTCTATGCCCTGGATATCTCAAGAACGACCTGGACCAGCAGTCCGATCCTTACATCAGAGAAATCACTTATAGCGAGATTTTCCCTAACAGAGAGCTGAATTATGGTGAAGCTTCTACTATTCAAACGCTTAACC
Source organism: Muribaculaceae bacterium (assembly GCA_017391675.1). Lineage (GTDB taxonomy): Bacteria > Bacteroidota > Bacteroidia > Bacteroidales > Muribaculaceae > RGIG4576. The sequence continues at coordinate 108,065 of JAFOXR010000048.1, forward strand.
TATCATATTATCCAACCGAAAGAGGCCCTTACAACCTTGATGCCAGCAATATCGATTCCGAAGGTGCCTTACTGAATCCGGAAAAGCGTTGGGGTGGCATCATGCGTAAGCTTGACAACACCAACTTCGATGCTTCAAATATCGAGTACATTCAGTTCTGGCTTATGGATCCGTTCCTTGATAAGGATAACAACAATTACGAGGGAGGCGACCTTTATTTCAACCTTGGCGAAGTGAGCGAAGACATTCTTAAGGACGGATTGAAGTCCTATGAAAACGGTATGCCTATTGACGGTTCTACAAGCTATACTACCGAAACTAATTGGGGACGAGTTTCAACCAACAACTCTCTGACCTACGCTTTTGACAATACTGCAGGATCACGCAAGAATCAGGACTTGGGTCTTAACGGCTTGAGTACCGAAGAAGAAAAGGCTTTCCCTACTTATCAGAATTATGTGAACAGCCTAAGGCTCAAGCTGTCGCCCGATGCGATTGCACGAATGGAAAGCGACAAATTCTCTCCAATAAACGACCCTGCAGGCGACAACTACCATTTCTATAGAGGATACGATTACGATGAGCTTAAACTCTCTATACAGGAGCGCTACAAGCGTTATAACGGTACCGAAGGCAACTCGCTCTCGCCAGAGGATTCCGACGAATCGCTATATCAATCGGCCCGCAGCGTACCCGATGTAGAAGACATCAACCAGGACAACACGCTCAACGAGTATGAACGATACTTCCAGTACCGGATTTCTATCCGCCCCGAAGATTTGGTGGTTGGACAGAACTATATCACCAATAAGCAAGTATCGAATGTACGCACACGCAACGGTGAAAAGCAGGAGGTTACATGGTATCAATTCAAGATTCCTGTAAAGGATTATGAAAAAGCTGTCGGTTCAATCAACGACTTCTCTACAATACGCTTTGTGCGTATGTTCATGACAGGATTCAAAGCCACCACACACCTGCGCTTTGCTACTCTTGAGCTAGTGCGTGGCGAATGGCGTCCTTATGACTTCGACCTGAATGTAAACGGTGATATTCCTGCTGAAGGTAAAATAGATATCGATGCCGTAAACATCGAAGAACACGCAGGCCGCGAACCGGTAAACTACATCTTGCCTCCTGGCGTAACCCGTATAATAGACTCGGGACAAGCTCAAGCCACTCAGCTCAACGAGCAGTCAATGTCGCTTAAGGTTACCGACCTCGAGCCTGGCAAATCTCGTGGAGTATACCGCAACACAAGCCTTGACCTGCGCATCTATAACCGCTTGCAGATGTTCGTTCACAACGAAGCCCTCATTGACGACTTGAACGAGCTGCAGAATGGCGACATATCTTTATTCGTACGATTCGGTTCCGATGTCAAGAACAACTACTACGAATACGAAATACCGCTAGAAGTAACTCCGGCAGGCAAGTATTCCGACCGCTACGCTGTGTGGCCGGCCAACAATATGCTGGATTGCGACCTTGACATATTCCCTGCAGTGAAAAAGCAACGCAACGCCGAGAAAATGCAGGAGAGTTCGGGCGTTTCCTACAACCGCCGCTATTCCGTTCCCGACGATAAGCGTAAAGGCAATACCATAACAGTGATAGGTAATCCTAGCCTTAGCGATGTGAGAGTAATTATCATCGGTGTAAAGAATAACAGCAATGCAACAAAGAACTGCAATGTGTGGGTAAACGAATTACGCGTTACCGACTTCAATAACAATGGCGGCTGGGCAGCTAAAGGTAATATGAACCTTAGCTTGAGCGACATTGCAGTAGTCAATGTGGGAGGTCACAAGGAGACTTCAGGATTCGGTTCTGTAGATCAAAGTCTGAGTGAGCGACGCATTGACAACCTGGACCAGTACAATGTGGCTGTTCAAGTGGATTTAGGACGATTCTTGCCAGAAAAGGTTAAGCTTAAGGCTCCTGTATACTATTCGGTATCAAAAGAAAAGATTACTCCTAAGTACAATCCTCTTGACCAGGATGTGCTGCTTGAAGATGCTCTCGACGCTTGCGCTACCGAAGCTCAACGCGACTCTATCGAGTCCTATGCCGTCAGCAGCAAGACTGTGGAAAGCTTCAGCGTTTCAGGACTGAAATTTGATGTACAAAGCAAGAACCCTATGCCTTGGGATCCTTCTAACTTCACGCTAAGCTACTCTTCCAACAAGCAACGCAATAGCGATCCTAACAATGTATTTGAAAACACCAGCGATTACCGCGGTAGCTTCCAGTACAGCTATTCCCCTTATTTCAAGCCGTTCAAGCCGTTCAACAAGATAAAAGGCAAGCAAAAGGGCATCAAGTTCCTTAAGGACTGGGAATTTAACTGGTTGCCGGCTTCTATTGCGTTCAACACCAACATGTCACGCTATTACTACGAACAGCAGGAACGCAACGAGAGCGATATCGATGTGGAACTGCCTATATCTGTGAGCAAGAACTTCCTTTGGGATCGCCAGTTGGCTGTCACTTGGAACTTTACGAAGTCATTATCCTTGACTTTCAACTCCAACACTACCGCACATATTGAAGAACCTATGGGCGTAGTGAACAAGAACCTGTTCCCCGACCGATACAAGAACTGGAAGGACTCTGTGTGGAGAAGCATCACCGATTTGGGTACACCTTACACTTACCGTCAGAGCTTCACAGCCACCTATAAAGCACCTTTCAACAAGATTGGCGCAACCGATTTCATCACTGCTTCGGCAACCTACAATTCCACTTACAACTGGGATCGTGGTACCGTTATTGAATCGATTTCTACAGGTAACACAGTGGCCAACCAAGCTTCGCTAAGCCTTGAAGGCCGTTTCAACCTAGAACAGCTTTACAATAAGTTCACCTACTTGAAGAATGTGAATAAACGATTTGCCAAGAGCAGCAGCAGTTCCAACAAGAAGATAAAGCCTAAGAGGTTTACACGCACTATGCAGCTCAAGAAGGATACCACACTGGTAATCACTCACAACCTCAAGACCAAGAAAGTGAAAATCGTTGCCGCCGACACAAAGAACAGACCGTTTGCTGTGAAGTCGCGCGTTATTGACAACAATAAGGTTGAAATCCTCACTAGAGGCGAACAGAATATCAAGTTCACCATCACCGAGATTCTAAACGACGAAAAGAATATCTGGACCGAAATAGGTGAACATGCAACCCGCTTCGCAATGATGGTTCGCAATGTAAACTTGCGTTACCGCACTACTAATGGATTGTCACTGCCTCAATTCATGCCCGAAATTGGCGACATTTTCGGACAATCCACCCACTATGATGTAATGGCTCCTGGCCTGGACTTCGCATTCGGATTCACCGATGAAAGCTATATCAACAAAGTTAAGGAAAGAGGCTGGTTACTTTGCGACGAGACTCAGACTTCTCCTGCAATATTCTCCAAGACCTCAGAATTCAACCTTGAAATAGGTCTGGAACCATTGAGAGGACTTAAAATTACTCTTACAAACAACCGTACCGACAACCGCACTAATCAGATTCAATTCATGTATAACGACATGAACACAATCTATTCGGGCAGCTACACCAAGACTCACTGCGCTATCGCCACAGCATTGCGAGGCAGCTCATCAGAAGATGGATATAACAGCGGAGCATTCAACAAGTTCCTAGAAAACATACCAAGCATAAGAAACCGAGTAGAAAGTCAGTACGCTGGCAAGAACTACCCTTCTACAGGCTTCATGATTAACCATGGACTTGCAGGACAGCCTTTCAATGCCGAAAACGGAGGCGCTGGAGAGTCGAGCAGCGATGTGCTCATTCCGGCATTCGTAGCAGCATATTCAGGCTTTAACCCGGATAAAGTAAGCCTTAACCCATTCCCGGGACTTGCCGACATTCTGCCAAACTGGCGAGTAACCTACGACGGACTGATACAAATAGGAAAGATACGCAAGATTTTCAAGAGCTTCGTTCTTTCTCACGCCTATCAGTGTACCTACTCAGTAGGCTCATTCACATCTTACAGCGACTGGATTTCTATTGGCAACGGACTAGGTTTCACACAAGACCAGCTAACACAGAACCCAGTGCCTTCATCGCCGTTTAAGATATCATCGGTTGTCATCACCGAGAAATTCGCACCGCTCATCGGAGTAAGCGCTACGATGAAAAACAATATTTCATTCAATGCCGAGTACCGCGATGCTCGCACGCTCACGCTAAATTCCGATGCAGGACAAGTTGTTGAAGCCAACTCTAAATCATTCGTATTCGGAGCAGGATACAAGTTTGTAAACTTCAACTCATTCCTCAAGATTAAGAGCAGCCAGAAAGGTGTAAGCAATGACTTGACACTTAACCTTGAGTGCAACATGTCAAACAACAACGCACTTATCCGCAAGATTGACACACGCATTACTCAAGCTACAAGCGGAAGCAAGACACTATCAATAAACTTCACAGCAAACTATGTTGTGAGCAAACGCATCACGCTAGGCGCTTACTTCGACCACCAGGTAAACACTCCTTTAGTGTCATCAACTGCATATCCTACGACCAACAGCAGCTATGGTCTTTCCGTTAACATGTCACTAACGAAGTAATCAGCCATCAGCTGCCTTATCTTGTAAAAATTGGCATTGATGCAAAAAAAACTCCAAAAAGTTTTGTAGTTCCGAAATAATGCGTACCTTTGCATCCGGATTCGCGTGTGTGGCGTAATTGGTAGCCGCGCTAGACTTAGGATCTAGTGCCGAGAGGCGTGGGGGTTCGAGTCCCTTCACACGCACGAAACCAAAAAGCGGAAGTTTAAAAACTTCCGCTTTTCTTTTTTATATACTCAGCATTGCACCCGAAGCCCAACTATACGCCCCGATGATATGCATAAAACAAGTTCTTTTAAGAAATCTCCCAGAGAGCTAAGCCCTAGGGGGGGGGGAGCGCGACACCGTTAGATGAAAGCTCTTGGCCTTTAAATTCCTTAAAGACCTTAAAGCCTTTTTTCAGCAATGCCCGACAGGGCATCGTCTAGGGTAACCGTGTGGTAAACGCAGTGCCACCACCGAATAGAGTATCAGAGCTGGCACGACCTGAAGGGTCGCATATACTGAAGTGCATACGCATGTATTTGCTAAGAGGACATAAGGACATAAAACTTTTGTCTAGAGAATAGGTCTGAAAGACCAGTGCCGAAAGGCAATATAATAGCTGGCGGTTTTCAAACCGTCGGGTAAAAGGAATCAAAATAGGAAAGCGTCTGCAAAGACGCGAAACTGCCAGGTTCCCGTCTTCCAGACGGCAAAAGATGATGAAACCCGTTACCGGAGACATAAATGTCCCCGGCTATTATAAAAAAGATGTCTTCCAGACATCGCCCTGGCAAGCGAGCAAGGGAAAAGACATAAGGACATAAAACTTTTATCTAGAGAATAGGTCTGAAAGACCAGTGCCGAAAGGCAATATAATAGCCGGCGGTTTTCAAACCGTCGGGCGAAAGGAATCAAAATAGGAAAGCGTCTGCAAAGACGCGAAACTGCCAGGTTCCCGTCTTCCAGACGGCAAAAGATGATGAAATCCGTTTCCGGAGACATAAATGTCCCCGGCTATTATAAAAAGATGTCTTCCAGACATCGCCCTGGCAAGCGAGCAAGGGAAAAGACATATTGACATAAGGAACATAAAACCTGTTCTTATGTACTTCTGTCAAAAGAAGTAGATGCGATATACATCTGAAAGATGTAATTCGGGTAACCGTGTGGTGAACGAGTCGCCTGTGGAAGCTAGATAGGCAGCAATGCCCGGCAGGGCATCGTCTAGGGTAACCGGGTAATTTATTGCCCGGGGAAAGACAAAGCATTACGAGTGCAGGACACGCAAAACACAACATACAACAAAGGAGCGTATCTTGCGATACACTCCTCTGCTATAAAATCATCATGCTATAGGCATTAATTATTAGGTTCTTGAATGCAACGCACAGGCTGTGCACGAGAAGCAACAAATTTATTTATTAGCAATGGAGTATTCATTCTATGATATAATAATACAGGAACATCTACTCTCTGGAATCTTGCATAAAACACTTCAGTAATATCGTAACCAAAATAATTCCCACATTCTGCATCTGCATAACTATAAGTACACTCCGTACCCGTAAAATCCTTTTTATCAAGAGGTCTAAACTGAAGGAGTTCCCCATCTACGCCACTTTGTCTGGCGGTCCAATAACAACCTCGAATATCACCTCTGTCCTTTTTTATCAAACCTTCCACAGTACGACCATCATGTGCAATATATCCTTGACTGGCAAAAACCGAATCCAGATGCTTATTAGGTGAAGCAGACCCATTAATACAACCTAATGAAGTTATGATAGCAAAATTTCTATGATATTCAGGATTTGATGTATTATTCCAACCTCTCGAGTGCACATAAACCATGAAACTTGCACATACATCTGAATATGAATTTGAGTTAGCATACACACCTGCAGGCTGTTTAACAGTTGCAAACTGGAAGGCTTCAGATACAGGCACACACCAGCCCGGTGGGCATGGGTCAAATATTGATTTATGCTTACCGGACTCTAAACCATACCAGTATTCACTTTTTACATCATTTAAGCTTGATGTCCATGTGTCTTCGATTCCTGAATATAATGTAAACGGATTTTTCACACTTTCTTCAAAGCTCACCCTCCCGGATTTCTTTCTAATACCTATTACTCCATTACCTGAATCACTGCTTAAAGTTGCATCTTTCCATTGATTAATTACATTCCCGTTAATATCATAAACTTTGCGACACAAATAATCCTTTTCTGCGTTATAATCAATATAAGGGAATGGATCCTTACGACCAAATTGATAATATAATCCAAAAGCGTCCCACGCATTTTCTATATCTCCATTACAGGGTCCTTGAGCCCCCAAATTGCGGTCCATTATCCATTTGTTTGCATACATTCCGCCTTTGTCCCAATCCCAAATTGTAGCAGAAGCACCAGTCCAATATTTTGTTGTATAATATTGATAAAAATGCTGTACATTACCAAAACATTTAGGGTCTCCATATGTAGGATTTAACGATGTTCCACCATTAATGTATTTTACAGGGTGTTTATCCATCTCAAAAACGCCATTTTCTACATACATACCATTAGCGCTAGAATTATTGTATATTGTTCTTGCTTGTGATGGAGTAGGTGCTGCATCGGGATTATAGTCGGTAACCCACAAGTGCCAGCTCCACAGATAATCACTAACACCATTCTTTCTTATACCTATCAACACATTTCCGTAGGTTTCAGTATCAACCAACTTAAAACGAATGGGTTCATGCCCTTTGCCTTCGGCATAATACTCAGTTAAAGTCGTATACGATGGAAAAGCACGCGATTCTGTGATATTACTACCTTTTTCATCGCAAAAATACATAACTTTCTTTCCGGGTATATCTTGCCAAATAAAAACAGCTTCCCACTCATCATTCTCACCAATTACCCTTGTCGCATCTTTCATACTCCAAAAGCGATTTGCCTGATCAATAGGCACTTCATAGATAGTTCCATTAGCAGTTGCCGAGATTTTAGGGTGTACCATAAAGCAATTGCTGCCGGCAGGGAAAACCACTTTTTCCGGTGCGGTAGCATTATCCTTGTCGGAAGAATTAACTACATCATACTTTAAACCGTCATCATCAATTTTCACATTTACAGTATACTTATAATCGGCTTTAACATAATAGTTTGGGATATTTTCATAAACTTCGTTGCTATTTTTTACTCCGGGATACACTTTATAAGCAGTATCCATAAAGTCAAGCCTGCGTATTCCGTCAATCTCTATATATGTAGCATATGCAGGAGCTTTTTCTGCACGAGAGCCGGTATTCTTAGCAGGTTCGAGCATATTACATGGCACATACCATTCATATGTGGCAGATTCTCCATTAGACAAATCAATTGCTTCTATTTCATAATCCAACACATCACTGGCACTTGCAATACCATTGTCAGCCGATGTGAACAACTTAGCATCTTGTAGCGCGTTTTGTGCAAAACGCACTTTCTTAGCCACATTTTTTACTTGAATATTAACCAAATTTATCTTATCGGCAGAAAATTGCGATGTTTTACTCGCATTATTTTTTACATTAACGCTCAATCTTGCCACATTAGGGTTAAGAGTGAAAGCTATCCCGTTTTTTACATTATTAGAGTTAATTCCCTCCTTAATACCACTCCAAGTAATCTTAAAAGTAGAACCATCGGCATTAGGATTATTGTCGGTAGAGTTTACTGCATAAGTGGCAGAATATAATGCTTCTAGCTTGGAACCAACAACTACACCTTGCGATTCAAGTTCCGATTTTGGCGCATTAGCTATCATAATTGCAGTATAAGTAGCACCACCTTCTATCCGCACATTTTCTATTGTTCCTTCCAACGATGTCATGGCCTCCATTACTTCTAGGGTTGCATTCTTGTCAGTACCCTTGTAGAGCATAAACACATTATTTTCGGTTGCCTTGTATTCTGTTGCAAGTACAGCACGACTTTCCGCTCCTGAGAACTTCGCAGTTGCAGAAATTCGAATAGTTGTATTTCCATCACGACCAAACAGCTGTTCATCTTCACAAGCTGTAAAGCACAATACTAGCACGAGCATCAGTCCACCTAGTATTTTATTCTTCATATTCCTATACATTTTTTTTCCTCATTTTTAAAATTAAAGTATTAGAAACCAGCATTTATCTCTCCTCCTGCACCGCTCCAGCCAGGATTTCCGTCAACCGATACAACTATATCCTTTCCGTTGAAGGTCAATACATAAGTTACCTTTGTACCTTTATTCCACACCTTGTCTTTAAGACTCGCCGTAAGCGTTTCACTTCCATGAGCATCAGTGATATCAACTTCTATAGTAGCGCCATCGGGCAAAGTTTGTGGCATCATCATGAAAGTTTTATCTCCGCCATTGATGAGCATTTCGTCCTCAGTTGAAGCATCTGCTGGACCAGTTGTAGCGAAATCGCGTTTTTTATCATCAGCCATAACGACTTCCCATTCACCACCATCAAGATAGTAGGTCTTATCATCAACAATCTTTGTTGTACAATTATCGAAATTATAGGTATAAGTACCTTGATAATAAACACCTTTTATTCTCACGGCAGTCACCTTTACACCAGCCAAACCTGAGGCAAGTTTGAATTGAACAGCAGTAAGTGCATGAGCAAAATTCAAATTGGCAGTTGCTTTGTGATCGCCTGCATAGTTATTTGATGCCACAAGAATATCATGTTGTTTCGTAACATCTTCAGGTACGGTCCATTGTATTTTAGGATTTTTTTTATCGTCAGCAATTATCTTAGGGCCATCTGTATATGGATGAATTGCAAAGAAACGGATATACTCCTCGGCTGCAGGCCAGTAGTAGTTTGTTTGGAAAGCTGTTGACTCAGCTAACACATTATCCATATACACGCGATGATCGGAAGCAGCAGCCCATGAAGTACCGTTCCATACCACACTGGTCACACCTATTTCATCAACATCAGCTACGGTTTTCTCTGCAGCACGACTTTGAGGTTGATTTTCAGATTTAATTTGCTTGATATCCATAGGCACCACCATGTCAGTAATGGTGTGCAAGTACACTTGCTTACCGTCAATCATTCCGTTCACATCATCAATCTCCACCTCATGTGAACTGGCAATTTCCCCTGAGCGTGTACGATAAGGACTGGACAACTCGGTCATGTTTACCGAATAGCCGATCTTATCAGAGGTTTTATTTTCATTCTTTATGAATTCATCTTGGCACGATGTCATTGCCATCGCTGCCACCAGTAACCATAAAAGACAATTTTTTTTCATTTTATACTCGTTATATCGTTATCTATACTAATATCCTTTCCCTCAGTTAGGGACAGGCGGCACATAGCACCTTTTTCCTTTTCTTTAGACAAAAAGAACTTATCTTCTTGTGTCTTTTTAGCAAATGCCGTGAGGCATTGGATTGCATCTTAACCGGGTGTAAGAAAACATCTGTTTTCGCCACTCCCGGACCGGCAAATACTAGCGTATGCACTTGAAGAGTGCCACTTCAGTATATGCGACCATTCAGGTCGTGCACCTCTGCACCTCTATCCGGTGGTGGCACTGCGTTTACCACACGGTTACCCGAATTACATCTTTCAGATGTATATCGCATCTA
>JAFOXR010000049.1 GCA_017391675.1 Muribaculaceae bacterium
ACACGCATAAGGAAAACAAGATGATGCAGCAGGCACTGATGCGCTACGGATTCATTTATTGCGGTATTATTTATTGTCATAACGGTACGCCCCGACTAGCCTTCCAAAAATCATTGTAAAAATATTGCTAATCCAAAAAATTATACTGAAATTTTGGATTAGGTGCGAAATTTTCAAAAAAATCAACTTTGCTCACGATCTTTAAACTTTGTTGAGGCTAATGATGTTTTTTTAAGTAAAAACATTAGAGTTATGAAAAGATTGTTATGGATTTTATTGGCTATAGCCATTTGCTTTGCCGTAGGATATACGGCAAGAGTATTTCAGGCCGATTCTTTGGCAGAATGGTATCCGTTGCTGGAAAAGCCCGGATTAACACCTCCCGACAGCGTGTTCCCTATTGCATGGGGTATAATTTATGTGTGCATGGGAATATCCATAGGGTTAATAAGCAATGAACTCGGCTTTCGTCGTAACCCGTTGATTTCACTGTTTGTGATGCAGCTTGCATTGAACTTCCTGTGGAGCATTAGTTTTTTCTACATGATGAATCCGATGCTCGGTTTCATTAACATACTGCTGCTTGATATAGTGGTGCTAATGTATACCTTCAACGCATGCAAAGTAAACAGATTGTCGGCATGGCTATTCTTGCCATACATTCTATGGCTAGCCTTTGCAACCTATCTTAACGGATACATTTACATGTATAATTGACCCCACAGCCAGTGCAGAAGAAAAACGGTACAGAGTGTTCGGAAACGGACACTCTGTTTTTTTATCGCAATGCTGATTTTCAGTGAGTTATAAGTTTGGCACGCACATTGTTATTATTGTCGGCAAAACAGAAAACAATAATATATGGACAGAGAGATACCAAAAGAGGTAAAACAAAAAGAACAACGCAAGACGATATTGAAAGTGTCGTTAGCAGGAATTGCATTGATAGCTCTAGTGGCAATCGGCATATCGCTTATGCAGGATTCGGTAGATATTGAGGATTTAGTTTGATAATATGCTGCATTTTAGTGTTACATGATTGAATGTAAGCATATTAAATGAATGAAATTGTGGCAAAATGCAAATATTTGTGTCAAACGCATATTTATATGGAAAAAACTATTAAACTTGCAGAAAGACAATGTTTTATGGAAAAACATGTCAAGAATAATTGCATTCTGTGATATTGGAACCGAAAATAATATCTTAAGAACTTAATAAACATCTAATACAAACCTAAAAAACTATTAACTAAAATGAAGAAAACATTTCTCGCCATTGCCCTTATGGCAACACTTGGCGTAAATGCACAGATTCTCAATGTCGGTACAACCACAAAAGTGGCGGTTCCCGAGAATGTAAAAGTGAGTACAGCTCAATTAAGCCATGATGGCAAGTGGGTTGTTATCTCTCGTCAATCATCAGTGGGTCTTGACAAACTGGATCTTGCCACAAGCAAGATGACTCGCATTAGTGATACTGGTATAGGATTCGACCTAAGAATCGCAGGCGATAACAAGACTGTGATTTATCGTGAAAGTGAATTGCGTGACAACAACCGTCGCTACACTACTTTGAAAAGTGTAAACATTGCTAGCGGACTTACCAGTACTGTATCTGGTGCAACTCGCAACACATTTGCTTTTGCTGCCGATGCTGCCCGAGTGCTAAGCGCTAATGCTGGTTCACACACTAGTGAAGCTCTTCGTCCTGTGGCATCTATCAACCGCGGACGATTGTGTGTAACCGTTAATGGTGTTACCAATGTTATCGCTCCTCAAGGAGTTGAAGGACGAAGCTACTTGTGGCCTTCTGTTTCTCCTGATGGAAAGAAGGTGCTTTATTTCCTAGTGGGTGAAGGTACATTTGTGTGCAATCTAGATGGTAGCAATCCTGTTGCGCAAGGTGTGCTTCGTGCTCCAGTGTGGTACAACAATAATGTAATAGTGGGTATGGACCACCACGACGATGGCGTGAAAACTACAAGTTCTAAACTACTTGCAAAGCGTATCGATGGCAATACTACTCAAGTGATTACTAGCGCCAGCACTAAAGCTATGTATCCTTCAACAGGTGCCAACAACATCTCGTTTGTTACTCCAGAAGGCGAACTATATGTGATTAACATCAAGGAATAAAAAACATCATAATATTACCACATCATGAAAAAGAGATTTATTTCACTAGCAGTGATGACTATCATAGCGTGGACTACTATGATGGCTGTAACAGTTAACGACATTAGAGTTTATATCAATCCAGGACACGGATGCTGGGCAACTCGAAATCTACCTCTTGTCAATAGAGCATTAGGTGACACTACAGGTTTCCATGAATCGAACACTAACCTATGGAAGGCGTTTGGTCTTATGGAAAAACTTATTGAATGGGGCGTTCC
>JAFOXR010000050.1 GCA_017391675.1 Muribaculaceae bacterium
AGAATGTTATTATGCAAGATAAACTTGCACTCAATCTTTATTACATTAAGAATCACAGTTTATTTCTTGACATAAAACTCATTTTTAAAACTATCTTCTCAGTAGGATAGTATAATTTTTATAATATATATTATTCAATATAATACATTTCTCGACGATTATTTATTCACCTTACACCTATTTAACATAATACAAATTATGGTGCAATATGTCATGCGCAAAGTAAATAAAAGATTTTAATTATTTCTTCAATTCACGAATAATTTTTATTACAAAAAAGTAAACAAAAAAAATCGTAGCTAAAATAATTATATACTCAAACAAACCAATGTTACAAAACATAAACATATCATTTTAAAAGACAAACAAAACTAAAGAAATTATAGATGCAATAATTATATACCATTTTATAAATGTAAAAATTCTTTCTAATAAATCTTTTAAATCATTATCCATATTACTTGTTATTATAAAGTTCGCCAATATTACCAGGACGCTAAGTACCTGAACCATCAATACCAAATGGACAAGAAATACTATAATTAGTACTATAATTATGATATATTTCACTAGCAAGTACAGCTAACTGCCTATCTGTCATTCTATCATAGTTTTTACAAATAATAGCGAAGGACTTCATTGCGCAAATATAATACTATTCTTTATATTATTCGTATCTTTGCAAAGAAATCAATTAAACACTACCAACATGACATTAGAAGAATTGAAAGAAACAGCAAACAATAATGAATTTCACAAATTCATTAATACACATATGTCATGTGATACAAATAAGTTAAGACTTAAATCTCATAAAGATTGTGATTTCGATGTAAATTACGCTATTCTTCAAATTGAATGCAAAAATAGAATTAAGAAAAAACTACCCGAATTATTCGACAAACATAATTTCTTATTTCCGAACACACTTTCAACTGAACAATGCACAGCAGAAAGTATTGCCAAATTCCATGCTTCTCTGTTAAGTCCTAATGCTAGCGTACTTGATTTAACAGCTGGTCTTTGCATTGATGCTTATTATATTTCTAAATCGGTAAAATCAGTTACTGCATTAGAAATAAATCCTGAAACAGCTATTGTGTCAAAGTTCAATATGGACACACATACAGACAATGTAACTGTAATATGTGAAGACTGTAATGATTTTATAAAAAACACATCACAACACTATGATGTAATTTTTATTGATCCTGCTCGACGAGGCAGCAACAACAAGCGTTTGTTCGGATTAAGCGATTGCGAGCCAAATGTATTGGAGTTAATTCCTTCTATAAAGGGAATCACTGACACTCTTTATATAAAAGCGTCTCCTATGCTTGACATATCGCAGTCAATCAAGGAGTTAAACAACAAAGTATCTGATATTTGGGTGAACGGCATTAACAATGAATGCAAAGAGGTTTTATTTAAAATTGAATTAAACAACAATAGCGAAATGCTATCACCGAATATACATACATTCAACTTTGAAAATGATGCAGTTCAGCACTTTTCATCTGTTTACAGTAAAAACCATGTTGTAAGTTTTCCTTGCAAAACACCCGAGGTAAATGAATATCTATATGAACCAAATAGATGCATTATGAAGGCACAGGTATATGATGCGCTAGAATCAGAGTACAACATATCAAGAATACATAACAATTCTCATCTATTTGTTAATGAAACACTTACAGAGGATTTCCCAGGAAGGAGATTCATCATAACTAGTATAATTCCTTTTAAGAGCAATGCAATAAAATCAATAAGCAAATCATTCCCTCAAATCAATGTTAGCGTAAGAAACTTCAGGTTATCAGCCGAAGAACTTAAGAAGAAACTTAAAGTCAATGATGGCGGCAACAATTACCTGTTTGGCACTACCGATAAAGACAACAATGCAATTCTGCTCATTTGTAAAAAAGCATGAATAATGAATTTCATCGCTTCATTATTCTGCTCATCATTATTTTATCTTCTCTTTCCTTGATTGACTGTCGCTTGTCATACATCTTCTTACCTTTAGCAATAGCGATAACAAGTTTAGCCAATCCGCGTTCATTTATAAATAACTTTAAAGGAACTATTGAGAACCCGCTTACCGAATTATTTTTTGCCAATCGTTCGATCTCCTTTTTTTTCAGCAATAGTTTTCTTTCTCTACGCTCAGCATGATTATTATAGCTACCATAAAAATATTCTGCTATATACATGTTTTTCACCCAGACTTCTCCGTTATTTATAAAACAGAATGTATCTGTCAAGCCAGCCTTACCTTGCCGTATTGACTTTATTTCAGTTCCGGTCAAAACGATGCCCGCAGTAAAAGTTTCTACTATTTCATAATCAAATGTAGCCCTTCTGTTTTTTATATTGATTTGATTATTTGCCATTTTCTAAAAATTTGGAATTAATAATTCTAAAACAAACTTTATACCAACTGGTATCAACAGCATGAACAATGACGATAAAATTATAAATTTAACATGTTCTGCCTGTGGCACAGCAACATAGTTTATCCCTTTATAAATAACAAATATTATATACAACGGGAAAATCTCAAAAAATGGGAAACCAGGCATAAAGTTTCTTAGCACATTAAAAAGCACTAAAATAGCGAGGTTAAACACCACATAATTATTAAGCTTATTTATTTCATTCTTTGATTTAAATACATTAGAATAAATACCTGTTAGAAAATACGATACGGCAAAGAATGAAATAAAATATTTCACAAAGTCTATCAATGCGTATAGTATCACTCCATTTAATCCAACACTTCCATCTCCAAACAAGAAAGGAACAAATACTGACAATGACAATATTGCTAAAACTGGATAATACAGCTTAGACAACAACAAATTATTAGGGATGGTGTATTTATTTATATCTTTCCAGCCTTCACTTGGAGATACAATTAACAGTGCTATATACTTAATGAAGTTCATTTCTAATGATATTTTCTACAAAATTAATACAATTACAACAATTTAGAAAGAAATATTTAAACAACACGATTTCATCGTTTTTTCTGCACATCTTGTAAAGTCACAAAAAAATAGTTATTTTTGTAGAATAATCAACAAAATACTAAAGTGAAGAAATTAATTACACGAACAGTAACAGGTGGCGTTTATGTAGCGCTCATCATTGCTTCTTTAACTATAAGTTCCCCTATCCTATTCGCATCATTATTTGCATTATTGCTAGCCCTAGGCTTATGGGAATTTCAGACACTTACTGACAGCCGTTATAGCACATCTACAGTCAGCAAGCTTATAGATATCATAGGCGGTTTGCTATTATTCTTTTTATTCTATTGGAAAACATCACACCCAGAATGTGGCTTTGATATATTCACGCCATATTTGATGTATTTCATAATCCGCAGCATATACCAGTTATATATCAAGTCTCCTCATGCATTGGAGGCTTGGGCCTTTTCTATTATGGGACAACTATATGTTGCTTTACCATTGTCATTACTTAATATTCTATACACAAGCAACCCATATATGCTGCTTGCGCTATTCTTATTTATATGGATTAACGATACCGGAGCTTTTTGCGTAGGAACATTATTTGGCAAGCATCGATTATTTGAAAGGATCTCACCAAAGAAATCCTGGGAAGGTTTCTGGGGTGGACTTGCTTTATGCGTTATCGCATCAATATTGTTCTTCCACTTTTTCAATCCTTTCTTTAATGGGCCAGATTTAAGCACATGGATCAGTCTAGGAGTTATTGTTTCTGTATTTTCAACATATGGAGATTTATGTGAATCAATGATTAAACGCTCTCTAGGCGTTAAAGACAGCGGAAACATCTTGCCTGGACACGGAGGTATCCTTGACAGAATCGACAGTTTGCTTTTTGTTTCCCCTATCGCCCTACTTTTCTTTATGGCATTTGCTAATTTATAATATATAAACGATAATAATTACATTCTAAATATTATGAGTGATCAAAGATATGATTTAAGAGGCGTGTCTGCTTCAAAAGAAGATGTGCATAATGCAATAAAAAATGTAGATAAAGGACTGTACCCTAAGGCATTCTGTAAAATCATTCCCGATGTACTTGGGGGTGACCCTGAATATTGCAATATCATGCATGCCGACGGTGCTGGTACCAAATCCTCATTAGCATACTTGTATTGGAAAGAGACTGGTGACATGAGTGTGTGGAAAGGTATTGCACAAGACGCACTAATTATGAATATTGATGACCTGCTATGCGTTGGAGCTACCGACAACATTTTGCTGTCATCTACCATAGGACGCAACAAGCTGCTCATTCCTGGAGAGGTCATTTCAGCAATAATCAATGGCACAGAAGAACTGCTTGCCGAATTGAGAGAGTTAGGAGTGAACATTGTATCAACTGGTGGAGAGACAGCCGATGTAGGTGATTTGGTCCGTACTATTATCGTTGACAGCACAGTAACTTGCCGCATGAAGCGTAGCGATGTTATCAACAATGCTAATATAGCTGGTGGAGATGTGATTGTCGGTTTGTCATCATCAGGCAAAGCAACATATGAAAAAGAATACAATGGCGGTATGGGTAGCAACGGTTTAACATCTGCCAGACATGATGTATTTGCTAAATACCTTGCTGAAAAATACCCAGAAAGCTTCGACAAGAATGTTCCAGATGAATTAGTTTATTCAGGTAATGTAAAATTAACTGACCCAGTCGAAGGCGTAGATATCGATGCAGGAAAATTAGTTCTTTCACCAACTCGTACTTATGCACCAGTCATAAAGAAGCTTCTAGATAAGATGAGAGGCAAGATTCACGGCATGGTACATTGTTCCGGTGGAGCACAAACAAAAATCCTTCACTTCATCGAGAACAAACATGTTATCAAGGACAATTTGTTCCCTACTCCTCCTTTATTCAAGTTAATCCAAGATCAATCAGGAACCGACTGGAAAGAAATGTACAAAGTGTTCAACATGGGACACCGCATGGAAATTTATCTTTCCCCTGAAGACGCCAACGATGTCATTGAAATAGCACAATCTTTTGGCATTGAAGCCCAAATTGTTGGTCGTGTTGAAGACTCTACCGAAAAGAAACTAACCATCATATCTGAATACGGTAAATTTGAGTATTAACAAGATTGTTTCATGAGAAATATCTTGCATATCATATGTTCAATCATAACTGCATTCCTGTTAATCATAATACATACCGCTTGTGACAAGCATATTAACAGGAATGTAGAAACATATGAATTGCCTGATACTCTCATAGTGGGCACATTATACAGCCCAACAACTTTCTTCATTTTCAAAGGTGATACACTTGGATACGAATATGAACGAATAAATAAGTTCACACAAGACAAAGGTATCGTGGCTCGGTTTGTTCTCGGCAACAATTTACCTCACATGATTGAACTTCTTGATTCAGGAAAAATTGATCTGATAGCATATGAAGTGCCCATCACTAATGAATATAAGAATATCGTCATACATTGCGGTAACGAAAACATAACAAATCAAGTATTAGTACAACCCAAATCCAATAAAATGATTACCGATGCCATTCAACTTATTGGACAAGAAGTTTATGTTGAAAAAGGCTCTAAATATGAGTCACGGCTGAAGAATCTTGACAATGAAGTTGGAGGAGGAATTATCATACATAGTGTTAGTCCAGATTCAGCAACCACCGAAGACCTTATTGAAATGGTTGCAGACAGAAAAGTGCCATTAACAATAACAGATAGTGATATCGCTAAAATCAATCGAACATACTTCAAAAACATCAATATAGAAGTTCCTATCAGTTTTGCACAACGAGCGTCATGGGCTGTAAAGGACTCAATTCTAGCAGACAGCATCAATTCATGGAATGAATTACAAGAAAGTAAAAATGCATCTATGGCATTGATTAAACGATATTTTGAATTGAGCAAGAACGAGGAAAGAAACATCAACTATCCTAAGCTCAATTTCAGCAATGGCAATATCTCTCCCTACGATCATATATTCAAGAAATACGCTCCAGAAATAGGATGGGATTGGAGAATTCTTGCCGCTCAAGCATGGAGTGAATCAAGATTTGACACAACAGCAGTATCTTGGGCCGGAGCAAAAGGGTTAATGCAGCTAATGCCTGGAACAGCCCGCGCATATGGACTAGACATTGAACACATTACCAATCCTGAACTAAATGTTAAAGCGGCAGTAGCTAACATTAAAGAACTGAACCGAATACTATCAAAGAGGGTGCCTAATGAAGAAGAACGAATGAAGTTCATTTTGGCTGCCTATAACTCTGGTGTAGGTCATGTTCTTGACGCAATAGCTCTTGCAAAAAAATACGGAAAGAATCCGCAAATTTGGGAAGGCAATGTCAGTGAAACTCTGAGATGGAAAGCCAACCCAGAGTACTTCAATGACGAAGTATGCAGAGCCGGATACTTTAGAGGCAGTGAAACCATTGCATATGTTGAGAAGGTAAATAAGTATTATAATTACTTCAAATCAAAAATTTAACCACGAACTATCATCATTAAAATTTATAGCATATATGAAAAAAAGAGTATTTACAGTAGCAGTTATACTTTCAATTGCATCATCAATGTTATTTACATCTTGCATTGGAAGTTTTGAATTAACCAATAAGGTGCTAACATGGAACAAACAGGTAAGCAACAAATTTGTAAATGCAATGATTTTTGCAGCTTTCTGCGTTATTCCAGTTTATGAACTTACAGCAATAGCCGATATACTAGTTATAAACAGTATCGAGTTCTGGTCTGGTTCTAACCCCGTTACTGCTAGCACACAAGTTATTGACGGAAAAAATGCACGATACTTAGTGCAACGCGACAAGAATGGATACACGATAACTAATACTAGCGACAATAGCACTTTCAAATTCGTATTTGATTCTTGCGAAAATTCTTGGTCTTTAGAGAAGGACGGAAAGTCTTATGAACTGTTGCAATATGTTGATGACAATCATGTTAGAATGGCAACTCCTAACAACGAATTCCGTACATTTGAACTATCAAATGAAGGTGTAATGGCTTATCAAGCAACATTGCAAGGAAACTACATGGCAATGTCAAATTAACAAAGGCTCACATAGCATAACAAATAAGAAAAGGAGGCATTAGCCTCCTTTTCTTATGCTATATTTGTACCGATAATTACTTAACAATGGTTACAACCAAAGTTGCAATAGATATCAATGTACCCATTGTACTCAAACCGAGTGACAATGCTGGTGGTATAGTCCATGAAGAACGAGCTTTTGATGCATTTGGTGTTACATATATAACATCATTCTGTTGCAAATTATAATAAGGAGAAAGCACCAGATTCTTGTCATTAAGATTAATACGATGGATTTCACGAGTACCATCAGTTTTTGTACGGATAAGCATTACATTCTCACGCTCACCCATGATAGTCAAGTCACCAGCCATTGCTAGAGCTTCTAGAATATTCATTTTTTCGTTTGTAGCTGTATATACACCCGAACGCGCAACTTCACCTAATACAGACACCTTAAAGTTCTTGAATCTTATATCAATACCAGGAGTTTCTTTTATATACTTTGGATAAATATTATCAAGAATCTCCTTTTGAGCTTGATTCTTGGTCATACCACCTATTTTTATCGTACCAATCACAGGGAATTCAATGTTACCTTCATTATCCACTAGATAGAATGAAGAACTATTATTTGCAGCACTTCCATAAGTACTTAAAGTACCAGCCATTTCATATACCAGCCCCATTCTGTTAAATGGTTTTACTACTTCAGGATTTGAAGCAGAAACAAGAATCTCCAACAAATCACCTGGCATAATTACAGGATCCGTACTTTTCGCAACTTGTTGCAATGCCTCTTGTGGAATAGTCTCAGCTCCTACCATATATGGAACTTTCTTAGATGAAGCACAACTTGTAATAAACAGTGCAGTTAATAATATAACTGCAAAATGTAGATATTTCATACTTAATATTTTTTCAATTTTATGCAAATGTACGATATTTCGGCGACTAAATCATCATTATTAGATAATAATTTGATTTTTGTACTTACTTTTGCATATAAATAATCATATAATGAACGAAATAAAGACTGAAACCCACCCTTTCGAACCATTCATTCCGAAGAATGCCAGAATTTTAATCCTTGGGACTTTCCCTCCCAAAGAAGAACGATGGTCAATGAAGTTCTTTTACCCCAATAAGATCAACGACATGTGGCGTATAATGGGAATTATCTTCTATAATGACAAGGTGTGTTTTTGGGATGAAACTCACAAGAAATTCATTCTTGATAAAATCAAAGGATTCCTTACTGAACAAGGGATTGCTTTATATGACACAGGATATAAAGTAAAAAGGCTTAAAGACAATGCTTCCGATAAATTTCTTGAAATAGTATCTCCATCGGATATTAAAGGTATATTAACCGACAACGCGACAATTACGGCTATTATTACAGCCGGTGAGAAAGCAACAGAGACGCTGGCATCAATGTTCGGCACTTCAATTCCTAGCATTGGTGATTGTGTGAAAATTAAATTCAACAATCGAATAATCTCACATTACAGAGCGCCGTCATCATCAAGAGCATACCCTTTATCAATAGAGAAAAAAGCAGAAGCATATGCTTCAATTTTTATAGATGCCGGTTATGATTTATCCAAAAAGAATACTTAATTTTGCAAAAACAAACAAATAACACATTTATCATTTAGGGCGCATACGAAATAGCCCTTCATTAGTAAATTAGAACTATGGCACTACAAATTTATCAATGGTTTCAAGCTCATCTTAATTATTGGACAATAACATTATTAATGACAATTGAAAGTTCTTTCATTCCCTTTCCTTCAGAAATAGTAGTACCTCCAGCAGCATATTTTGCTATGCAGGAAGGCAGTAACCTTAATATCTATTTGGTTGTACTATTTGCTACCATTGGTGCTTTATTTGGAGCAATGATTAACTATTATCTGGCTCTTTGGGTTGGTAGACCTATTATATACAAATTTGCGAACAGCCGATTGGGACACATGTGCTTGATTGATGCCAATAAAGTCGAAACAGCTGAAAAGTATTTTGACAAACATGGTGCAATCTCAACTTTCTTGGGACGACTCATTCCAGCTGTAAGACAATTAATATCTATACCTGCAGGTCTTTCACGCATGAACTTTTCCACATTTGCCCTATTCACATCTTTAGGAGCAGGGATCTGGAACATTGTACTTGCAACACTAGGTTATCTTCTTAGTTTAACTGTACCACAAGACCAGCTACTAGAAAAAATTGAATATTACAACGGATATCTTTCAATAGCGGGTTATATTCTACTTGCATTCATTGTTCTATTCATTCTTTATAAAGGATTCTGCAACAAATCTTCTAAATAAACATATTATCATGATAGTATCACCTTCTCTTCTTTCAGCCGATTTCGGCAATCTCAACAGAGACCTTGAAATGATTAACAACAGTGAAGCACAAATGCTTCATATTGATATCATGGACGGTGTATTTGTTCCTAACATATCTTTTGGATTCCCAGTGTTGGAGTATGTGAAAAAGACATGCAAAAAGCCTCTTGATGTTCATCTGATGATCGTCGAGCCACAAAAGTTCATCAAGGAAGTAAAAGACTGTGGTGCTGAAATCATGAATGTTCACTACGAAACATGCACGCACTTGCACCGAGTAATACAGCAAATCAAAGCTGCCGGCATGAAAGCAGGAGTGACACTTAACCCAGCTACACCAGTATGTGTCCTACGCGACATCATATGCGAATTGGACTTAGTACTTCTAATGTCTGTCAACCCAGGGTTTGGAGGACAAAAATTCATACCTCATACTCTAAACAAAGTGCGTGAATTGCGTACTCTAATCAAAGAAACAGGTTCGAATGCTCTTATCGAAGTTGACGGAGGTGTAAATGACAAAACTGGGGCTGAGCTACGGGACGCAGGTGCAGATATTCTTGTAGCAGGCAACTATGTATTTAAAGCCGAAAACCCTCTAGAAGCAATCCAATCACTTTACATACTATAAGATAATTCTTATATACAACAAAAAACCGAGCTATGTCACACATGACTTGCTCGGTTTTTCTTTATTTTACAGGTATCTGTAATGCTTGTTTTTTATATCTCAATTGTGTCACCACAACTGAGATAACAAATACGATTATTCATGTACTGCCTAAGCATTTCATATTGTTCTGTTCCCGTGCAATGCAATGTATAATAGCTACAAGTCTCATGGCTAAGTAAACATTGGGCAAGTGTCATCAACTGTTCGTTATCATTCGTTTTCATCAAATGAAAGCCTGCTATTACATGTGTTATTTTTCTACTCGATAATTTCTCTGCAGTATGCATTATATTTAAGATACCGCAATGAGCACAACCGGCAAAAAGTACAACTCTATCCCCTTCCGTTATTAACACGCTTTGCTCATGCGAGAAATCATCATTCGTCTTTTTATCAGAACCATATAGCAACGAATTTCCTTCGGGCTGTGGATATATATTTTCACTACAAGTAAACAAAGTCACTCCTTCACTCAAAGCACAAATTCCACCACACATCACCAGTCTGTCACAAAAATCGGTTTTCAACGACTCATCTAGCCCTATATATTTGAGACCAAATTCTTTCAATGAATAATGAGGTTCGAAAGCAAGTTGCTGTATATACACATTTGCTTTATCATTAAGATTCATAAAATAGCGCAAACCTCCGCCATGATCATAATGGCCATGGGATATAATCGCTGAATCTACATCTTTTATATCGCAACCAAGCAATTGAGCATTTTTAAGGAACAAATTCCCTTGCCCCATATCAAAAAGTATATTCTTTCCTCTATTGAGAGCAATATAAAGACTTAATCCGTGTTCAGTGCAATAATTATCGCGACTAGTATTTTCTACTAATACAGAAATCTTCATTCAACAAAATCTAAAAAAAGCGATGCGTTATTATTACAAACACACCGCCTTAATTCTATTACACTAATTTGTGCTCATTAAAATTCATAATCAACACATGCTCTACTATCCTTATGACCAGCTAGCAAACCTGCAGCAGCAACATGAGCAGGGTGTTTTGCATACACATCAACATCGGCCATAGTATCTACAACAGCTGTTAGCACTACATCCCATGTTTCGTTTGGATTAGAATTAATTCCCACTTCCATGCTGCGTAGCACTTCAATTTGTTCAGGGAGAGCTTCAAGAGCAGCCTTGAATTTCAATGCAACTTCCATGCGTTCTTCCGCTGTTCCCGTCAACTTAAAACTTACAATATGCTTTACCATAATAATATTATTTTGCGTATAGTTTTTCTTTTAATGCCAATACTTTTTCATCGGTAATATAGTCATCATAATCCATGATTTTGTCTATTATGCCGTTAGGAGTAAGTTCTACCATACGGTTGCAAACAGTTTGAATAAATTCATGGTCATGAGATGACATAATGATATTTCCCTTAAATGATTGCAATGTGTTGTTGAATGCCTGAATTGATTCCAAATCCAAATGGTTTGTCGGTGTATCTAGCACCAAAGTATTTGCATCAGTCATCATCATTTTAGCTATCATACAACGCATCTTTTCACCTCCTGAAAGCACTGAGGCTTTTTTCAGCACTTCTTCTCCTGAGAATAGCATTTTTCCAAGGAATCCCTTAATATAGATCTCGCTTGTATCATCACTATATTGAGATAACCAGTCTACAAGATTCATATCAGTATTGAAATATGCCGAATTATCCAACGGAAGATAAGCTGTTGTGATAGTTTGTCCCCATTCAAATGTTCCTGCATCTGGCTTACGCTTACCGTTTATAATTTCAAAAAGCGCAGTCATTGCACGAGGGTCACGGCTAAGGAATACAACCTTGTCATTTTTCTCTATAGTCAAATTCAGATCCTGGAACAAGATATCACCTTCAACCGACGCAGTCAATCCATGAATCTCAAGAATCTTGTTGCCCGGTTCACGGCTCGGAGTGAAAATAATTCCTGGATAACGGCGAGATGATGGTTGAATTTCTTCGACATTAAGTTTCTCAAGCATCTTCTTGCGACTAGTAGTCTGCTTTGATTTTGCAACATTCGCACTGAATCGACGAATGAACTCTTGCAATTCCTTACGCTTTTCTTCAGCCTTTTTATTAGCCTGCTGTTGTTGACGCAATGCCAACTGACTTGATTGATACCAGAAGCTATAGTTACCTGCGAATAATGTAACCTTATTATAATCAATATCTAATGTGTGAGTGGAAATTGCATCTAGGAAGTGGCGGTCGTGTGACACAACCAACACTGTTGTATCTTCACACTTTGACAGATAATCTTCAAGCCAGCTTACCGTATCCAAGTCCAAGTCATTAGTAGGCTCGTCAAGAAGCAAATTATCAGGATGACCAAATAGTGCCTTTGCCAAAAGAACACGCACTTTCTCCTTAGCACTCATATCTTTCATAAGAGTATAATGCTTCTCTTCCTTAATACCAAGGCCACTCAAAAGCGCAGCTGCATCACTTTCAGCATTCCAGCCTTCCATTTCTGCAAATTTCTCCTCTAGTTCCGATGCTCTGATACCATCTTCATCAGTAAAATCAGCCTTTGCATACAAGGCATCTTTTTCCTTCATAACTTCCCATAGAACAGTATGCCCTTGAAGAACTGTATCTAAAACAGTGAACTCATCATAAGCGAAGTGATCCTGACTCAAAACACTCATTCGCTCGCCTGGACCTTGTGATACATTACCTTGAGTAGGACTTAATTCACCACTCAAAATTCTCATCAATGTACTTTTACCAGCGCCATTGGCTCCAATAATACCATAGCAATTTCCTGGTGTGAACTTCAAATTCACATCCTGAAACAATACTCTTTTACCAAATTGAATACCTAAATTACTTACTGAAATCATTTCTTATATATTTTTCAATATGCAAAATTACTAATTTTTTCATATATATTGTTATATTGCATCATATCATATGAACAGACTCTTTTGATAAAACTTAACATTTTAACAAATACCATGTTAATTTTTTAAATATTTCCTATGTTTTTCGGAAAAACAGAACAATGATAAAGCAAAATAAAACAATTAATATCTGTTAATATTTTTAAAATTAATTTTATCATCAAACTATTATATCTATATTTGCACCCGAATTTATATAATGTATAATTTATGAATAGAATCTTTTTAACATTATGCGCTGCATTTGTAGCGTTTGCTTCCCATGCTGGAGGCCTTTTAGCAAACACAAATCAAAATGCTACTTTCCTACGCAATCCTGCACGCGATGCAGCTATTGCAATCGATGGTGTTTATAGCAACCCTGCAGGTACCGCATTCCTTCCACAAGGAATCCACCTATCAATAAGCTGGCAAGCTGCTTTCCAAAAGCGTCAAATTACGACAAACAACCCTCTTTATATGCTAAGTGGTGACGCCGATGGAAGCAAGTACTTTGAAGGGAAAGCTACAGCTCCAGTTATTCCATCACTTCAAGCTGCATATATAATTAATGATAAATGGTCAGTATCTGCTCAATTTGCAATTGGCGGAGGTGGCGGCAAGTGCAAATTTGAACAAGGTCTTCCTATGTTTGAAGAAATGGTAGGAGGAAAGCTTGCTCAAGCACAAGTTAATTCATACTCTCTAAATCAAACACTTACAGGAGAACAGTATTTTTATGGTTTCCAAGTAGGTGGAACATATAAAATCCTAGGCAAAGTCTCTGTATTTGCAGGTGTTCGTGGCGTATTAGCTAACTGTTCGTACACTGGTGCGATTTCAAACATCAAAGCAAATGACATCGATGCAGGAACATACATGAACAATCTTGCACAACAAGCCAGCATGGCAGCACAACAATATTCTGCATTAGGCATGACTGCAGAAGCTCTTAAATACCAAGAAATAGCTGCATCGGCTATGCAAGGCGCGTATCTTTTGGGAACAGACCTTAACCTTGACTGCTCACAAAGCGGATTTGGCGTTACTCCTATAATTGGCGTAGATGTAAATCTTGGCAAAGTTAACCTAGCTGCTAAATACGAATTCCGCACTAAAATCAACCTGGAAAATGAATCCAACAATAGCGCAAATGTTGATGCAATCATGCCAACCTATGCTAATGGTCAAAAAGTTCGCTCTGACATTCCTGCTCTATTTACTTTAGGTGCACAATATTCAATTATTCCTTCAGTACGAGTGGCTGCTGGTTTTCACTACTACTGGGATAAAGATGCTAAAGGTACTGCTATTAAAGAAGGAAACAACACTTGGGAAATCACATTTGGTACAGAATGGGATATCAATGACAAGTGGCTTGTGAGCGCAGGTGTACAACGCACACAATATGGTTTTAAAGACAGCGACATGAGCGACATGAACTTCAATATCAGTTCTACTGCTCTTTGTGTGGGTGGAGCTTACAAATTCAATGACCGCATGAAACTAAATATTGGTTACATGCACTCATTCTATGAAGACCACAAGCTTACAAGTGCTGCTGGCTCTGCAAATTTATACACTCGTAAGAACGATGTACTTGGTGCTAGCTTCGACATTAAGTTCTGATAAACATACAAAATACAACATACTTGAGAGATATTATTCTACTAAGGAAAAAGGTTGTCGTGGTGACAACCTTTTTTCATTTCAAAGAAGTATCATGTTAAACACGCTTCCTATATGTAATTGCTGCAAGGGAGTTAAATATCACTGCAAATAATCCTAACGCGGCAAAATTCACCCACAACTCTGCTATTGTTGCTCCTTTCAAATAGATTGACCTAAGAATTTCAACAAAATATCTAGGCGGTAAAATCAAAGTAAATCGTTGTGCCCATTCAGGCATAGAATCTATTGGAGTAAGCAAACCGCTTAACAGCATAAACACCATAATGAAAAAAAACATCACAAACATAGTTTGCTGCATTGTTTCTGAGAAATTAGCAATAGTAAGGCTAAATCCTGAGATTGTGAGTATAAACAGAACAGCACCAAAATAAATCGCACCTATTGAGTCAAGCGGAGCTAAACCATATACTAATCTTGCAACTAGCATAGCTATTGTTAGCACAAAAAGACCTATAATCCAATACGGGACTAACTTTGACAGAGTAAACACAAATCTCGACACTGGCGTAACATTTATCTGTTCTATAGTGCCATTCTCCTTTTCTCCTACTATACTCAATGCAGGTAAAAAACCGCATATAAGTATAAACAATATTATCATTAACGCAGGAATCATATAATGCCTGTAATTAAGAGTTGGATTATATCTATTCTCCACAGTAATTATATCAGAAACATTAATAGGACCTCTTTCACCACGCAGCTCCTTTAGAGAATACATAATTGACTGTATAGCATATTGCATTCCAATGCCTCCTTTTGTTGCATTTACAGCATTTGCCACAATGCTTATACGCTTTGGAACAGACATCATCATATCCTGCTCAAAATCATTGGGTATCATTATAATCACATCAACATCACCCTTGGTCAGAGATTCCATTGCAAAGTAGTACTCAGTAGTTTCTTGCTTAAGTGTGAAATAATCAGATGCTTCTATATGCGACATTATACGGCGAGATACACTCGACCTATCCATATCAACAATTGATATATTCACATTTTTCACATCCATAGTCATAATGAGTGGCATAAGCAGCATAACTAATATTGGGAATGCCACAATCAATTTAGGTAAAAATGAATTCCTTTTAATCTGTAAGAACTCTTTCTGAAATAGCACTATAAATGTTCTCATAGTAATATAATTCATTCTAGTTTGTCATTAAACTTTTTTAAAGAAACTCCAAGTATTACCACAGTCATTCCTAGCAGTATAGCACAGTTCTTCCAAACGGCCACAATGGATTCACCTTGTATCATCATCTTACGGATGGCATCAATATACCAGCGAGCTGGAACAATATTTGATACCACCTTAAAGAAAACAGGTAGGTTTTCAATAGGGAATAACATACCAGACAACATCAGAATAGGCATCATCATTACCATTGCTGAAACTAGAAGCGCAACAATCTGTGTACTAGCAATCGTTGAGACAAGCAGTCCTAACGACAGAGACAATACAAGATATAAAATCGACAACGCAAAAATACCTGCGACACCACCCTCCATAGGTATTCCTAATAAATACTGGGCCAAAGCCATGATAAGGACAAGCACTATACAAGAAATAAGAAAATACGGAACCATTTTTGCACATATTATTTTTACAGGGCGCACAGGAGATACTAGCAGAACTTCCATTGTTCCCATTTCTTTCTCTCGAACGATTGATACTGAAGTCATCATTGCGCACACAAGAATAAAGATAAGTCCCATAATACCAGGAACGAAATTATATGCACTTTTCATCTGTGGATTAAATAGCATTCTTGTATCGAAAAATGACTGTTGAGAATCATGTTCAAGCAATATATTCTGCAGATATGCCGTAGCCATTCCTGCTGTATTAACATTTGATGCATCTACAACAACTTGTATTATAGGCGGCACTGGGACACCATTAGCAATCTGGGACAATTTCCGTTCATAATCATCATCAAATACAATGACTGCATTTGCTTTATTAGAACGCAATATTCCGTCTATCTGGTCAGGATAAACATATCCTATAAAAGTAAAGTATTCATTTTGCGACATGCGTTCCACTGCATCTTTTACACCATCGGTACGATTATTTGCTACTACAGCAATATTAATATTATTCACTTCAGTAGATATTGCAAAACCAAACAAAATCATAAGCATAACTGGTATAAGCATAACAACAAGCATTGTACGCTTATCACGCAATATATGCAATGACTCTTTTTTAACAAATGAACCAAAACTACTTTTCATCTTATTGCCCTCCCCTTTTTGCATCTCTTGCCAATATCCGGAACACTTCATCTATTGTTTGAACTCCAAACTGTTGTTTCAAACACATGGGAGTGTCGAGAGCCTTTATAACGCCATCAACCATTATCGACACACGCGAACAATACTCTGCCTCGTCCATATAGTGCGTAGTGACAAATATAGTTGTTCCCTTGTCTGCTGCTTTATAAATCATTTCCCAAAATTGTCTTCTAGTGATTGGATCCACTCCTCCCGTCGGTTCATCAAGGAAAATTATTTCCGGATCATGTATTGTTGCTATAACAAACGACAACTTCTGTTTCCAACCAAGAGGCAGAGAACCAACAAGAGCATCTTTTGATGAAGTAAAATTCAACTCATTAAGCAAATCCATACTCCGTTCTTGTGTCTCTTTACTTGACAAACCGTATATTCCTGCAAACAGTCGCATATTTTCCCACACAGTCAAGTCATTATACAATGAAAACCTTTGACTCATATATCCAATATGCCTTTTTATCCTTTCTCCTTCATTCATTACATCATAGCCTGCAACTATACCGCTGCCTGAGGTTGGATAACTCAGCCCGCACAGCATACGCATAGCTGTAGTCTTTCCGGCACCATTAGCGCCAAGAAAACCAAAAATCTCCCCTTTATAAACATCAAACGACATATTGTTTACCGCAGTAAAATCACCAAATCGTTTAGTTATGTCCTTTATTGATATTACTGTTTCTCTCATCTTTTCATAAGTCTGATAAACACATCTTCAATTGACGGATTTTCCTCAGTGATTTCCAGACCATCCAAATTATTCAGTTGATTCTTAAATTCGTCAAGTCTGAATTTATCATCGGCAATAACATGATGTTTCTCACCAAAAGGATAACAATCCACAACACCCTTCACATTTCGAGCGGCATTCAGCAGAGCAAACATGTTCTTAGCCTTAATTCCATATAGTCTTGAGTTGAAGTCTTTCACAATACCATCTGGTGTATTTATACCCAATATTGTTCCTTGGTCACACAGCGCAATACGATCACATCTACTGGCCTCGTCCATATATGGCGTTGATACAATTATCGTAATCCCATATTTCTTTAATTCACTAAGCATATCCCAGAATTCACATCGTGAAACTGCATCTACGCCTGTCGTTGGTTCATCTAAAAGCAACACGCTAGGTCGATGTATCAATGCACACGACAGAGCAAGTTTCTGTTTCATACCGCCGGACAACTTTCCTGCTCTACGAGAAGCAAAAGGCTCTATCTGGCTATAGATTGGAGCGACCATATCATATGACTCTTCTACCGTCACTCCAAATAGAGCCGCAAAGAATTGCAAGTTTTCTTCAACAGTCAAGTCGGGGTATAATGAAAATCGTCCTGGCATATAGCCTACTATTTTTCTTATAGTGAGATAGTCCTTAACTATATCATAACCATCTACTTTTGCAGAACCTGAATCTGGATTAATAAGGGTTGTAAGTATTCTGAATAGAGTACTTTTCCCTGCTCCATCGGGTCCTATAAGTCCAAACAGTTCTCCTGTATGCACTTCAAAAGAAATACTGTTAAGGGCTTGAACCGCACCAAATGCTTTCGACAAATTATGTATCTCAACAGCTTTCATATCACAATATCACTTCTCCTGCAAGACCTATTTTAAGCCGGCCATCATTCTTTACTGCAATTTTTACAGCATATACAAGATTAGCACGAGAATCCTTTGTCTGAATTGTTTTTGGTGTAAATTCGCTTTCAGATGATATCCAGGAAACTCTTCCTTCATAATCATACCTTTCATCACCGCCAAAATCAGCCACCACTTTAACAGTGTCGCCTAGTTTGATTTTTGATAGTTGACTTGAGGTAAAATAAGCCCTCAAGTATATATTTTCCAAATCTGCTATCTTCATCAGCGGTTTGCCTATCGAAGCTAGTTCACCAACTTCGGTATACTTCACCAGTACGGTTCCATTTACTGGTGAGACAATTTGACACTTTGAGATACGATCATCTAGTGCAGCAATCTGCACTTCAATTGCAGCTGAATTATCATTTATCGTTGAAGTGTTTTTACTCAAAGTCGACAATGTCGCTTCAAGCTGACTTTCCAATACTCGAATTTGAGCCTCAATATCATCATATTGCTTCTTTGTAGCTGCACCTTCACTTAGCATATTTTCTACACGAAGCAATTCTTTTTTCTGCTTAGCAATCTGTTCTCTGAATGAAGAGACCTGTTTTTTGACATCGGGACGAGAAGCAAGAAGTGCAGATTGTTGAGCAAAAAGCTGCTTTCTTTGCAAATGCAACTGAATGCTATCAATTGCGCCTAATAGCATGCCAGACTTTACATTGTGTCCTTCTTCTATATTAAATTCAAGTATTTTACCAACTGCTTCAGATGATACTACCACTTCTGTTGCTTCAAATGTACCTTGAGCATCAAACTCTCTGTCTTCTCCGCACGACACCGCCAGCATCGCTACTACGGCATATACTATTCGTTTCATATTTATTGATTTAATGTTGTTTTTAATCTATATATTGCTTGTAATAATTCTATTTCATGAGTACTAAGCATCTGCTTGGCCACTGTTTCATCGGTGATTTTTCTCAATAAGTCTGTTATATCAATAACACCATTCTCCAACTGAGATTCTGCGGCAGCTCTTACTCTTGAGCGTAATTCAACTATCCTATTATCATCAATAATAGCCTTTTTCAATCTTAATATTTCGCCATCATCATGTGAAATTTGCAAACTCGTATTAAACAAAAATACATCTCTATGCACATCAATCTGCTTTTTTGCAACATTCAATTTTTCTAGATTATTTCTTTTCGTATATAATGCACCTACATTCCACGCCACTCTCACACCAATCATTGCATTAAGTGACCATTTTGACTCAACCATACTTTTGAACATATCTAAACCAGGATACCCATAAAATCCTTGTGCAAAAGCACTTATTTTTGGCATTACTGTAGAGTTTACTGACATGCGTTGTGCATTCAGTTTATTAAGCTGAGCATCAAAAAGCAGCAATTCTGGCCGAGATGAAATGCGGCTTGCTACTTCCTTCATTTCAGGCCGTACAAGTTTCTTTGACGATAATGGTTGTCCGATATAAAGTTCTAACATTTTTCGATAACTTGCTCTTGAAGTCTCAAGTTGCACTAACGATTGTTTTGCACCAAGCAATTCTGCTTCAAGCATATCTACATCGGCTTGCATTGCTACGCCATTCTTTAGATATGTTTTCATACGGTTTAGATTACTATTTAAAACTGATATCAGTGATTCAGACTGAGAGATGCGCTCATCTATAAGCAATATACCAAAATAAATATTATCAACCCTAGACTGTAAATCATACAGCGATACATCGACCTGGCTTCTCTGTTCTATAGCTTCGGCAGTTGCCAAAGCCTTGTCTGCTCTAGATTTTCCTCCGTCCCATATATTTTGTGTTATATCTACTGCCACTTTATATTGGTCTTTACTAATTCCAGACATATCAAGACCATTTGCTTGCATCATATTCCTAAACACTTCCGGATATGTCGGTGTTGCCGACTGATATGTTGCTTGAGCCGAAAAAACTACCTGGGGTATCCACGCTTTTGACGCATTTGACAAATTATACTCTTCTGACATAGAAATCAACCCGTATTTCTTGATTTCGGGATAATTTTTATGAGCCAATTGGCGGCAATCATCAAGCGTTTGCGAGAATCCAGTTGATGACATTAAAATAAAGCCTAATAACAAACTTCTATATTTCATAACACGATTATTGTAATGTTTAATGCAAAGATATGACCTATCATACTAAGAATATAGTTCAAATCCATGCAAAGATTGAGCAATTTTCACCATTAATTAATTTAATCTTTATTAATCAATAATTTATTATGGCAAAAAAGGTTATCTTTGTTACATGAAAAAGTTCAACCAAATTGATAGCGACATGAGTTTCTCTATGCATCTTTGCACAAGAGGAAAATGCGAAATGATTGTCAATGATAAACGATGCCTTTTAAAGTGTGGAGATGCTCTTATAAAATCTCCGCTTGTTCAAATAAGCCGAGTCAAGGAATCTGAAGATTTTTGCATGGCTACGATTTTTGAAGATGAGATAGATGTTCTAGCGCCAATTGCCGAAACCAACTTTGACATCGTACAAGATTTCTTGCGACAGAATAAGTTTTACTGCAGCTGTAATGCTAATGAGCAAGCAAACTTCCTAACTCGTAAGAAAACAATTGATGAATACAAACAAGCCCTTACTTCAAAAGACATATCAGGTAAACAGAATATAGCAATTAAACATATTATTGCATTATTGGAACAGGCAACAATACTTGAATATGCAAATATCTTTCTGAAGCAACAGGAAAATAAGCATGAGGACAACAATAAAGAAAGGAATATAATGATCAGATTCATTTTTACTCTTTTCAACAACTATAAATATCACCGTCAAGTAAAATTCTACGCCGACAGTTTGAATTTCTCTGCCAACCATTTCACTAGAATAATAAAGAAAGTATCAAAAAGGACACCATCTGAATGGATTTCTATTATTACAATAAACCAATCAAAAAAACTACTTCGTAAACAGAATATTTCAATCAAAGAAGTCGCACAAGAATTAAACTTCCCCGAACAATTCACATTCAGAAAATACTTCAAATTATACACAGGCATATCACCTAAGGAGTATAAATTGAATCTATCAAAAGAGAAATCAGCAGCAAGCAATAAATAAAAATAGGTTTCTTCCATCAACGGAAGAAACCATATTATAGTTTATTGTCTAATTATTAAGATAACGCAAATCACTGCGTAAATACATTAGAATTAATCGAAAAGTTAGTAGTTTGAAGCTATTTAATATAATGACTGTATTTCATGCATTTAGTTTAACTACCTGATTGTATTTTAACTTTCATTAACTAAATAGATATTTAAAAGCCTCTTCTACTTTAGCTACCTCAATTAATTTTATATTCATGCGTGTTACATCAAATCCTTTGACATTATGTTTAGGTATAATCATAGTCTTGAAACCAAGTTTTTCGGCCTCCGAAATTCTTTGCTCTATACGAGTAACCTGGCGTATCTCACCACTTAACCCTACTTCACCACTCATACACACGCCTTCACTAATTGGCATATCTACATTTGAAGAAAGGATTGAGCAAATTACTGCAAGGTCAAGCGCAGGATCATTAACCTTTAATCCACCTGCTATATTCAAGAAAACATCTTTTTGAGCCAACTTGAAACCAATACGCTTCTCAAGAACAGCCAAGAGCATATTCATTCTTTTTACATCAAATCCAGTTACCGAGCGCTGAGCAGTTCCATATGCAGCAGTGCTCACCAATGATTGCGCTTCAATTAAAAACGGCCTTATTCCTTCCAGGGTTACACCTATTGCTACTCCGCTCAGATTTTCTTCTCTATGAGACAATAACATTTCTGACGGATTTGTTACCTCACGCAATCCGTAATGCGTCATTTCATATATACCCATTTCCGATGTACTGCCAAAACGGTTCTTAATACCACGCAAAATGCGGTACATATAATGTCTATCTCCTTCAAACTGAAGAACTGCATCAACTATATGTTCAAGCACTTTAGGACCTGCAATGCTTCCTTCTTTATTAATATGGCCAATAAGTATTACAGGAGTATTTGTCTGTTTTGCATATTTCAGCAATGCTGCAGCACATTCTCTTACCTGTCCAACACTGCCTGCTGATGAGTCTAGCATATCAGATGCAATAGTCTGGATTGAATCTACAACAACAAGATCAGGCTTGAAGTTATTAATGCTCGTAAAAATAGACTCTAGTGATGTATCACATACGATATAGCATTCACAGTCAATTTTACCTCCGCAAATACGGTCGGCACGCATTTTAAGCTGTTGCTGACTTTCTTCACCACTAACATATAACACTTTTCGACTGCGTATTCTTAGCACATTCTGTAAAATCAATGTAGACTTGCCTATGCCTGGCTCTCCTCCGACAAGAATAATAGAGCCCTGAACCAGCCCTCCTCCCAAAACTCGGTTCAACTCTCCGCTAGGAAGTTGTATTCTAGGTTCATTCTCCGATTTAATTTCAGAAATCTTTATCGGAGTTATTCGCTTTTTCGCACCATCATCTTCTCCGAATGCTGTCATAGTCTTTGCAGGTTTTGCTGCAACCTTCTCTTCTACATATGTATTCCATTCTCCGCACGCAGGACACTTGCCAACCCATTTAGGAGAATCAGCCCCACAATTACTGCAATAGAACATTGACTTTACCTTAACAGCCATTGCTATCTATTTTTTAATAAAACAATTCCTTCGGAATTCACTTATGGTTATAGCTGCTGCCATACCCACATTGAGTGATTCACTTGTAGCTACACCTTGAGGATAAGATGGTATCAGCAATCTATTCTCAATCATCTCACCCACTTTTGGTGAAATGCCTCTTCCTTCGTTTCCGAATACCACAAAACCATATGAAGGCAATTCACTGCTGTATATATTTTTCCCATCTAGAAAAGTACCATACAATGGCAGATCTGAATACTCTGTAAACAAGTCTTCTAAATCACAATAATGCACTTTCACTCGTGAAATTGCTCCCATTGTAGCCTGTATAACCTTGTGATTATACACATCTACTGTTTTCTCACTGCAGAATATGTTCTTTATGCCATACCAGTCAGCTATACGAATAATTGTACCGAGGTTACCTGGATCTTGAATATTATCAAGTACAATATTAAGATTTGTACGCACTTCCTCGTCGTTTATTTCATCTTCTGGTATATCATATACGGCAATAACATCAGCTGCTGTAGAGAATTGAGACATTCTCTGCATCTGACTTTTATTGGCAAACATGATTTTTCCCATGTGTCCGCTATGGCCAAACTCTTCATACCATGCTTGAGTAGCTACAATCAACCTGCAGTTAAAATAATCCCAAGTATCCCTTACGCATTTAGTACCTTCGGCAGCAAAGCAGCCTTCTGCCACACGATATTTTTTCTGGCCAAGTGACGCTACCAGTTTTATAATATTATTTGTAACATTCATATCTCACATTGTCTCGTTTATGATATTCAAAGTTAATATATATTTCCATAATATTTGAAAAAAAAGTGAATTTAGCCGCATTTTGAAAAAAAATGTGACGAAGTACTTTATTATTATATCAATTTGACTAACTTTGCGATATATATTATAAATTAATGATTCACTATTTGATGACAAGCCTATCTTATTATGGCTATTATCAGATAGCCATAAAACTATTCTAAAATGAGATCCAAACCCGATTTGAGTTTTTGGAAGCTATGGAATCTTAGCTTCGGTTTTTTTGGTGTGCAAATCGCTTACGCTTTGCAAAGTGC
The DNA here is from genome assembly GCA_017391675.1 of Muribaculaceae bacterium. Classification (GTDB taxonomy): domain Bacteria; phylum Bacteroidota; class Bacteroidia; order Bacteroidales; family Muribaculaceae; genus RGIG4576. The sequence continues at coordinate 24,398 of JAFOXR010000050.1, forward strand.
AAACATTAGCCGTATTTTTGCTACACTTGGTGCTGACCCGCACAATCTTAGTTATTTCTGGATTTTACCTCCTCTAATGGGTATTATCGTTCAGCCAATTATTGGCTCAATGAGCGACAAAACCTGGTGCCGATTCGGTCGCCGTCTGCCCTATCTTATTCTCGGAGCTGCAATTGCAGTAATCGTTATGTGTCTTCTGCCTAATGCCGGAAGTTTTGGGTTAACAATAAGTTCTGCGATGATATTCGGATTCATCTCGCTTATGTTCCTTGACACTTCAATAAACATGGCAATGCAACCATTTAAGATGCTTGTTGGTGACCAAGTGAATGAAAAGCAGAAAGGTCTAGCATATTCAATACAAAGTTTCCTTTGCAATGCAGGCAGTCTTGTTGGATATCTTGCACCGATTATTTTCACGGCAATCGGCATAAGCAATCTTGCTCCTAAAGGACAAGTGCCCGACTCAGTGACTTATGCATTCTATGTAGGTGCTGCAATTCTTATTCTTTGCGTTCTTTACACATTTGCAACTGTAAAGGAAATGCCTCCTAAAGAATATGCCGAGTTCCACGGATTTGATGAAGAAGTCGACAAGAAAGAAGAAAAGAAAGAGTCAATGATTTCTCTTCTTATCCACGCGCCGAAAGTATTCTGGACTGTTGGACTTGTTCAATTCTTCTGCTGGTGTGCATTCATGTATATGTGGACTTACACTAACGGTGCAATTGCCGATACAGTATGGCACACTACCGATACCGCATCGGCCGAATATCAGGAAGCAGGTAACTGGGTTGGTGTTCTATTTGCAGTACAGGCAATCGGTTCAGTGCTATGGGCTATGATTATACCACAATTCAAGAGCCATAAGGTAGCATACAGTTTGAGTTTGATTCTTGGTGGTATCGGTTTCATCTCTACAATGTTCATTCACGACCAATACATGCTATTCATCTCTTACCTTCTTATTGGTTGTGCATGGGCTGCAATGCTTGCTCTACCTTTCACTATCCTGACAAACTCTATCTCTGGAAAGAACATGGGTACATATCTTGGATTATTCAACGGTACTATATGCTTACCACAAATCATTGCAGCTGCAGTGGGTGGCGGTCTATTAACTCTTGTAGGCAGCAAGCAAATCAACATGCTTGTTCTTGCTGGAATCCTGCTATTAGTTGGAGCTTTAGCCGTATTTATAATCAAAGAAACTTCAGTTGAAAAGAAATAGCATTATTGAAAATATTATTACATTAAGAGGGCATTCAGAATTGAATGTCCTCTTTTATTTTACCCCTGTCTGGCACTGCAAAACTGCCACTTGCTTATATATATGTATACTGCAACGCTCACCACTTTACTATACCATACTATACTTACTATACTACAACCAAACATGAAACAAACATATTCCTAGACAAATATGTCATGTTATATAGATTACGCATTCTGTGTAGATTGCGCTTACACTCAATCCTAAAGTATGCTGCACAAAAAAGTGCTGATGAATAATCACCAGCACTCTTTCAGTTAAGTCAATCTCAATAGATTATAGCGACTTATTATTGATTTTCGATTGCATTAAGCTTTTCTTCGTTACCTAGTTGATAATAAATGCTGCGCAATGCGTTCTTAGCATCTAGATTTTCCTTATCAAGTTCATATGCTTTTTCTAGGTAAGGTAGAGCTTGCTCATACAAAGGATTAACCTTAGCATCAAGAGCATCACCAATCAAGTCAACATTTTCGTCACGAACCTTAATAGCCTTATTGAAATAGTAACGGCCTAGGTCGAAATATGCCTTTGAATAAGTAGGATCCAAATCAACAGCTTGCTTGAAATATGGTAGAGCTTCTTCAATTGAAGATTGATTTTCAACCAAGTTACCCTTAAGGTTTACAAATTCAGCGTTTTGTGGATCATCGTTGATTGCTTGATCTAGAATCTTATTAGCTTCATCATAGTTCTTTTCATTTAGATAAGCATTAATAAGGATTCTTACATACTGGCTGTCTTGCTTACCGTAAACAGGCAATGCTTCCTTAGCAATTTCTGCAATCATCTTTTCATCTCTCACTTGTGCTGCACAGTTCAAAGGATAATCATAAGCTTCCTTCTTAGTATAGCCTAGCTTACGAGCTTGAGCAAATGCACCGATTGCATCACCAGGATTATCATCTTGCCATAGAGCTACACCTTGATAGAAACGAAGTTCACCAACGATAGTATCAGCAGGTTGGCTCATCTTACCCTTCATATAAGGTTCAAATGGCAATGAAGCGCACAATTCGTATGCACGAACTGCATTCTTATATTCCTTACCATTATGCAAATCACCTACAATCATATTCAATGCATTGTAGTTTTCAGCCATGATGTTCACGATCTTACCTGAGTACTTAGCCTTGATTTTTGGTTGACCTGTCTTCTTATCAAGTTTGATTTCGCCTGTCTTCTTATCTTTTTCAGGTACACTGTCAAGAGGAAGTGCCTTTTTCATATAATCGTAACCATCAAGCAAAGCAGCACCCATCTTAGAGATATCTGCACCAGCTGGATTAACGATTCTCACCTTATACATGTCATCATAGTTTTGCATTTCGATTTTTGCAGCTACAAACCATGTATAAGCATCATTCTTTGACTCTTCATTTTCAAAAGCAGGTTTCAACTTTTCACGCAGTGCAGGATAATCTGTTGCACCAGCAAGGTCTTTTTCAACCTCTTTCACTAGCTGTACTTGAGCATTTAGGCCCATAATTCCTAGTGAAGAACAAGCTAAAATTAAAAATAATTTTTTCATGTTGATTAATTTAGAATTAATTATTAGTATTATTCGTTATTTTCCTCATTTGCAGGAGCAGTGTTTACCGACTCATTATTATTAGCATCAGTCGCACCAGCATTTTGCTCGTTATTTGCATCTGCTATTTGCTCCTCGGTTTCACTTGATTCAACTTTACATACCGAAGCGATTTCATCATTGCGCTTTTCAAGGTTGATTAGTCTTACACCTTGAGTTGCACGACCCATCACTCTCACATCGGCAACCTTCAATCGAATTGTAATACCTGACTTGTTAATGATTACCAAGTCATTATTATCATTTACGCTCTTAATCGCAACAAGCTTACCGGTCTTTTCAGTTACATTGATAGTCTTAACACCCTTACCGCCACGATTAGTGATACGATAATCATCAAGAACAGAGCGTTTACCATAACCTTGTTCCGAAACTACCATTACTGTATTTTCAGTATCCTTCGGCATGCATATCATTCCTACGATTTCATCATCATCAGAACACAATGTCATACCCTTAACACCAGTAGACATACGACCCATTTCACGAACCTTACTTTCGTGGAAACGGATTGCGTTACCGTATTTATTGGCAAGTAGGATTTCGCTGTCACCATCGGTCATTCTCACTGCAACTACCTGGTCATCTTCTCTAATGATGATTGCATTTACGCCATTCACGCGTGGACGAGAATAAGCCTCAAGCTTAGTTTTCTTAATGATACCGTTCTTAGTACAGAAAATCAAGTTATGTGAATTATTGTATTCTGGGTCAGTAAGATTCTTGCAACGGATAAATGCATTAACCTTATCATCTGAATCAATGTTAAGCATGTTCTGGATAGCACGACCCTTAGAATTCTTGCTTCCTTCTGGAATTTCATATACCTTCAACCAGTAGCAACGGCCCTTCTGAGTGAAGAACATCATGTAATTGTGCATTGATGCAGGATAGATATATTCAATGAAATCCTCTTCACGAGTATCACTGCCCTTAGCACCAACTCCACCACGATTTTGTGCACGGAATTCAGTAAGAGGTGTTCTCTTGATATAGCCTAGGTGAGAAATGGTGATAATCATTTCATCATCGGCATAGAAATCCTCTGCATTGAATTCTTCCGAAGCATATACAATTTCAGTCTTTCTTTCATCACCGAATTTATCGCGTACCTCAATAAGTTCATCTTCAATAACCTTGCGGCACACAGCATCATCGGTCAAGATATCATTCAAATACTGAATAAGTTTCTGAAGTTCAGCAAATTCATCACGCAACTTATCTTGTTCAAGATTTGTAAGATTGCGCAAACGCATTTCAACAATAGCGCGAGTCTGAACATCATCAAGATTGAATCGCTCGCTCAATCTCGCTCTAGCTTCATCGGTTGTCTTGCTGCTCTTGATAATATGTATTACTTCATCAATATTATCCGATGCAATAATCAAACCTTCAACGATATGCGCTCTGTCTTGAGCTTTCTTAAGTTCGAATTTAGTGCGGCGGATAACCACTTCATGACGGTGGTCAAGGAAATGTTGAAGAATCTCCTTAAGGTTCAATGTGTGAGGACGGCCCTTTACAAGTGCAACATTGTTCACGCTGAACGACGATTGCAATTGAGTCATCTTGTATAGCTTGTTAAGCACCACATTAGCGTTTGCATCTTTCTTTATGTCAATCACTATGCGCATACCCTTACGGTCACTCTCATCATTAATATTGGATATACCGTCAAGTCGCTTTTCTTCTACAAGACGCGCAATATCTTCAATAAGAACACGCTTATTTACATTGTAAGGTATTTCAGAAACGATAATCTTTTCACGGTCGCCTTCCGTCTCAATCTCAACCTTTGCACGCACCACGATACGGCCTCTACCTGTCATGAACGCTTCCTTCACGCCATTATAGCCATAAATGATACCGCCTGTTGGGAAATCTGGAGCTTTGATGTACTGCATCAAGTCAGTCACTTCAAGTTCTGGATTCTCAAGCAATGCCAAGCAACCGTTAATTGACTCAGTCAAGTTGTGAGGAGGCATATTTGTAGCCATACCTACGGCAATACCCGATGCACCGTTCACTAGAAGGTTTGGGAATCTTGTTGGCAATACCACTGGTTCCTCTAGCGTATTATCAAAGTTAGGAGTGAAATCTACAGTATCTTCATTGATGTCACGCATCATTTCCTCACCCATCTTTGCCAATCGAGCTTCAGTATAACGCATTGCAGCAGGGCTGTCACCGTCAATTGAACCGAAGTTACCTTGTCCGTCTACCAACGGATAGCGTAATGCCCAGTCTTGAGCCATACGCACCATAGCAAAATATACCGACGAGTCACCATGTGGGTGATACTTACCGAGTACTTCACCGACGATACGAGCCGACTTCTTTGTAGGAGCTGTAGATACATTTCCAAGCTTTTCCATTCCAAACAACACCCTGCGATGCACTGGCTTGAAACCATCACGCACATCAGGGAGCGCACGCGACACAATTACCGACATTGAATAGTCGATATATGCCGACTTCATCTCATTTTCAATGTTGATCTTCCTAATTCGATCTTCAGACATATCTCTATAAAATTATTCCAAATTTATTCTCCATTGCACCTCGCACAATGAATCATTTTAACAATTAAGTATCATACAAAGATACAAAAATTGAATAAAACTTTTGGCATAACTATAGCACTTTTTTCACTTTCACAAGTGAAAATAACTTAAAATATCATTGCTCATGCTAAGAAGGCACTGCAATGCACAAAAATATCCGAATAGCTCCCAAATCAAGCCACTTATCAGAACATTTCAGGACCATACTTACCCCAATCCGGGTCCAGGTCTTCCTGCCATGCTCTCACGCGGATAGTAGGCTCATTTGGATTATTCAAGTCTACAAGAATAAACAGGTAACCGGAGTCGCCATAGCTTGACGAAAAGAAGTCCTGCTTAATTTGAATACTATAAACTTCTCCACCCTTACCCATTTTACGGATTTCATTGTTTGCAAACTTGATGTTCACATATTCACGCGACATGAACATATTACGCAAATTCCTTATATACTGGTCTTTCGTTTGCTTGTTCAGCTTTATCTGGCGATTGTTGGTATACAAGCCGTCAAGCTTGCGTGTACTCACAGTAACTACCTTTCCTGTAATAATCAGCGCATCATCGGCAAATATGCTGTTAAGGTAATCTATACGCTTCAACGCGTATGCTGTTTTATATGTTTCAAGGAAGTTTATAAGCACATTCTTCGCTTCCACACTCCAGCCATCAGCATTACCAAGCACATCATTGGTTGCCACTTTTCCGAGCGAGAAAGAAATGTTATCCACAAGACCACCCTTGTTGAATACAAACACGACATCTTCTACAAAACGGCGGTTTCTGCTGAATGTGAAGTTCATCGGCACACTGCGGCAATAGGTATCACTGCCTAGAGTACTGTAGCTCAACTTTGGCTCTCCAATGATTCGTCCATTTCCGTAATTGATTAAGCGGGTGAACACATCATAGCCTTCATCGGTAAAGTAAGAACGCACTTTATCATAAGTCTTGTTTCGTATCGCCTTTATTAGTTCTTGCATCACATTGTCACACATATCTGTAGTAGCAGGCGCAGAAGCAGTACCCAAGTCGGGAGCAGCACTTTCAAGCGCATCAAGATGCGCATATTCTGCCGACTTCTTGTCAATCTTCTTCTTTGCATCAACCTTTACATGTGCTCGTGGGAATGCCGAAATGTTATCGGCCATGGATTCAAGCACCATCTTCACCTCACCATCGGTTTGAGCTTCTCCGAAGTATTCATATTCACATCTCACTTGTATATATTCTGGAGTATATGACGGACGCATTTCCATCAGTCCTTTGCCGTCTACTGCCATAGTCACGCAGCTCCAGTCCTTTCCGTCATAATAGGTAAAATCCAGTGAAGATACAGGAGATTCTTTGTAGAAGAAACCGACTTCATACTCATTTTCATTCTTGGAAAGAATAGACATGGACATTGCTCCGAATATATCATTAATGCGTGCAGGCAACCACACTGTAGCTTTCTGTTCCTGACCGTTCTCGTCCTTAATTTTCAATTCTTCCGGATAACGAAGACTGCCGGTAAGCACATTCGCCCAATAGTAATAACGCAAGGCGTCGTTTATCTGCTTCTGTTCTAGTGCTCTGTGAGCAATCTGAACAAATTCGCCCACCTTTTCCTTTCGAGAATTAAAGATACGGTCTATCTCGCTTTTCTTAACATAACGGAACACTCTATAGACATCGGGACCGTTTTCCACTACCATACGATGTGTATTATTCAGCGTTGCAGTGGAATAGGTATTCATCACCGACTTAAATTCCACTTTAGTGCTAGCACTTTCGCTACTGGTTTGTTCATTGCTTATCTGGACTTTGCTTTCGTGCTGGATATTCATGGAAATCTGTTGAAGAATCTGCTCAAGAGCATCCCTGTCGGCAGTACGCACATTACTTCCGGTTCCTTCTCCCCATACATACTCAGGATCGGCCTTAAGGATATCAACCGACTGAGCCATTCCCATAACGCTGCACAAAGCAAGCAAAATATTAATCAGAATAAGTTTTTTCATTAGAATTTCATTAATTTTCAGAATATCTGCAAAGATAATGCTTTTCACAATATCAACGATAAAATAAACACCAATTTCTCACACTACCTTAAAATATCCAAAACAACAAATTCCAATACTCAACGAGATGCGCGAAGCATTATAAACAGATATCATACAAGAAAACGCTTTCAGCGTTACAGACACCTATTCCGAGTTCAGGTAGGATAAAAAAGCACAATTCCCTTTTTCGGGCTGTTCCACACGCCCTATTCCGGGAATTGTAAAATTATATCTATCTAAATTTGCGATTCGCGCAGAGCTTTCACTTTGCTCAGCGCGTTTTCGCAAATTTTAAACTAGGGCACAAGAACCACGCGGAAACCGC
>JAFOXR010000006.1 GCA_017391675.1 Muribaculaceae bacterium
CAAAAAGGCTTATTTTCTATTTTTTTTACTACTTTTGCAAATTGAACATAAATTAGGAATAAAATATCAACGCTTTATGAACGAATTAGCTACTAAATACGATCCACATGAAGTGGAGGGAAAATGGTATCAATTCTGGTTAGACAAGAACTTGTTTAAATCGGTTCCCGATGGACGCGAACCTTATACCATAGTAATTCCGCCACCAAATGTGACTGGCGTGCTGCACATGGGACACATGCTTAACAACACCATTCAGGATATCCTTATCCGCCGTGCTCGCATGGAAGGCAAGAATGCTCTTTGGGTACCTGGTACCGACCACGCTTCTATCGCTACCGAAACTAAGGTGGTAAACAAGCTTGCTGCCGAAGGCATCAAGAAAACCGACCTTACTCGCGAAGAATTCCTTAAGCATGCCTGGGACTGGACTCACACTCATGGAGGCATCATTCTTGAACAGTTGAAGAAGCTTGGCGCTTCTTGCGACTGGAGCCGCACTGCTTTCACTATGGACGAAAAGCGTTCGGAAAGCGTTATCAAGGTTTTCATCGACCTTTACAACAAGGGGCTTATCTATCGCGGATTGCGCATGGTACATTGGGACCCTAAGAACCAAACTGCGCTAAGCGACGACGAAGTATATTATCAAGAAGAGCAGTCAAAGCTTTACTACCTTAAATACTATGTAGCAGAAGATGACGGCTCAGGAGAAACTGGCAGCGAAGAGGAAGTTGTGCACCGCGATGCCGATGGCCGTCGCTATGCTGTGGTGGCTACTACTCGTCCTGAAACTATCATGGGCGACACTGCTATGTGCATCAACCCTAAAGACCCTAAGAACCAATGGCTGAAGGGCAAGAAGGTTATCGTTCCTCTTGTAAATCGCGTTATTCCTGTTATCGAAGACCGCTATGTAGAAGTTGAATTCGGTACTGGTTGCTTGAAAGTGACTCCTGCACACGACCAGAACGACTACATGCTAGGCAAGAAGCACAACCTTGAAACTATCGACATCTTCAATGGTGACGGTACAGTGAACGAGGTTGCAGGAATGTATGTAGGCATGGACCGTTTCGATGTGCGCGAACAAATAACCAAGGACCTTTCAGAAGCAGGCTTGATGGAAAAGGTTGAGAACTACACCAACAAGGTGGGTTGCTCAGAACGCACACATGTGCCTATCGAGCCACGCTTGTCATTGCAATGGTTCATCGACATGAAGCACTTTGCTGAGATTGCTTTGCCTCCAGTAATGGAAGACGATATCAAGTTCTTCCCTGCTAAATACAAGTCGACCTACCGCAACTGGCTTGAAAACATTCAGGACTGGTGTATAAGCCGTCAGCTATGGTGGGGACACCGCATTCCTGCTTACTATATCGGAGAAGCTAAGGAAGGTGAAGAAGAACAATTTGTGGTTGCTGCAAGCAAAGAAGAAGCGCTTGAGCTAGCTAAAGCAAAGACTGGCAACAACAACCTTACAACCGACGACCTTCACCAAGACGAATGTGCGCTTGACACATGGTTCTCTTCATGGTTGTGGCCTATCTCTCTATTTGACGGTATCAACAACCCTGGCAACGAAGAAATAAACTACTACTATCCTACTTGCGACCTTGTGACTGGTCCAGATATCATTTTCTTCTGGGTAGCTCGCATGATCATGGCAGGCTATGAATACATCGGCAAGATGCCTTTCCGCAATGTATACTTCACAGGTATCGTGCGCGACAAGCTAGGCCGCAAGATGAGCAAGTCGCTAGGTAACTCGCCCGACCCAATTGAATTGATGGAGAAATTCGGTGCCGACGGCGTGCGTATGGGACTTATGCTTGCAGCTCCTGCAGGTAACGACATTCTTTACGATGATGCCCTTTGCGAACAAGGCCGTAACTTCAACAATAAGATATGGAATGCTTTCCGCCTAGTAAAGGGTTGGGAAGTAGCCGACATAGAGCAACCTGAATCGGCTCGCAAGGCTATTGAGTGGTTTGACGCTGTGCTTAACGCTACTCTTGCCGAAGTGAAGGACTTGTTTGGCAAGTTCCGTTTGAGCGAAGCTCTTATGGCTGTCTATAAGCTATTCTGGGACGAATTCTCGTCTTGGTATCTTGAAATGGTTAAGCCTGCTTACCAACAGCCTATCGACCGAGCAACATACGAAGCGACACTAGGCTTCTTCGACAACCTATTGCGCCTGCTTCACCCATTCATGCCTTTCATCACCGAAGAATTGTGGCAACACATCGCAGAACGCGGTGAAAACGAAAGCATCATGGTGGCTCGCATTCCTGAAGCCGGAGCGTTCAACGAAGCTACCATAGCTGCGATGAACGAAGCTAAGGAAATCATCGCCGGTGTGCGCAGCGTTCGCTTGCAAAAGAATATTCCTAACAAGAACGCTCTATCATTGCAAGTTGCAGGACAATTCAGCAACGACAATGCAGCTGTTATCAAGAAACTTGCCAACCTTGAAGCTATCGACCAGGTTAGCGAGAAAGATGCTACTGCAGCATCGTTCCTTGTTGGCACTACCGAATATGCTGTTCCTCTAGGAAACAACATCGATGTTGAGGAAGAAATCAAGAAGCTTGAAGCTGAATTGAAATATATGGAAGGATTCCTTGCTTCAATCATGAAGAAACTCAGCAACGAACGCTTTGTGAGCAACGCTCCTGAAGCAGTCGTAGCCGGAGAACGAAAGAAGCAGGCCGATGCCGAAAGTAAAATCAAGACTTTGCAAGAAAGCATCGCAGCACTTAAGAAGTAACACTTCGCGCTTCATAAAAACAAGAAAAACATGGCGAGTCAAAATTTTGACTCGCCATGTTTTGTTATGCACAAATATACAAAAACGCACAACAAAATGTGCAATTTTAAGAACACACAACTATCTCGCTGATTATCGGCGCTTTACTTTGTATAGGAGAAAAACTCTTTAAGCAGTTCTGGCGTGCATTCTATAGCATCTCCGCCATGAGGCTGGTCGGCACAGTATTTATACTTCAGGATATTAGAGCCTTTTGCCTGCAAATCCTTCACTTTCTCGGTACAGTCACCCTCGTCGGCTGTACTGAAGAAATAGGTCGGTACTGTAACCATTATCGGGTTAGCATTCGACATCGTAATAGCAGCCGCAAACACTTCGGGGTGCATCTCTACATAGTCCCATGTGCCACGACCTCCGTCCGACGAGCCTGCCAGATAGATTCTCTTAGTGTCAATCAAGCCTTTATTAGCATAGTCGTCAATTATATGCTTAACATCATCGTAGCACTCCCTCCATTTTATAGTGTTAGGATTATCGGCCTTGTAGCACACCGGAAACAACGCAATAGCCTTAGTGCCGCTATCCTTCAGATACTGCAGAATGTATTCATCGGCATCACAACAGTCAAAATGGTTTGGGTGATAGAATATGTCATGTTTAGGCCTGTCATGAACACCGCCATGAAGCCACAGGAACAGCACGGCTTTTCCTGGCTTATCGGTATTTATATTCACGACCTTGCAAGGCAGGTTATACACAAACTCTCCTTCAGGCAGGACCACCTCTGCACCAGTTCCCTCTACAGCCGAACCGGTCTTATTACTGCCACATGCAGCAAATATAACAGCCAAGACTGCTAAATAAATGTACTTCATGATATTTTGACTTTCAAAATGTTTATTTCTTTGTCATGGTTACAACCGGCACTAGCATTTCTTCCATGGATATTCCTCCGTGCTGGAAGGTATCGCTGTAGTACTGAACATAGTAGTTGTAATTATTAGGATATGCGAAGAAATCCCTATCATAGGCAAATATATAAGTAGATGACAGGTTAGGCGCCGGCAATCCGAATGCTTGCGGCTTTTTCACCTCATACACTTGCTTAGGATTATAGCTCAAGTTCTTGCCCACTTTATAGCGCAGGTTGGTATTAACCGCCTTGTCGCCAATCACCTTCACTGGATTGTCCACGCAGATAGTTCCGTGATCGGTTGTGAGCACTACACGGCAGTTCTTTTCGGCTATCTTCTTGATTATATCAAGCGCGCTTGAATGCTTAAACCACGATTCAGTGAGTGAGCGGTAAGCAGCATCGCTATAAGCCAGTTCACGAATCATCTTGCTCTCTGTGCGGGCATGCGACAGCATATCCACAAAGTTAAGCACAATCACATTCAAGTCGTAATTGTCCAGATTACGGAAATTCTGCAGCAATTTTTCTCCTGCAGCCGAATCGTTAATCTTATTATATGAGAACTTATACGGTTTTCTGTAGCGTTCTAGTATAGTTTGAATAAGTGGAGATTCGTTAAGGTTCTTGCCCTCTTCTTCATCTTCGTCAACCCATAAATCGGGGAACATCTTGGCAATGTTTATAGGCAGCAAGCCCGAAAAGATTGCATTACGGGCATACTGGGTCGCCGTAGGCAGAATACTGCAGTACAAATCGTCATCGTCAATGTTGAAGTATTCGCTGAAAAGCGGCTTCACGGCACGCCACTGGTCCAGACGGAAGTTGTCTATAACAATGAAGAACACCTTTTCTCCTGCATCAAGCAGCGGGAACACCTTTGTCTTGAAAATCTCATGGCTCATGAGCGGATGCTGATCGGTGGTAATCCACTTCTCGTAATTCTTCCTCACAAACTTACAAAAGGTAGAATTGGCCTCTATCTTCTGCATCTTCAACAGCTCATCAAGATTGGTTTCGGTGCTGGCAAGCGTAAGTTCCCAATGTACCAGGCTGCGGTACACCTCACACCAGTCCTCAAAGCTAGATGCTTCATTAATCATTCCGCCTATGTTACGGAATTCCTGCTGGTAGTCATGAGTTGCCTTTTGGGAAACTAGCATTCCCGAATGCAGATTCTTCTTTATGGACAGCAATATCTGATTAGGATTGACAGGCTTTATAAGATAATCGGCTATCTTATTTCCTATTGCCTGATTCATGATATTCTCCTCCTCGCTCTTGGTAATCATTATCACAGGCACATCGGGGTGACTCATCTTTATGCGCGACAAGGTTTCCAGTCCGCTGAGTCCTGGCATATTCTCATCAAGTATCACCAGGTCAAAGTTTCTCTCGGCCACAGCATCGAGAGCATCGCGACCGTTTGATACGGTTACGACTTCATATCCTTTTGCATTAAGAAACAATATGTGAGGCTTCAGCAAGTCTATTTCATCGTCAGCCCAAAGTATCAATCCGTTAGTCATAATCATTAATGCTTTTTATCATTCGCTTTCTGCCGAGCTCTCCACCTTCTCAATGTTGCCCTGTTCCAGGAATTCAAAGTATTCTTCAAACGAGCGGCCTTCGTTAAGCAGCAGATTGAAGTTGTCCACAGTTATCATTACCCGTCGCACTTGCGGTGGCAATACCAGGTCGGTATCTTCCTCAAGCAATCGCTTGTAATGGTTCAGCTCTTCAAAATTAGCAAATCCTTTTATAACTAACAAGCCAAGGCTGCCAAATGTCATCTGTTCCAAATCAAAATCTCTCACGACGAAACGGGTGAAATTATGACGGGCAATGTCATAAAGCACCTGATTGGCCGAAACGCTGTCGGTAGGATATACCATTACATACACATGCGGCGAGTCGGGTGCATCGGTAAATGGAGTGAGTTCCTCACTCGACACAGCCGTTGAGTCATTGGTCAAGCGTGTAGCCCATAGCATACCTCTCACATTACCTCCGCCGCCTTCAATCTTCCTGCCCTGCTCGGCCTGCTTAAGCATTGACGATGCCATCTGGGTCATATCGGTTTCGGGATAACGCTCAAGCATTTCCTTCAATGTGGATTTGAACTTATCAAAATCCTTTTCGGTTACATAGGAAAGCGCATCAATGAACATGAACTTAGGCATTATCTTTGACATAGGGTATTTGCGCATCATTTCAGCATAAGCCTCATGCACTCCCTTATTGTTGTTTGATATATAGTCGCCATAGGCCTGCTCGTACATCTTTTCCTGTTCTATATCCATTTTGCGCAGATTATCAAGATATTCAGGATTCTGCAATGCCACGCCATACTTAGATTCGGCAAAATCGGTAGTAATCAATGCACGGTATTTTTCTGCCATAGCCAAGTCGCCCATGCGCATATACATGAGATACATGTTATAATATACATCTAGACGATAAACATTATCGGGATAGCGCGACATCAGCTCGTCAAATTCCTTCATTGAGCTAGGATAATCTTCCAGCTTGTCCTTAAGGATAAGACCCATGTTATAACGGCCTTCCTGAATCACATCGTTGCTGGTCTGCTTTTCTTCATCGGTCTTTGGTATCTGCTTCAAGTAGTATTCCACATAATGAGGGTCATCGGCCTTAGCAAGTTCTTGCTTTGCCTTTTCGTCTACCTTTGCAGTGTCCTGACCTGCGCCTGCGCTTTCGTTGCCGATTTCTTCATCGGCATACATTTCGTCTTCTGGTATTTCCTGTGCAATCACTGTCTTGTTGCGACGACGCCAGTCATCTTCCAGTTTACGGCTACCCCAAGCCTTCTGGAAGGCGGTTTTTCCGGCATTCTTTGTTGCCGTATTATAGAAATACCACGAATTATCGGTGTTTATCTGGAACGATGTTGGAGCCGATGATGAGCTGCTGTTCAATCCATTTCCCGCAGCAGCCTGATTAGCCAGGTATTCCTCGCGTTTAGCAGCCTCTTCCTCTTCCTTCTCTTTCTTCTTGAGTTCTTCAATAAGGCGTTCAGCCACCTTGGTCTGTTCCTCCAGCGGCAATTCAGCAAGTTTCAGCAATGAGTCCTGAAGCTCCACATTCTGCGAATATACGGCCAGTTCGTCAAGCACATCGCTTCGTCGCTTAAGTTCCTTATAGTTGGGATAATCTTCGTTTACAAGCGTGATACCGTCGGAATAGCATGGCTGAGCCTCGGCATAACGCCCCTGTTCAAAATACAATCCACCCAGAGCCAACTGTGCAATTCCTTTCTCAATGCCTCCGCGCGTACTCTTCTCGGCAGCCAAAGCATAGTTCTGAATGGCATGCGCAGTGTCCCCGCGCGACAAGTACAAGTTTCCTATCGCATAGTATATCTGGTCAAGATAATCCTTGTTGCGGTCAAATCTTGTCATTCGTTTCAAGGCGCGCACCTCGCCGTTTATATTCTTGCCTGCATACACAGCGCTCTGCTTGATGCGTGCATTGAACTTCGTGCGATAAGTGGTTCCATTAGAACTGCCGGCTGTCTTGAATGCCTGGTAGGCCTTGTCGTTCTCGCCCATATCGGCATAAATCTGTCCCAGAAGGAAATGCAAGCGCACTTTCTGAGCTCCTTTAGACGATTTGGCTGCCTTAGCCAGATAAGGCGCAGCCTCTTTATATTTCTTGCTTTTTACATAATAGCTTGCAAAAGCCAGGTCGCACAAGTCGCGAGTTCCCTTGCCTGAAATCTTCTCGGGCTTTATATAAGCCAGGATATTCTCGGCCTCGGAGAGCCAGCCAAGCGCGCAATAAGAGCGCACTTCCCACAACTTTGCTTCGGTAACGAGATTGGGAAGCCACTTGAAATGCCCCGATATATAATGGAATGTAGCCGCTGCTGCAAGGAAATCGCCGTTCATGTACTGCGCCTTGGCCATAAGATACCACGCATTGTGCAAGAACGGATTGTACTCCTCGCGCTTGAGCCACTCCTGATATTTCTTGTCATTGCCCTTGCCCGACTTCTTGCGAGGGCGTTTCTTGATGGAATGCAGCTGTATTGCCTTCTGCATCTTCTCTATTGTCCTGTCGAAATTTGTTGCGGGCTGTGTTGCCTTAGGATTGGCATAGGCTTCGGCAGGATGCATGAACAGCAATTGGGAATAATTGTCCTCATACTTGGTTTCCAGGTCATGAATCTGCTCGTTATAGTGAGTCTCGCCATTGTAATACACATTATAGCGAGTGTTGAAGGCATGCCAAAAGCGCGAGCCTGCCGTGTTCTTCTTGGTGCTGCATGAGAACAGCGCACACGACACAGCCGCTAGCATTACGAATATTTTCAACTTACTTGTCTTCACTCTCTATTTCTATGAACAGGCTTACCTATTAATATTATAACGAACAAGCCGCTCAATTATTACATTTCTTCACCACACGGGCCAGCACATAAAGCAATACCATAACAAGCACGATTGTAGCCGATGCAGGAACTCCAAGCATATAGGAGACCAGCAATCCTGCTACCGAGCACACAACGCTTATCAGCACCGACAGCAGCATCATCTGCTTGAGTCGGCCAGTGAACACTTCGGCTATCATCTGCGGCATCGACAGCAACGACATCAGCAGCATTATGCCTATAAGACGAGCCGTCAGCACTACACACACGGCTATAGCCACCATCATTATGGTATTTACCAGCACTACGGGCATTCCTTTGGTCTTAGCGAAATCCTTGTCAAAAGCACATGCCACGATCACCTTATAGCAGGTGATGAAGAAAACCAGGAAGATTGCCATAAATACGGAAAACGCAATCAAGTCTACATGCGTTATCGTGAGTATATTACCAAAAAGAAACGAATTAAGTTCAGGCACATATCCTGGT
This sequence comes from Muribaculaceae bacterium, assembly GCA_017391675.1. Classification (GTDB taxonomy): domain Bacteria; phylum Bacteroidota; class Bacteroidia; order Bacteroidales; family Muribaculaceae; genus RGIG4576. The sequence continues at coordinate 8,569 of JAFOXR010000006.1, forward strand.
GTCATGAATATGAACAGCGTTCCTATTGCCATACCCAAAGCCCACATCACCGATATTGCAGAGTCCTCTCGCACACGATGGCGGGTAACAAGCCATTCCACACCAAGCGATGACGCCACGGCAAAGACTCCCGCCATAAGCACAGGAGAGATTCCAAGAAAATAGCCCATGCCCAAACCGCCAAAGCAGGCATGAGTAACGCCGCCGGTTATGAACATAAGCCTGCGGGTAATGATATATGTGCCTATGAGAGCCGAAATCACACTCACTATCACCACGCCTAGCAGTGCATTCTGAAAAAATGTATATTGAAATATCTCCATCATTATTCTTCCGTTTTTTGCGCATTGGCGCGTTGCTCCGAAAGCACCATGAGCAGTTCTTCCTGTATTATCGCAGGCAGAAGTATTCCTCGCAGATTCAACGAGCGCGCCCACCCTGCCACTTCGTCCTGACGCAATGTATAAAACACATCTCTGAATTGCTCTATCTGCTCATCGGTATAGTCTTCGGGCAACTTGCCTATATAGGCATCGAGTTCCTCGTCTTCGTAATATACCACCTCATTGTCGATGAATGCGAGCAACGATTCTTTCTCGCACACGGCATGCTGACCGCAACACCCCTCGGGGCGTTCAGGTTCTTCCACTACTGGCTCCTCTCCGCCATTGCGTTTCATGTCGTAGCGGTGCCAGGCATACAGTACAGCTCCTGTTACCAGTGTAGCAAGCAATATAATCAATGCGCCTGTCATTTCACTTCACTTCTTTCAACGAGAATCCGGCTTTCAGCAAATGCTGCCAATACTCAGGATAGGACTTGCTCACCACTTCTATGTCATTGATGATAATACCCGGGAATTTCACCGATGCCGGAGCAAAAGCCATTGCCATACGGTGATCATCGAATGTATCTATTCTTATTTCGTCCAGCGGTTCGCACTTTGTTCCGTCCCATGACATAGACAGGTCTTCTCCCACGCTGAGCACATAACCAATCTTGAGCAGTTGCGTACGCAATGCCTCTATGCGGTCGGTTTCCTTTATCTTTAGTGTTTGGAGTCCGGTTATATGGAAAGGGCGTTCCAGCATGCACAGCGTAACAATGATAGTCTGAGCCAAATCGGGATTCTCAAGCAAATCCATTTCAATAGTTTTTGCACAAGAGCCACAGTCGGCACTAAGCACTACTGTCTCGCCTTCCTTACTGCATTTAACACCTAGCGAAACGAAAAGTTGTTCTAGAGCGGCATCTCCTTGCGTGCTTTCGTCAAACAAACCGTTCATGCTTATCTTAGAATCGCTTAGCAAAGCCTGAATCTGGAACCAGTAAGATGCTGCCGACCAGTCATTCTCCACGACATAATCAAGCGGTTTGTATTCCGCTCCTTTTTCAAACACAATATCGTTACCGTCCCATTGAGTATTCACGCCAAACTGCCTCATCAGCGACAGAGTCATGTCAATATACGGACGAGAAATAACCTCTTCGGTCAGCTTCACGCGCTCAAGCCCATCTACAAGCGGTGAAATCATTAGCACAGAGGATATATATTGAGAACTCACATTGCCTCGCAGACTTATCTCACTTGCGCTGAGTTTCTTTCCTCTTATTCTTAACGGAGGGAAGCCCTCTTCGCCAGCATACTCTATGTCAGCTCCGCACGAACGCAATGCATCAACAAGAATCTTTATCGGCCTGTGGCGCATACGCTCACTTCCGTCAAGCAGCACAGTGCGCCCTTCCTGCACAGCAAAAAAACCTGTAAGAAAGCGCATTGCAGTACCGGCAGCACCGATGTTCACCTCAGCAACATCGGCATTGCTCAGAGCGTTAACCATAGCATCGGTATCGTCACACTTAGCAACATTCTTCACTTCAGAATTTCCGCCTGCCAAAGCATTTATTATCAGCACACGATTGCTTATGCTCTTTGAAGCAGGCAAATTCACCTCGCACTCCACCCTACTGGGCGCAAAAACCTTATAATCCATCTTTGCAAAGATAGTGCAAGTTGAGAGCAATACAAAATATGTTTACTTATTTTTATTGCCGAAACGCCGCCTATCTAAGCTATAAAGCAACGATAGTGCAAGTTGAGAGCAATACAAAATATGTTTACTTATTTTTATTGCCGAAACGCCGCCTATCTAAGCTATAAAGCAACGATAGTGCAAGCCGAGAGCAATACAA
>JAFOXR010000051.1 GCA_017391675.1 Muribaculaceae bacterium
AGATAAACTCTTCCTCAATATACCTTGAATTCCTGCAATGCTGTTTGATACCATGGCGTTTTTATACACGAGAGCCACAAGAAGCATAAACAATCACAGATAACAATAAAAGTGTTAAATTAATAAATCGAGTTTCATATCATTAAATTTTTTAGTGTTATAAATACAATTTTTATCACTAACAAAGTTAATGATTCACAACAAACCAATTCTCAATCAGTTACCGAAATTCTACTACACTTCCATGCAAATTATCACACACTAGTGTGGCGTCTTTTCAACAATTATCACTCAACTCTCTGATATACAACTCAAAAAAATTAACTTTTAGAATTTTTGAAATTTGCAACAACACATCAGTATTTATACTCTGCCGCTGAAAAATAGCATACACAGTACCCCTATCGCAAACTAGCTTGCGGGCAAACCACGACACCGAGCGTTCTTGTCTTCTCAGTTCTGTTTCTATTACCTGTCCTATATGTATCATAAAATAAGGCGAGACTACTCTCTTCTTATTTTAATCTGAGGTACCGCCAAGCACCTTGCACACAAATAAGCAAGAATAGTTCACGCCCCATGAAGCGTAAACCAATATCACTTATTCCTTGTGTGCTAAAAAATTGGCGGTTTTCAGATTACAAGAACAAGAGTATCTAGTTTTATATGTTATTTAATCAAATATTTTCTTCTATATAATTATTTTCCGTTTTATTTTCGGTACAAATATAGGTTATTTTCGCTATAATTCAAAACGCTCAGAATCTTCTAACATTCATTACTTTCCTCTTGGGAAATCAATAATCCAAAATCATATCAGCGAGATAAATAAATATTTATCTCGCTGATATTTAATAATTTAATTAAACTTTGCTTCGCATTAATATTCCTCTTCGTCGAAGAAAAAGTCGTCCTTGCTTGGGTAGTCTGGCCAGATGTCCTCGATACATTCGTAAGTTTCGCCTTCATCTTCCATTTCTTGCAAGTTTTCTATTACTTCTAGAGGCGCACCCGAGCGCATAGCATAGTCTATAAGTTCTTCTTTTGTTGCTGGCCATGGTGCATCTTCTAGCTTAGTAGCCAATTCTAGTGTCCAATACATAGTTTAGTTTAGTTTTAAATTCTTACTTTCAAGAAGTTATTTTCCAATTCAGGAAAATGCTGCTTCTAAATTTTGCGCAAAAGTAATACTATATATTTATATATTAGCAATCCTTATTCCACAAAATTTCAGGTATTTGGCGTTCAATATTGTTAAATCTTGCAAAAACGAAGAAAAAGTCACTCAATCTGTTCAAATATCTCATCACCAACCCATCAATATAGGTTTCTTCCGATAGTTCTACTACCCTACGCTCGCAACGCCTTGTAGTGGTGCGGCACACATCGGCAAGAGCGGCTTCTTTGCTGCCCCCAGGCAACACGAAGTTATTGACTTTAGGCAACTTAGCTTCTATCGTATCTATCGCCTGTTCCAAGCGTTCCACATCGTTCTCGCTTAGTCCATAAGGCTTCGCCGGTTCATTTTCGGGATTGTCGGTTGCCAGATAACCGCCTATATTGAACAGTTTATTCTGTATGGCAAGCAGCAGTTCATACCACTCTGCATCGCAACCTTTAACCGATGCCGCCAGCACTCCCACCGATGAGTTAAGTTCATCAATAGTGCCATAAGCCTCAATGCGCACGCCATATTTCTTAATGCGACGGCCACCCACTAGCGATGTCATGCCCGAATCGCCTCCTTTCGTATACACTTTCATTTCACTCCATATTAGATTCAGTCAATTCTTCTATCTTTTCAAGCATCTCGTCAGCATTTGAAACCACAACCATACGCCCCATAATGTCGCCGTGAGCGAATGGCGAAGAAGCAGAGTCCTCGAGTTGCTTATACTGTGCGTCAAACACTCCGTTCATGTTGACGATAAGCAGTTTCTTGTAAATTCCTGCCGAAAGGTTATGCGACAGTGTTGCCACCCACTCGTCAAGAGTACCGACACCTCCTGGCAGGACCACATATACATCGCCAAGCTCTATCATTCGCGACTTGCGGTCATTCAAGTCCTTGGTAACAATGAGTTCGTCATTCAGTTCGGAACGCCTATATAGAAACATTTCCGGTATCACACCCACCACCTTGCCACCATTGTCGTGAGTAGCCTGAGCAGCGATGCACATCAGTCCGGCATGCACTCCACCATACACCATGGTATAGCCTTTGCCACCAATCCATTCGCCAAGTCTTGCAGCACACTCCCTATATTCTTGCGGAAGATTCTCGCGAGACGAGCAATACACCACGATATTCTTATTTTTCATATTCCACTCCTTTCTGCCTGAACATCGATTCCATTAGCGCCAGGTCCATAAGCACTTCACCTTGCATAAGGAAATCGGTCTGAGTTCTATAAAGATTGTGATATATTTCTATCGCTTTTGCCTCATCATCGTCCATCAGCAGAGCTATTGCGCATTGCACACGCAACTTGCTGCTCATCACCTTGCCATATTGCTCTATATACATTCTCACTTTATTATCGAGCAACTCCACGGCTTTTTCCTTGTCGCCCCTCAAAAGCAACAAATACACAAATTCGCACACAGCCTCAATATAGAACAGTTCCAGTATTTCGCCTTTATGCGCAACCTGTTCGCTATACATTCTATAGGCATCATCATACTGCTCCTTGTCAAGACAAAGCCCTGCGACAAAGTTATACTGCTGTATCACAAAATAGTCCTTGAAATCTATTTCATCGGGAAGCCAGAAATATTCCTCAGGCATATCTTTTGGCCTCATGCCTTCTTGCACAAGCGCATTCACTCTTAATGAATTGGCAAAAATGCGACGGGACTCGATGCTTCTATGCAATCTTATGGTATTCATGCCGTCATTGGAAATAAAGAGTTTCAGAGGAATGCCATTCATGAGGGCAAACAGCACTCCCAACAGGGCAAACAGCATAAGAAAGATGCTCGCATATTCATTTGCGGAAAAGTTCCACCACAATATTATGGCAACGGCGCTGAACAAGAGGTTGAACAGCACTCCGCCTAAATTGTAGAATACAAACTTCAATTCCTCGGCAGGGCCATCGGGCGGAGTCATCAAGCACTGTCCTCCTGTGCCAGATATCCCGAATTTCTTGACTTTCAATCCTTCAGCCGTTTTCAGTATAGTATAATTGAATATGCGGAACGAGATGAATTTATATCCCGAAAGCAAGCCTGCAACTAAATGCCCTGCTTCGTGGATAACTATCTGCAGGAATCCGCCAACAAAGGCCGAGAACAAGCTGAACGCAATAACGCCAAGCAACTCCAGCACGGCAATGCCCTTAAGCTTCTCCATGAATTCAGCCACCGTCATGTCGGAGAACAAGCCGATACAAACAATCGAGCCTCCCATGCCGATAATGACGCCTGTCATCAACGCCAATACTAATTTTATCGTTTTTTTCATAATTTACAAATGACTTATCAATTCATCTACCTGCTCGTCGGTAGTAGCCCAACTTGTAGCAAACCGCACTACAGAGTGATTAGCGCCCACTTTCTCTATAAAGTTGAAGCCCACATACTTGGCCAAATCGGCAACCTTAGAATCCTCAAATACTACAAACTGCTGATTTGTTGTTGAATCAAGATATATAGGATAACCTTTTTCTTCTATTGCCTTGCGCAGGCGCATAGCCTGGTCCACACCATTCTTTGCAATCTTCATATAAAGATTATCGGTAAACAGCGTGTCAAACTGCACACCTAACAGCCAACCCTTGGCAAGCAATCCGCCACGGTTCTTTATCGAACCTTTTGTCATGCGTATTTCCTTGTTCAGCAGCACCACCGCTTCTCCGAAGAGCGCACCCACCTTAGTACCACCTATGTAGAACGCATCGCATAGACGAGCCATATCGGGAAGAGTCACATCATTATCGGGGGCAGTAAGCGCATAGCCCAATCGTGCACCGTCAATATAAAGCATCTGGTTGTACTTGTTGCACACCTTGCGTATGTCGTACAGCTCCGACAGCTTATATATAGTACCATATTCGGTAGGATTGGAAATGTAAACCATTCTAGGCACCACTACATGCTCCTCGCCATAAGCGTCAGATGTAGCCTCTTTCAGATACTGCTCCAAAGCTCTGGCTGTGATTTTCCCCTCAGTCTGTTCCATAGGCAGCACGCGATGTCCGCACGCCTCGATAGCTCCCGCCTCATGCAGGAATATGTGTCCTGAGTTAGGAGAAATCACGCCTTCATTGTGACGAAGAATCGAATCAATAACAATAGCATTGGTCTGCGTGCCACCCACAAGGAAGTGGATACGGGCATCGGGAGCCTTGCAGGCACGCGCTATTTTCTCGCGAGCCGATGCGCAGTAGTCATCATGACCATAACCAGGAGTCTTGTCAAAGTTTATTTCTGCCAACCGCTTAAGAACCAGCGGATGAGCGCCTTCCATATAATCACTGTTGAACTTTATCATAATCTTCTGTTATTTAAGTGCAAAAATACTCATAATTCATTGTTCCACAACAATCAGGAAAAACAAAAAAGACCAATTCTTCACGAATCGGTCTTTTTAACTTCAGAAATAATGTGCTTTAATATAAATCTAATGCTTATGAAAAACATTGCAAATGTAATGCAGTTTCTTCTTTCTCGCAATAGATAATGTTAAAATCTATCGTAAATTAACTTTTGAATTGTTAAATATACAATCCTATTAAATCCAAGGAGCTTTTTTATGCTTCCTCAATTTCTTAAAAAAGGCTAAAATAGCGCTATTCACTAATGGAATTAGGTGTTTTATTTGTAATTTTACTTAGTAATTTCTAAAAAAGGAGGATTTTATGAAAACGAGAACATTTGCTTTCATAACCATTTGTGTTATAACCATGCTTTTTTCTGCAAAAATCAAAGCCTACTATTTTGAGCAAGATGGAATATACTATAATATCGTATCGGTTTCAGACAAGACATGCGAAGTGACTTACAAAGATACCGACTACAATAGTTATTCGGGAGATATTACTATACCCTCCACAGTTACTTACAATACTCAAAATGTAACCGTAGTGGGAATTGGGAACAACGCTTTCAAGAATTGCCGCAATCTAACGAGCATTTCTCTGCCAAATTCTTTAAAGAGCATCGGTGTTTCAGCATTTTACGACTGCCGATTACTCAAGGAACTCAAGATACCCAAATCAGTAACAACCATATCGGGTGCATTTTATCAGTTATGCATAAATCTGGAAAAAATAATCTTTGAAGAGGGTTCCATTTTCAAGTTGGACAATTTTACAGTAGTCGACACTACTACAGGTACAATTGTTGCCGGAAACAAGAAATCCACAATTCCTACCAGCGGCGCAAGCATCATAGGTCGGGAGGCTTTTATAGATAGTGAATTATTTAAACTTTTAACTATCCCGGCTAATATCAACAAGATTGAAGATCGAGCATTCGAAGCTTGCAGATATCTTACGGATTTAAAAATTGAAGATTCCGACAGCGTATTGACATTAAGCTATTGCATTAACAAGACAAGCATCAAAAATGTATACATTGGAAGAAATTTCAAAACCTCAATTTATCCATATACTTTTGCCAAAGTGGAATATGTCATTCTTGGGCCAAAAGTCAATAAGATACATTATGAAAACTTTAGAGGTTGTAATTTCTTAAAATCTATTCAAATTGAAGGGACTATTACCGAGGTGGAAAATTATGCGTTCTATCAATGCTGGGCTTTGGAGGATTTGGATTTCACCAAAATCCAACCTGAATATATTGAAAGTAGCATGTTTTACCAATGTCGCAGCCTCAAATTAATTCGTTTTGCCGAGGGAGCCGCAATAAACAGCTTTAGCATACAAACAAATGCCACTATGTATATTTCAGAATCACTTAAGCTGAAAAGCGAGAAATCCTTTAGTGGATGTATTGTAGACACATTGATAATTGAAGATAGCGACAAAAATCTGGCTCTACACGATATTCACTTTAAGCACCTTTATGTGGGGCGAAATACGACCTTAACCTACACAAATGGCACAAATACTGTGCGCAGTATCGAATTCGGAGATAAAACAAAAACTTTTGAGAGCGATTTTTCTAAATGCGTATACATGGACAGCCTCATATTTGGACGAAATTTCTCCAGCATGTCGCCAAGTTCTTTTAAAGGATGTAAAAACATATACAAAATAATCTCAAAGAACCCCACACCTCCTTTAAACGCCAATTTTGACGACAATGTATATCTCAATGCTGTAGTAAAAGTGCCCAAAGGATCTTTAAATGCCTACAAGGAAGACTTGCATTGGAGCAAGTTCTGGAACATATCCGAAATGGAAGAATCATCGGGCATCAACAACATAGATAACGACAAGACTGCCATTGTTGATATTTATAATCTACAGGGCACGCTCATCAAGAAGGGCGTTTTAAGCAGCGAAGCGACCAACGGCTTACCCAAGGGCCTTTATATAATAGGCGGGAAAAAGACTCTTGTCAAATAATAACCAGTCACAAAATGAGGCTGTGTCATAATTAACAATCTGCTTCGTTATTATCGATATTAGCTCTCAGTCATGCACTTTAGTACACTCCTATCGAGCTAAATCTCAAAGCCTTGCATCTTGTCAATTCTTACAAGTCTAAAGGAGCTGAGCCAAAATTTATATTTTGACACAGCTCCATATATTTTCTTATCGAAACTCACTTGTCGAAAGTAAGGGTCACGCCTTTCTTGTCAACATCAAGAGTTACATTAGCCCCCTCTATCATAGGATAATTCTCGTCGACATGCCCCACTGGGAAATTGAATGCAATAGGAATTTCATACCCCTTCAATTCTTCGTTGAGCATATCTTCCATTTTCTTGAAATCGCTGTTAGGACTGTAATCGGTGAATTGTCCCACTATAATGCCCTTCACCTTGTCCAATATGCCCAGAATCTTCATCTGCTGAATCATTCGGTTCACGCTTGATGTGCTTTCGCTCACATCTTCTATAAATAGGATGATGTTGTCATTTTTCAAGAAGTCGTATTGTGAACCTATCATTCCACAGAATACCGATAGGTTTCCGCCCACAAGCATGCCTTTGGCTTTCCCCAAGTGATTGTATTTGTGCGTCGGTATTTTGTAGTGAGGCACGCCACCGGCAAGAATATTGCGTAATGCAAGACTGCAAGAATCGGGGGCATCGGGATTGTCGCTGAATAGTTTTTCAACCTCTTTGTCATATAGATATCCGCACATGTGGGCATGAACGCTCATCACGCCTGCATTTACCATAGCCGAATGTATGGAAGTGATATCACTGTAACCGATAATCCATTTAGGGTATTTCGCTAGAGTGTCGAGCGGAATCTGCTGCAACTGCTGAATAGAGCCGTATCCGCCACGAGTGCTCATGATAGCCTTGATTTCGGGATTGCGCAACGCCCATAGCAAGTCATCACGGCGTTGTTCCGGCGTTCCTGCAAAAGATCCATGCTTTTCGCCTAGATTCGGAGCAAGCACTGGAGTATAGCCCCACTCCTTAAGCACTTTCAATCCTGCCTTAGCATACACATCTTTTGGCACGCTGGCCATACTCAGAATTGCTATTTTGTCACCTGGTTTCAACGATGCAGGACGCACCATCTTCTTGTTTTGAGCCAACGCAATAGAGCCACAGCACATAATTGCAGCCAGCACTATAAACAGTTTTCTTTTCATGATTGTATTTTTTGTCTTTAATGGTTTTCAAATTACAAACTGCACCTCCTTAAACGCATACCGGCCCAACTCGCCATTTTCTTTCTCAAGCACAAGCATTCCTGCAGGCTCGACATCGGCAATACGCGCCTCAAACCTCTCGCCCTCTGGCAAGGCAAAGCCATGCAAAGCTCCGTCTTTCCTGTAAAGAGCCGCCAGGTAGCTGCTATGCAACGCGTCGAAATCGGCATCGGAGTAAGAGTTAAAAGCACATCTGCGCTCTATTTCCTCGCACACCGCATGCAGCACTTCTTCCACAGGCACCTCACGGCCAAGGATCATTGCAAGCGACACCGGATTAGGCGCATCGCTCAAGAATTCAGTCTGGTTAATATTTATACCCACGCCTAGCACCGAATGCTTCAAGCCAGTTCCCATCACAGAATGCTCAATAAGAATACCTCCCACTTTGCGGTCGCCATGATAGATATCATTGGGCCACTTCACCGAGAATCCGTCGGCATACCCCGACAGCACATCGCAAACAGCCAGCGACACAGCCTCGCTTATGCAGAACTGGCGAGACACTGGCAAAGACAGCCCCTTGAGAAGCATTGAGAAACTTGCATTCTTTCCTGGTTCCGATTCCCACGAGTTACCGCGTTGTCCTCGCCCTGCCGTCTGGTTTGGCGTGTGAACAACAGTCCCCGACGGTAGCATCATAGCCATCTTGCTCAAGTAGCTATTGGTCGATGCGGTGCTATGTACGAGAATGTACCGTGGCATTACCTTCAGTCTTCAGGGAATTTAAGTTCAACACTGCGCGAACCGTCTTCATTCTCCGCAATATCTACCTCTACAGTATCGTCGGGGAGAAGCATTTCCACCCTCTCAGGCCATTCGATAAAGCATAATGCGCCGCTATAGAAATAATCCTCTACGCCTATTTCTTCGGCTTCGGCTTCATTTTCCAGACGGTAACAGTCAAAATGATATATCAGTTCGGCTGTCGTATCGCTGCGATACTCATTGATGATTGCAAACGATGGAGAATTAGTAACATCATCAACGCCAAGTTCCTCACAAATAGCCTTGATGAATGTTGTCTTGCCCGCACCCATCTCGCCATTGAAGGCAAACACTGTGTAATCGTCAATCGCAGCTACAAATTCGTGTGCAGCCTCGTGTATCTTCTCAAGCGATTCTATTTTAATAGTCTTAGTCTTCATAACCCACCTTAATATTTTTATTACTGCGAAGATAAACAAAATATCACTAATTATCAAAGCAAGCTTGCGCATAAGAAGCTACAACTGATATTTCCAGGACGATTCCGAAGCCGTTTCAGAGTTTTTTGCCGTTACTGATTAAACTTTAAGCCGAATATTCCGTCAAATTAACAAATCGGCTTTTATTAACTTAAAAAACGCAAAAGCTATGAGACAATTTAGACTAACATCATTGACTGCATGCATGGCATTAGCCCTTTGCTTGACTACGGCCATTCCTGCCGATGCACAATCGCATAGGAGAGGCACCGTGCAGACATCGCAAAACCGCGATAACAGCAGTTCCAACGGACGACGCCCCAACGCGAACAACAGTTCAAGGAACAGAGTGAACAACAGAAATACAAATAACGACAATAAGAAGCAACCGGTTCATAATACTCGCCCAAACAGCAAACCTGCAAAAGAGAACAATGTGCGTCCAGGCAATGACAGGCCTAAAGGCAACGCTCGCCCAGGAAATGACCGCAGCCACTTTGATGGCCGTCACCATCAGCCCCGACCGGTGCATAATGGCAACCACCATGTGCACAGACCGAAATGGAACAGCCATGTGGCTCCGCCAGTTCGTCCGCACCGTCCCCATTTCCGTCCAATGCCACGCATAGCACCGCCTCCTTACTGGCGGCCTTACCACAATGCGCCTATAATCAGAGGCATCTTAGGTCTTACTTTCGGCACTTTGTATCATGCTACGCTTGACTACCTGTATGACCATCACTACGACATTGACGGATATACCGATGACATTGTGTACTTGCGTAATGTGACCAATCTCAATTACCGATGGCAAGATGTTATGCTCAGCTACCACTCAGGACGACTCGCCAGTGCTCAATTCGTGCATTCAAGCCGATATCACGACACAGGACGATACAATGGCGTTTACCGCACGCTGTGCAACACTTACGGTCCACCGATAAGCACACGCACACTGAGCGGAGGCGGATATGAATGCGTGTGGTACGGAGGCAACAGCCAAGGCATGGTTTCTCTAGAATTCTATCGCCATGCAGCCCGCTACTACACGACCCTCACCTTCGGCTCACGCTAAAAATGCTGATATCCTTGCCAAAAGGCAATAAAAATGATAATTATTTTTGCAGTATTGGGAAATAAATATAACTTTGCAATCGAATTTAATAACAATTTGTAATGAACACTATTCTTCAACATCACACTCATCATCATTACGGCATTCTGCAATGGCGGTAGGCTTGTGTTGATTATGCACTGCGGTGTTAAGAACTAACGATATTTGCCGATTTCCGCCATACGGACAATCGGCATATTTATTTATTAGATTAGAAACTCGAACCGTCAAGGTTCAAAACTAAAATAATGACATGTTACGCATAGCTGTACAATCAAAAGGGCGTCTTTATGACGAAACAATGGAGCTTCTAGGTGAAGCAGGTATCAAACTCACTGCAGTGAAACGCACACTGCTAGTCCCTTCACGCAATTTCCCGGTGGAACTGCTTTTCCTTCGTGATGACGATATTCCGGAATCGGTTGCCAGAGGCACTGCCGACATCGGTATAGTGGGGCTGAATGAAGTTCTTGAAAAGAAACAGAATGTTGAAATCATAAAGAACCTTGGCTTCAGCAAATGCCGTCTTGCTCTTGCTATCCCAAAGAAGAATCAATATGATGGAGTGGAATGGTTCAACGGTAAGAAAATAGCGACTTCCTACCCTCACATTCTTGAGGATTTCTTGAAGAAGAACAATATCAGCGCAGACATTCATGTAATCAGCGGTTCGGTAGAAATCGCTCCCGGCATAGGTCTAGCCGATGCCATTTTCGACATCGTCTCTTCGGGAAGCACTCTTGTGAGCAACAACCTTGTTGAAGTGGAAAATGTGCTTTCTTCGGAAGCCGTGCTTATAGGCAACCCTAAGAAACTGGAAGAAAGCAAGCAACAGATTCTTGAAGAACTGCTATTCCGCATCGAAGCGGTTAAGGCTGCCGAAAACAAGAAATATGTGCTCATGAATGTACCTCGTGAAAAGCTCGACGAAGTCGTAGCTATTCTCCCTGGCATAAAGAGTCCTACAATTCTTCCGCTTGCCGACGAGAACTGGTGCTCGGTACACACCGTTATCCAAGAGAAGCATTTCTGGGAAATCATTGGCAAACTGAAAGCTGCAGGAGCCGAAGGATTGCTTGTGCTTAACATAGAAAAAATGGTACCATAATGATACAGACCATTATAAATCCTAGCCGCACCGAATGGCCCGACTTGATGAAGCGTGCCATAAACGATACTGCCGAGCTGCGAGAAACCGTGGCCGGTATCATCAGCGATGTGCGTTCACGAGGCGATGAAGCGTTGCGCGACTTCAGCCGCAAATTCGACGGTGTCGAACTCGGTTCTCTTAAAGTCAGTGCCGACGAAATTGCCGAAGCCGACGACATCGTAGCTCACCCTCTAAAGCAAGCTATAGCCGTAGCGGCAAAGAACATATCTAAATTCCACAAGGCTCAACGCATGGAAGAAATCACAGTGGAAACAGTTCCAGGCGTTACATGCAGTCAGCGTGCAGTACCTATCTCAAAGGTGGGACTTTATGTTCCTGGAGGAAATTCTCCGCTGTTCTCTACTGTGCTTATGCTTGCAATACCTGCTCGCATTGCAGGCTGCAGAAAGATTGTTCTCTGCACTCCTCCCAACAAAGAAGGGAAAGTTCACCCTGCAATCCTGTATGCTGCACGAGTGGCAGGAGTTACCGAGATATACAAAGTAGGCGGAGCTCAAGCCGTTGCTGCAATGGCTTACGGAACAGAATCGATACCTAAAGTTCACAAGATTTTCGGACCAGGCAACCGATTCGTAATGGAAGCAAAACAGCAAGTAGGAGCACAAGCCGCTGCAATAGACATGCCTGCAGGGCCATCGGAAGTGATGATTATTGCCGACGAGAACGCCAATCCGGCATTTGTGGCAAGCGATTTCTTGTCGCAAGCCGAACACGGTCCCGACAGCCAGTCAATACTGCTTACTCCTAGCCGTGAATTTGCCGAAAAATTGCCACAGGTACTGGAAGATATGCTCAACACGCTCCCACGCAAAGAGATGATGATGAAGTCGCTTTCACACAGTCGCATCATCGTGCTTGAGAACGAAAAGGATATAATGGACTTTTCCAACGAATATGCCCCCGAGCACCTTATCATCAATCATGCCGATGCCGACCGACTTGCCGAAAAGGTAGAAAACGCCGGTTCGGTATTCCTCGGAGCCTATTCTCCCGAAAGTGCCGGAGACTACGCATCGGGAACCAATCACACATTGCCAACGAGCGGATATGCTCATGCCTATAGCGGTGTTAATCTTGACAGTTTCTGCAAGAAAATCACATTCCAACGCTTGACGCAAGACGGCATCAACTCGATAGGCCGCGCCATTGAACTGATGGCCGAGAACGAAGACCTCATGGCACACAAGCTTGCAGTGACCGTGAGAATGAACAAATAAACTGAACGAATCATGAATCTAGACAAACTAGTAAGACCAAATATAGGCAAACTCACGCCATACAGTTCGGCACGAAACGAATTTACCGGTTCGGCTGCTGTATTCCTAGATGCGAACGAAAATCCGTTCAACGAGCCATATAACCGCTATCCCGATCCGCTGCAACGCGCAGTGAAGGAACGCCTGGCAGCCATCAAGGGAGTTAAGCCCGAAAACATTTTCCTCGGAGTAGGAAGCGATGAAGGCATCGACTTGGCTTATCGCATTTTCTGCCGCCCTGGAGTTGACAATGTGGTGGCAATTGCACCTAGCTACGGAATGTATGAAGTGTGTGCCGACATCAATGATATTGAATACCGCAAAGTATCGCTTGACGACAATTTTGAGTTTGACATTGACGCTTTGCTTGCCGCAACCGATGAGAACACTAAGCTGATTTGGATTTGTTCGCCAAACAACCCCACAGGCAACGCCTATCCGCTTGATATCATCAAGCAAGTGGCTAGCCGTTTCAACGGCATCGTTATGGTCGACGAGGCTTATATAGACTTTTCCGACAAGGGAACTATGCTTGCCTATCTGGAAGAATTCCCCAATGTGATAGTGCTTCAGACATTCTCCAAGGCTTGGGGACGCGCCGGTCTACGACTCGGTGTCGCTTACGCTAGTCCTGAAATCATCGGCTACTACAACAAGGTGAAATATCCCTACAATGTGAATGCTGTCACTCAAGAAATGGCAATAAAGGCTCTTGATGAACTGGATACAGTGAAGCAATGGGTTGACGAACTGCTTGAAAGCCGTACGGCTCTTGCCGATGAATTCAAATCCATAAATTGTGTCAAGCACATCTATCCCAGTGACGCCAATTTCTTGCTCATAAAGGTTGACAATCCCGACGAGCTCTACACCTATCTGTGTGAAAACGGCATTATCGTGCGCAACCGTAACCGCGTGGAGAAATGTGCCGGTTGCCTGCGCATCACAATAGGAACAAAAGAAGAGAATGCCCAACTGCTAAATGCTATCAAAGATTATGACCGAAAATAAACTTAAACGCGCCTTATTCATCGATCGTGACGGAACTATAATCGTAGAACCGCCAGTAGACTATCAAGTGGACTCTCTTGAGAAACTGGAATTCCTGCCGAAAGCGATAAGCAACCTCAGCTTCATCAAGTCCCGTCTTGACTACGAGCTTGTAATGGTAACCAACCAGGACGGACTGGGAACTGATTCTTTCCCTACACCCGACTTTGAAGCACCGCACAATAAGATGCTGAAGACACTTGCAGGCGAAGGCGTGACTTTCGACGATATAGTAATTGACAAGACTTTCGAGCATGAAAACGCTCCCACAAGAAAGCCTGGAATCGCTTTGCTTGGCAAATACACCAGCGGAGAATACGACCTTGCAGGTTCATTCGTCATTGGCGACCGCATCACCGATGTGTTGCTAGCTCGAAACCTGGGTGCAAAAGCCATATTCATCTGCGAGGAGGAAAGCGGGAAGCAGAAGATTGCCGAAGCCGGGCTAGAGAATGTGTGTGCGCTCATCACTCCTTCTTGGGACAGGATAAGCGACTTCTTGCGTGGCGGAAGCCGCACTGCATCGGTGAAACGCACCACAAGCGAAACCGATATAGACATCACTATCGACCTTGACGGCACCGGAGCATGCAGCATATCAACAGGTCTCGGTTTCTTTGATCACATGCTTTGCCAGATAGGCAAGCATTCGGGCATGGACCTGAACATACAAGTGAAAGGCGACACTTGGGTTGACGAGCACCACACTATCGAGGACACAGCGATAGCTCTAGGTGATGCCATACGCATAGCTCTAGGTGACAAACGAGGCATTGAACGCTACGGATTCGTGCTTCCTATGGACGACTGCAACTGTACCGTAGCACTTGACTTCGGAGGTCGCAGCTGGCTCGTGTGGGACACCGAATTCCACCGCGAGAAAATAGGCGAAATGCCTACTGAAATGTTCCTGCACTTTTTCAAGAGCTTGAGCGACAGCGCACGCATGAATCTGTATATTTCGGCTCGAGGTGAAAATGAGCACCACAAGATAGAGGGAATCTTCAAGGCTCTGGCGCGCGCCATAAAAATGGCCATAAAGCGAGATATATTCACCTATCAGCTACCCTCAACCAAGGGCATGCTATAACACTGGCCAATAAACCAACAACCTCAAAAGCCATGGAACCGATAATTAAGCATTTTACCGATAACGACCTCTACACTTTCACTTGCCAGTACTATGTGCTGCAAACCTATCCGAGAGCCGAGGTTGAATACAGTTTCTTTGACCGCAACGGCACTGTATATCCACAAGGATTTGCCGAATTGCTCAAGAAACAGATGAATCACATGGCCAGTGTAGCCATTACCGATGAAGAAATCAACTTCATGCGCAGCAAATGCTACTACTTGCCCGAATGGTATTTTACATTCTTGAGGGGATACCGCTTTAATCCCAACGAATTGACAATAAGCCAAGATGCCGACGGGCACCTTGATGTTACCGTACACGGGAAATGGCACTCAGCAATAATGTGGGAAATGCCTATTCTTTCTACCGTTTCTGAACTGTCACACATGCTCAACGGCGACATTGAAAAATACGATATCAAGACCGAGCGTGAACGCATAAGGGAAAAGGGGCAAAAGATGCTTAGTAACGGACTCATTCTAGGCGACATGGGAACAAGACGCCGATTTACATTTGCTCATCACGACATGGCTGTAGCCGAGTTGGCATCACTATACCATAACGGAAACGAGTGGAACGGCAAATTCATAGGCACAAGCAATGTTTATCTGGCTATGAAATATGGTCTCACTCCGATAGGCACCATGAGTCATCAGCTCATCATGTTTGAAGAAACCGTGAGCGGTGTTTTCGAATGCAATTACAATGTAATGAAGAAATTCAGCGATGTCTATGACGGCGACAATGGCGTATTTCTTTATGATGCATTCGGCGACAAGGTTTTCTTCAATAATCTGTCAAAACGCATGGCCATGATGTATAAAGGCCTGCGTGTTGATAGCGGGAACGAAGAAGAACAAATCGAGAAAATCATAACAAAATACCAATCATTGGGCATCGACCCTGCCAGCAAACAAGTAATTTTCAGTAACGGGCTTGATATTGACCGCGCTATTGAGATTCATCAATATGTTAACGGCAGGCTTCAGGACAGCTATGGTGTGGGTACCAATATCTCTTGCGACATAAGCGACTGCAGCCCTATGAACATTGTCGTAAAGCTCACAAAATGCCGAATTACAGAATCACGAGAATGGCATGACTGCGTAAAGCTATCATGCGACAAAGGTAAGACACTGGGCAACAAGCAGAAGTGCGACTACCTGCTGAGCATTATAGGATAGATTACTTATATCGTGAATTTAGACAAGCCGAAGTGGTAAAAACTTCGGCTTTTTTATTATCAATAATGGTCAAAATCTCACCAACCGTCCCATTCTATCAATCATTTTTTATATATTTGCATGATTTTTTTATCATTTAACTAAGATAGTATCTAATAAACATTGGATTGTCCGAGAGGACTGATCTGAAATTGAAACTAAAGAAGAAAATAGATATATGAAAAAGAATTTTACTATTTTGACGATAATGGCAATGGCTTTTATTATGCCTTTTACCATTAATGCAAACACTTGGAATGGTAGCACC
>JAFOXR010000052.1 GCA_017391675.1 Muribaculaceae bacterium
AGAAAAGCAAAGGAAATTGCAGAGCGCTTTTAACATTACTAACTTAAAATATTATAAATTAACGCCTGTTGATTGTTGTATTATTGTCTAAAGTGATAATTTTGCAACTATTGAACAAATACGAATATTGATAATAAAAAATAGTTTGAAAGTATGAACGAATCTGTTAATATCAGAGAACTTAATGACATGATTGCTAGCAAGAGCAATTTTGTGAATATGATTACAAGGGGTATGGACCAGACCATAGTGGGACAAAAACACTTGGTGGATTCATTACTTATCGCACTGTTGGCCGACGGACACATATTGCTAGAAGGTGTACCAGGTTTGGCAAAGACATTGGCGATTAAAACCTTAGCAACGCTGGTCGATGCAAAGTACAGCAGAATACAGTTTACGCCCGACTTGTTGCCTGCCGATGTTGTGGGAACAATGGTTTACAGCGTAAAGAATGAAAAATTTGAAGTGAAAAAAGGTCCGGTTTTTGCTAATTTCGTACTAGCTGATGAAATTAACCGTGCTCCAGCAAAGGTGCAGAGCGCATTGCTGGAAGCCATGCAAGAACGCCAGGTAACCATTGGCGATAATACATTCAAACTTGACAATCCTTTCTTGGTGATGGCAACGCAGAATCCGATCGAACAAGAAGGTACTTATCCGTTGCCTGAAGCGCAAGTAGACCGCTTCTTGATGAAGGTTACAATAGGCTATCCTAATAAGGAAGAAGAAAAGTCAATCATTCGCCAGAACATAAATCCTGTATCAACTAATGTGCAAGCTCTTATTAAGCCAGAAGAAATAGTTGAAGTGAGAGAACTTGTGAATAAGATTTATGTAGACGAGAAGATTGAGCGCTATATTGTGGATATCGTGTTTGCTACCCGTTTCCCAAGCGATTATGGATTGAATGATTTAACTAGCATCATTTCATTCGGTGCTTCACCTCGTGCCTCAATAAGTCTTGCTCGTGCAGCTCGTGCCTATGCATTCTTGAAGAACCGCGGTTATGTGATACCAGAAGATATCCGTGCAGTGAGTCATGATGTATTGCGTCATCGTATAGGTTTGTCTTATGAAGCAGAGGCAAATAACATCAGTGCCGATGAAGTGATTAGCGAAATTTTGGATAAGATAGCAGTACCTTAATCTTTAAGTACTTAGAATGGATTCTAATGAATTGTTGAAGAAAGTCCGGAAGATTGAAATAAAAACTAAAGGACTGTCTCAAAACATATTTGCAGGAGAATACCACTCGGCATTCAAAGGTCGTGGTATGACATTCTCGGAGGTGCGAGAATATCAGTATGGAGATGATGTGCGCGACATTGACTGGAATGTTACGGCGCGCCATAACCGTCCATATATAAAAGTCTATGAAGAGGAACGCGAATTGACCGTGATGCTCATGATAGATGTGTCGGGCAGTAGAATGTTTGGTGCGCAAGGAGTCCAGAAAAGGGAAATGATCGCCGAGATAGCCGCAACGCTGGCATTTTCTGCAATTCAGAATAACGATAAAGTGGGACTTATATTCTTTACAGATAAGATAGAGAAGTTCATTCCGCCGAAGAAGGGTAAGAAGCACATTCTGCTGCTGATTCGTGAAATGCTTGAGTTCAAGCCCGAATCTAGCGGAACAGATGTGAATATGGCCCTTGAGTATTTGACAAGTGTTCTGAAGAAGCGTTGTGCTACATTCCTGGTTTCCGATTTCATTGACACTCACGACTATTACAAATCAATGTCAATAGCAAGCCGCAAGCATGATCTCACTGCAATTCAGGTTTACGATAAGCGTGAAACTCAACTTCCCGATGTAGGCTTGATGAAACTGCTTGATGCCGAACGCGGAGAAACTCGCTGGATTGATACCAGTTCAAAGAAGGTTCGTCAGGCATATAACAAGTGGTGGTATGAGCGTCAGCTTGCTATGAATGAGACAATGCAACGATGCAAGGTCGAAGTAGCCTCTATTGCAACCGATGAGGATTATGTCAAGTCTCTGATGGGTATGTTCAAGAAGAGAGGGGCGAAATAACGATTAGTTGGAAAAAATATGAAAAATATTACATATATACTTTTTTCATTGGTCATGTTGCAGGGTACATTTTCTGCAGCAGCCAACAATACGCTCATAAATGCAAAAATGGATTCCACATTGCTGCTTATGGGCAAGAAGACTGCAATACATGTGGAAGTCGTTCAGGATAAAGGGCAAAAGGGGTTCTTCGTGAATGAAGGAGTCGATACGCTGAATGCATTCGTTGAAGTATCGGAACGCCTTCAGGCAGATACTACCGATTTGGGGAATGACCGTATACAAATCAATCGTGATATCATAGTACAGTCTTTTGACTCGGGAATGTATGTAATACCTGCATTCAAGTATGTGATAGGTAAGGACACTTTCAAGTCCAATGAATTGACACTTAAGGTACTGCCTGTAAAGGTGGATTCTTTACCCAATATACACGACTTGAAGCCTGTGGCAGAACCTCCTTTCTTTTTCTCCGACTATTTGCCTGAATTCCTTGTGAAATACTGGTGGCTGATAATATTGGTACTGGTATTGATAGCAGCAGGAATTTATGCTTATTTCAAGTGGTTCAAGAAAGGCGAACTTCCTCTTAGAAAGAAAGAAAAGGTTATACCGCCTTATGATGAAGCCATCATGAAGCTTACTCAGCTTAAGAGCGAGCATTTGTGGGAAGCTGGACAAGAAAAGGAATACTTTACTCGCTTGACTGATATTTTGCGTAACTATATTGACCGCCGATTTGAAATTAATGCGATGGAAATGACATCAAGTCAAATTATTGATGTGTTGCGCAAAAATGAGGAAACTATGCCAGTGAATGAACAGTTGAGCAAGATACTGGAAATGGCCGATTTTGTGAAGTTCGCTAAGATGCGTCCGTTGCCAGAGGATAATGAAGTTGCATATCAACGAGCATTGAATTTCGTGAATGAAACCAAGCCTGTTGAGGTTGTACCTGAGGAAGAGTCGGCCGAAGGTAAGACCGGAGGAAAGGAGGAGGTTGTGAAATGATGAGTTTTGCGAATCCTCAATATCTGTGGCTGTTCCTGGTATATATACCTATTATATTATGGTATATTAAGAAGCAACGGGTTGCCGAACCGACATTGAAAGTTTCAACCCTGTTGCCTTTTGAAAAAGTGGGTACTTCATGGAAGGCTTATTTGCGCCATGTATTGTTTGTCATGCGTCTTATGGCAATAGGTTGCTTGATAATAATACTTTGCCGTCCGCAGACTTATGACCGCTGGTCTACATCGGAGACCGAAGGAACCGATATAGTTATTGCACTTGATGTATCAACCAGTATGCTAGCCAGAGATTTTAAGCCCGACCGCTTTGAGGCTGCAAAAGATGTGGCATCTCAATTCATTTCGGGAAGAGAGAGCGATAATATTGGTATGGTAATATTTGCAGGCGAGAGTTTTACGCTCGTGCCTATGACTACCGATAAAACAGTGTTGCTCAACTATATCCAGGATATATCAATGGGCATGCTTGAAGATGGTACAGCTATTGGTGACGGTATTGCTACATCAATTAACCGTATAAAGAACGGCAAGGCGAAGTCAAAGAGCATTATTCTGCTTACCGATGGTTCTAATAATACTGGGGTCGTAGCTCCGCTTACAGCTGCCGAAATAGCCAAGAACCTTGGCATAAAGATTTACACTATCGGTGTAGGTAGTAATGGTGAAGCGTTGTATCCTGTAGGAATGAATTACTACGGCAAGATGGAATACCAGAAACTTCCTGTAGTGATTGATGAAGGAACATTGCGCTCGGTAGCCAGTATGACAGGCGGAAAATATTACCGCGCTACAAGCAAGAATGTGCTGAAGGAAATATTTAAGGATATTGACCAATTGGAAAAAACACAGCTTGATGTGAAGAATTATAGCCACACCGAAGATGACTACATGAAATGGGCAGTGCTATTGTTCATGCTAGTAGGATTAGAAGTGCTATTACGCTACACTGTGTTGAGGCACATACCTTAATATTTTAAATGATAAAGAGTTTTTCATTAAGAAAAATGTAGTTGACTATGTTTAGTTTTGGAAATCCAGAATATTTATATCTGTTGCTGTTGCTGCCTGTAATAGTAGCACTTTACTGGTTAGCACGGAGAGCTAGAAGCAAGAACCTGAAAATATTCGGGCAGCGAATCGTTGCTGATGAACTTATGCCCGATGTTTCAAAATACAAGCCATGGATCAAGTTGACACTAGAACTTGTTATTGTGGCATTGATTATTGTAATATTGGCTCGTCCGCGTGCAGGTTCAAAGACCGAAGTAACAAAGGTGCGCGGTATAGAGGTGATGCTGTGTGTCGATGTCTCAAATTCCATGTTGGCAAGTTCGACCGATGATCCTAAGGGAGTTAGCCGTATGCAACGCACGAAGCTGGTAATGGAGAGAGTTATAGACAAACTTCGTGACGACAAGATAGGGCTTATCGTATTTGCTGGTAATGCCTATACACAGATGCCTATTACTACCGACGGCGTATCGGCAAAGATGTTCCTTAATGAGATAAGTACCAACATGGTGCCAACTCAAGGTACAGCGATAGGTGCTGCTATAAAACTGGCAATGAATTCATTCACTGATAATGACAAGTCGCAGAAGGCAATAATCGTGATAACCGATGGCGAGAACCACGAAGATGATGCTGTGGCTATGGCTAAATCGGCTAAGGAGAAGGGTATTCAGGTAAATGTAGTGGGTGTGGGAACTGTGAAAGGTTCTCAAATTCCTATTGGAGGCGGACAGCTTATGAAAGACGATAACGGCAATGTGGTAACTACTCGTCTAAATGAGCAGATGGCACAGGATATTGCAACTGCAGGTGGCGGTGTGTATGTGCCAGGAAATGCCAGCGATGCTGTGAGTACGCTTAATGACCAGTTGCAGAAGCTGGCCAAATCCGATTTGAAATCGGTCGTATATAGCCAGCATAATGAGCAGTTCCCTGTGTTCGCTTGGTTAGCTCTGTTGTTTGTGGTTATAAATGTATTTGTCGATGAGAGCAAGAACTCATGGTTGAGAAAGTATAATTTCTTTACAAAGGACAATAAGAATGAAAAGGATAAATAAAATATCGGTCATATTATTAGCACTTGTGTTCCTTCCTGTATCGGTAGTTGCTAAAGAGAATGGCAGAGATGAAACTGTGAGAAAGGAAAGGGAATACATAAGAAGCGGTAACAAGCTGTATGAAGAAAAGCGTTACGCCGATGCCGAAGTTGAGTACAAGAAGGCCTTGAGCGTGAATCCCAATTCCAATTTGGGTAATTATAATCTGGCATTGTCGCTAATAAAGCAGAGTGGAGGAACTAATCCTAATGCTGAAGAGGCTAACAATCCGCTGAAGACAGCTACCGAGTTGCTTGCTTCTGTAGCTCAGAATTCAAAAGATGCAAATCTGCGTTCGCAAGCTTATTATAATATGGGTAATCTTGCATTCAATCAGCAGCAGTATGATCAAAGCATAGAAATGTACAAGAACGCATTGCGTCAGAATCCCGATGATGATCAGGCTCGTGAAAATCTGCGTTTAGCCCAGTTGAAGAAACAGGAACAAGAGCAGAATAAGGACAAAAATCAGGATAAGAATAAAGACAAGGATAAAGAAAAGGAAAAAGAGCAGGATCAGAATAAGGACAAGCAAGATAAACAAGACAAGAACGAGGATAAGCAGCAACAGCAGAAACCACAGCCTCAGCAGCAAGACTTGAGCAAGGAGAATATGGAGCAAATCCTGAAAACCATGCAGAATCAAGAAAAGGCTACTCAAGAGAAGGTTAATGCGCAGAAACCTCAGAATATACGAAAGACAGGAAACCAGTGGTAATCATTGCATAAGAATATGGTAAAGAAAAAAGGAATATTGCTATTATTGATATTTATCTTATCGGGTGCAGCGGCTGTGTCGGGACAAGTGTCATTTACAGCCGATGGACCAAGACAGGTAGTGCAAGGCAATAAATTCAGTATAAGATATATATTGAGAAATGCTGAGGGAGATAACTTTAATGAGCCTACGGTGGAGGGTGCGACTAAACTCTACGGCCCTGCGTTGTCAACTTCCTACAGTCACGAGTGGGTAAACGGAAAAAGTTCAAGCAGTTCGTCTCAGGAGTATTCGTTGATGTATCGTGCCGATAAGGCCGGAACTTATACAATTCCTCCTGCAACGATTGATGTCGATGGAAAACGCTACACATCAAAATCGCTTGAGATAGAAATTCTGCCTCCCGACAAGAGCGCAAGTGCAGGTTCTCAGTCACAAGGAGTGAGGATAGATGATATTGATACCCAATCGGCATCGAAACCGCTGAATAGCAAGGACCTGTTCGTGAGAATTGAAATGTCGAAGCAGAAGGTGTATGAACAGGAAGCTGTAGTGTGTACAATTAAATTATACACAAAGTATCAGATAAGCCAGTTCATGACTACATTGCAGCCATCGTTCGACGGTTTCTTGATAGAAGAACTGCCATTATCACCAAGTTTGAACAATGTAGAGCATTATAATGGTGAGAACTATATGGTTGCGGAATTGAAGAAATGCATTCTGTTCCCGCAGAAATCGGGCAAGCTTACTATCACATCGGGTAATTATGATGTGACAGCAATACAGTATGACATGGTAAGGAGTTTGTTCGGAACTATTCGTCAGCCAGTAGAAAGCAAAGTTCAGGTAAAATCAAATTCTGCTTCGGTTAATATATTGCCGTTGCCAAGTCCTAAACCGGCATCATTCTCGGGAGCAGTAGGGCAGTTTAGCGTCACCGCCAATGTAAAACCTGATAAATTCAAGACTTATGAGGCTGCTACATATACATATACTGTAAGTGGCTCGGGAAATATTAAGTACATTAAGGCTCCTGAAATTCATTTCCCTTCACAGTTTGATGTATATGATCCGCAAAGTACTGTTGAAGCTAAGCCTAGCGGTTCTACAGTTAAGGGTTCTACTAAATTTGAATATACTTTTATACCTCAATATGTTGGAGATTATGAAATCCCTTCAAGCGAGTTTACATATTTTGATCCGTCGGCAACAAAATATGTGACAATAAATGTTCCAGGTCAAATGGTAAGTGTTGCTAAGGGCGTTGCTACGGCTGCAGCTCCCGTTGGCAAGGATATAGAATTGCAGAATAAGGACATTCTGCACATCAAAACAGGTGATTTGAGTTTGAGCAAGAATCATGGAATGTATATAAGCTCATTCGCTTATTGGTTATGGTATATAATACCGGTATTGGTATTGCTGTCAATAATGTGGTATTATCGCAAATCGTTAAAGGAGCGTTCAAATATCCAAATGATGAAGACAAAGCATGCCAATAAGGTGGCAAAGAAACGATTGAAGCAAGCTAAGGCATTTATGCAGGCTAATGACTCTAATAAGTTCTATGCTGAAATACTTAAGGCAGTATGGGGTTACTTGAGTGACAAACTGAGCATTCCTGTTTCGGAATTGAATAAGGAGAATATCACTAGTGAACTTGAACGCTTCGGTGCCGATGAAGTTGCCGTTGGCGAGGTAATTGCTATCCTTGACAAATGCGAGTTTGCCCAATATGCGCCTGAACTGAGCGGTACTGATATGAATGAGGTATATGAAGAAGCAAGCGAGATGATGAATAAGCTTGAAAACACAAAAAAACGATAAGATGAAGACTATATTCCTTTCTTTTATAATGGCTGTGCTAGGCTTTGCATCTGCAATGGGACAGAGCCTTGTGGAAAAAGCAGCAACAGAATATAATAACGACAAATATCCTGAAGCATTGGAACTGTATCTTCAAGCAGCAAAGGAAGAAGGTACATCAAGCGATTTGTACTATAATATAGGTAACACATATTATAGAATGGGTGACCTAGGTCATGCCGTTCTGTATTATGAGCGTGCGTTAGTTATGGATCCTTCAAATGACGATGCTGCCACCAATCTTGAATTTGTGAACAGCAAGATTCAGACACGCATTTCCGAAGAAAAATCGTTTGTAGTGCAGGTGATTGATACCGTTGTGGAAAGTCAAACATCAAATTCATGGGCGACAATTGCTGCGATAAGTTTCGTATTGCTTGTTGCGGCAATACTGCTTTATGCGTTTTCATCGGTAATAGCGCTTCGTAAAGTTGGATTCTTTGGAGGCGGCATATTGATTGTAGTTACCATTCTGTCGCTGATGTGTGCAGTGTCGGTGAAATCAAGAGTTGAAGCTCATGACAAGGCCGTTGTTGTTAGCCCGTCGGTTACACTAAGTACTGTACCTCGCACGCCTAAGGATAAAACCGAAGAAGCATTCATACTTACATCGGGGAATAAAGTGACGATAGTGGATTCTGTGGAAAACAAGACAGGCGAAGCAGTTCAGGTGTGGGTGGAAGTAAAAGCCGATGATACTCATCGAGCATGGCTTAAGAAAGAACATCTGGAAAGAATCTAAATATTGAATCTCCACAAAAAACGGAACTATGATAGAGTATCTTGATTCGCTTGACAAATCCTTGCTGCTGTTCTTGAACGGTTTTCATAATCCATTCTTTGACAATGTGATGTGGAGCGTGTCCAAGACAGCTACATGGATACTTATGGGAGCGATCCTGCTGTATCTCATGTTCCGCGAGAACTGGCGCAGGGGAGTGCTAGTTGTTCTAGGCATAGCACTCACTATTACACTGGCCGATCAGATATCATCTGGAATAATAAAAGGAATTTTTGAACGCTTGCGACCTGCTAGAAGTCCAGAAATAGGTCATCTTGTACATATAGTGAATAATTATAGAGGTGGAGGATTCTCTTTTGTATCTAGTCATGCAGCTAATACTATGGGAGTAGCCATGTTCATCGCATTACTATACCGAAACCGCATGATTACCCTGTCAATGATTTTCTGGGCTGCATTGGTGTCCTATAGCCGCATTTATCTAGGTATGCACTACCCAGGAGATGTACTGGGCGGCATATGCGTGGGACTAGCCAGTGGAGCGTTTGTGTATTGGCTTTATAAGTGCGCTGAAAATCGTTGGAGAAATGTCAAAAATGATGCTTTTGCAGAAATTTCCGAAAAAAATGCAAAAATAATGACATGCGGAATTTGGGGCAATCTCCTTATTACTGTGGGAGTTTCGGCATTTTTATGTTTTGTAGCATAAAAAAAAGTTGCTATTTTTTTTGGCAGTTACATAACAAATGTATTAAATTTATACCAACAAAATTAAGTATTAACAAATTAAAACTATATTATCATGCCAAAGACAATCACATTTAATGAGTTGCGTCGTATCAAAGACAGTTTGCCAGACGGCTCTATGCATCAAATCGCAGACAAGTTGAATTTGACCGTACAAACAGTAAGAAATTATTTTGGCGGTTCAAATTATGAGTATGGAAACAATTGCGGATTGCATATTGAGCCGGGACCAGAAGGTGGTTATGTAATTCTAGACGATACACAAATATTGGATATGGCATTGGAAATGCTAGAAAAGAAGAATCAGGGATAAACTGAAACAAGAAAAATGAGAGGTCTGAAACAGTAAATGTTTTAGACCTCTTTTTCTAAAGCATGATAAGAAGTTGAAGAGATGATAGTATAAACCCTGTAAATAGATTGCGGAATGGAAAAGAAGGACCGATTGATAACAGTAGCTATCCACACCTATGCAAAGGCTTTAATTTTGAAGTCGCTGCTTGAGAATGAAGGCATCGATGTGGTTATAAATAATGTGAACCTTATTCAGCCAGTAGTTTCATCGGGCGTGCGGGTAAGAATCCAGGAAAAGGACTTGCCGCTTGCATTGAAGATTATTGAGAGAATGAGTGAAACAGAAGAAGTTGAAGCCGTAGAAGACAGCAAGCCTAAAATACTGGTGCCTGTGGATTTCTCCGACTATTCATTCAAGGCATGTCTTATAGGTTTTGATTTTGCAAAACAAATGGGTGGAAATGTAATATTGCTGCATTCTTATGTGGCTATGTCCTACGCTGCTGCAATGATGCCTTTCTCTAGCGATGAGCATGAGGACAAGCATGCCGAAGAAAAAGCAGTACGCAAGATGAATGACTTCGAACGCCGTATAAAGGAAGATATCGCCAATGGAGTGCTACCTGGTGTCAAGTTCTCATGTAAGGTAGAAGAGGGTGTTCCCGAAGATATCATTATAGATTGTGCCAAGCGAGAGAATGTGTCGCTCATAGTAATGGGAACGCGAGGAAAAAGCAAGAAGGAGGCCGACTTGATAGGCAGTGTTACTGCCGAAGTGCTAGATGCAGGTAAATTCCCGGTATTTTCGGTGCCAGAAGGTATGGAAACCCGTAAGATTTCGGAGATAAAGAATGTCGTGTTTTTCAGTAATCTTATTCAGCAGGATTTGATTTCATTTGATGAGTTTGCACGCTTGTTTAATGGAAAGGAACTGAATATAACTATAATACCTATAGTAGAGCAGAAAAAGAATGACACACTCAATCAGTATATGGCTCAACTTGTTCAGTACTGCACTGCTCATTATAGGGATTTCAAGTTCTCGGTAGAGCATTTGTCGGAATCACAATTCTTATCCGATTTTGACGAATATGTATCAAAGAATGGTGTTGATCTTATTCTGATACCTAACAAGAAACGGAATATTTTTGCTAGGCTTTTCACCCCAAGCATGGCGCATCGCATGGTGTTCCATTCCGATGTCCCTCTGCTTGTTGCACCAGTATAAAAGCAAGATATAGCATTCATATAAACCTAAAAATGGCGGGCCAAAAACATTTGGCTCGCCATTGAAGTTTTAGGAATAATAGTTAGAATGCCATACCTACACGGAAACCTAGATTGTTGAGCTGATTGATATGTCCGTCGAGAACATGTCCTTTATTTGTTGCGAAACTATAGTAAACCGAAACATTAAAACCTACATTTTTCTGTTCGCTTAGCCATATGTTTGTTCCTATTTCGGGTGACATGTAGAATCCCCAGTTACGGTCGTAGATCCTGTAAGTAGAAAGATAGGAAGACATTTGAACATATTCCGCACCTAACTTCATTGATACATATGGGTCAAAAATAGTGCTAGCAGGATTGAAACGGAATCGAGCAGCCATACCGAACGGCATCTGGAACAGTGAGCGTTGCTGATTGGTTGTTAATGCCGAATTAGTAGCAGGGTGCATCGTTTGTGTGTCGATATATTTATGGTTACTGCTGTAGGAAAGGAATAATCCAAGACCTAATTTAGGAGTAACGAAGTATCCGCCTTCGAAATTCATACCCCAACCGCTAGCACGATTGGTAAAATCGTTACCGAAAGGAGCATTGAATTGCCAGTTTGCGTTGGCGAAATAAGGCTTATAGTCTTGCTGAGCATGTACTGTTGCAGGAACGATAGTACATATTGCAGTGATTGCAACCGACAAAGCCAATGATTTTATGAAATTGAGTGTTTTCATATTATGAAATTTTTAGTTGCTAAATATTAAAGTTGATTCGTGCTGTAGTGGCTACTTGTTACTGGTATTTCAAATATGGTGATTGAGTAAATGCCTGACCGATAGCATTAGCCACTTTGCTTTCATTCTTTGGAGTGATGTCGCCGATGTCGGTAATGTAGCTGTTCCAGATGATAGTAGGCTTGCTAGTTGCTGTAGTAGGTGTGATGGCTGTAATATCTACCATTTCTCCCACGATAGAGCCAGCATTATAGCTGTAGATGAAAGGATAAGGGTGATACCAGATGCCATTATACCAAGGCCACCAGTAAGACGGAGTCCAGTACCAAGGATAATCGGACCACCATGAAGGGCTCTTGGTGTAGTAATAGGTACTTTCAACGAATGAAATCTGCAAGCCGTATGCAGCCTCGTTCTTGTTGGCCACGCGGCTATAGCCTCTTGCCTGCATGTGAGATGTGTAGGCATCAATGATATAGTCGCCTGTTGTGCTATCTAGATAGGTAGCTCCAGCCTTCTTGTCGTCACTTATTACCAGTACACTGTCGGCAATGAAGAAGGTGTTGTCCTTGCTGAAATTTGCGTCCTTGTCATACTGAGTGTACACCACATAGTTGTCTTGGACTTTGTCCAGATTAGGTTCTTTTTCACAAGACGCGAATAGTACGGCTGTGAAAAGTAAGGGAATTAATCTTTTCATAAATAATAAAAATTAAATTAGTAAAATGTTTTACTTTTTTCCCTAGTATAACAATGGAGCAGAAGGAATGTTTACTTTGATTCTTCGGAAGTAGCTGAAAAATCAGATGATGATTTGAATGGTGTCATTCCAGAATATATGCGTAGGGCAGTGCTTTTCTTGGCGGTGTGTTCTTTTCTCGGAGCCCATTTCTTATCCAACCCTTGTGCTCCCAGTATAAGTGTGCCTTTACCGCAATTACGGTTTACGGAGTCTAAGGCATTCATTAGTCTCCGTTGCTTTTCGATGTCTACATTGTCGAAAATATTCAGCTGTACATCGCTGCTGTTGACCAGATGGCTCAGCACAACGCCAGCCTTGCGGTATTGAAATCCGCTGCGGTAAATACTGTTGAATGCTTTGAGTGCATGCTGGGTGAGGTAGGCGGTGTCGTAGGAAGGCGTTTCCAGGCGTAGGTCGCATGAATTGGTATAGAAAGGAATAGTTTCAATATGGATGTCACCTCTTATGTAAACGCTTATCATATTAGCTGCAGAATGTTGTTTGCGCAATCTCTCGGCACAGCCTGCAGTGAAATAGGCAATGGCTTCCCATAGCGTTTTCTTGTCCTTGACAAGTGAGCCGAATGAGCGTGACGAAGTTATGGACTTGTTGGTCTCGGTGATAGCAGTTATGCGTGTACAGTCTTCTCCGTTCAGTTCTCTCACGGTGCGTTCCTCTGTGATAGAGAATTGGCTCTTGATCCATGACATCGGAGCTTTGCTCAGGTCGTAGGCGGTTCTTATGCCGCATGTGAGATACTTTTGTGACAGGCGACGGCCTACGCCCCAAACATCGCCTACAGGAGTGGCTTTAAGAACAGATTCGAAGTCCTCAAAATTGGTGAGCAGGTATACATTGCCAATGCCATTGTAGGTGGTTTTGGCAATATGTGATGCGATTTTTGCCAGTGTGCGGGAGGGCGCAATTCCAATGCTCACTGGAATGCCAGTGTGCCGCCGTATCTTTTCAACGAGATTTCGCATGAAATCGTAATTGTCGGCATCGTTGTCGTAAGGAGCTTTGAAGAAGCATTCATCTACCGAATATATATGCAGCTGTTCGACTTCATTGCCAAGCAGACTCATTATGCGGTCGGAAATATCGCGGTACAGGATATGCCTGCCCGAGAGCATGACTACATTATTGGGGTTGGTATATTCCTTTATCTTAAATGCAGGTAGTCCCATAGGAATACCCAGGGCTTTGGCTTCGTTGCTTCGTGAAATTACGCACCCGTCGTTGTTGGAAAGCACAACTACAGCTTTTCCGTTGAGTGCCGGATTGAAAAGGCGCTCACAGGAAACGAAGAAATTATTGCAGTCCACAAGTCCTATCATGGCTATGCAAGGCTTTTAGTGGCTCACTGCCTTGATGATGTGAGTGACAATGCCCCACACTTGAAAATTGCTCTCTTCTGAAACATGAATAGGGGGGTAGCTCTTGTTGGCAGGCATAAGATATATGCCATCATTGTGAATAGCTAGTCGCTTTACCGTAAAATCTCCGTCAATGAAGCATACAGCTATGCTACCATTGTGGGGTGAAAGGGACTTATCGATTATGAGCAGATCTCCATCGTTTATTCCACAATCAATCATTGAATCCCCCGTAACTCTTGCACAGAAAGTAGATGAAGGACTATGTATGAGTTCTCGGTTAAGATCTAGGCAATCACTATCGCTGTCTTGTGCCGGGCTCGGAAATCCTGCGGGCACTTTGCTGTCAAGAAACGATATGTTCAAACTTTCTTCGCAATTTATTCCTAATATGTCTAATTTCTCATTCATAATCACTACAAAGATAAACTAAAAATAGAGAATAAAAAAGGAGCTCGGCGATTGCCGAGCCCCAATTGTCTATATTAGAATACTATCACTTATAGAATAACTTTAGTTACCTTATTACCTTGACGCTTGATATACAAACCATTTGAAGGATTGTCGACCTTAACACCTTGCAAGTTGTAGTATTCAACAGGAGTTTCTTCTACGGTATCAATATTTTCAATAACAGTAGTAGTACCGCCTGTAGTGTGAGTGAACTTGTAATAAGCAGCACCTTGGAAAGGAATCATTACCCATACATTCAAGTCGGTATCATTAACTTCGGTACATAGCGTGTTACGGAATGTAGTATTTCTGATATTACCCAAACCTGCTGTAGGATAAGTAGCAATCTTGGTAGCAGCAGAGATACCTGAAGTTACATCTAATAAGTTAAATGCACCATCAGCCAATGTGTTAGATGAAGCACCTGAAGGTATAGCATTCTTTTGATAATAAGTTGCTACAGCATACTTCTTTGAGCCTAAACCGATAAATTTGATATCAGTACCTTGGCTGTCGCTCAACAAGTCTGATCCAACTTCTTCGATATAAACACCGGTTGCACTGAAGTGTGTTGCACGCCAGTCCTTTGAAGCAACCCAGAATGAACCATCACTTTCAACTGTAACATTTGATACAGCCGAACCAGAAGAGAATGTATAAGCCGAACCATCTTTCTTTGTTAGAGAAATGACGGTAGGTTCAGTAGATGTTACAGCACCATTCTTAACAGTATAATAGAATACCTTATCATCATAAGCAAACCAAATCTTACCATTGGTCAAGTCGCCACTTACCGACATAGCATCACCAGTGCGAGTTCCATTATGGCTTGTTGTTGACAACAATGTAGTAGGTGTTGAATTATCATTATCCCATAGGTAAACATTAAATACAGATTCTGCACCACCAGCCAAGTTACAAGCAATTACCTTACCACCGAGAACTTTAACCGAACTAATCAAATAAGTACCCACTGTACATGGAGTAACATCTAATGTACTCTTCTTGGCTCCTGTATATGCGTCTACAACAATAATAGAGTTCTTATCGCTTGCAACATATAGTTTGCCATTATTGAATGCCATATCAGTTACTGATTGGCTACCATTGGTAATCCAATTAGCAGTTTTGCCATTAGCATAAGAGTAGTTCCAAACTTCAGTCAAACCAGTTACTACATCGGTAGTTACATTTCCAGGATTTTCTGGCTCAGGTTCTGGTTCAGGTTCTGGCTCAACATTAGAACCGCTTCCGCCTGTTACCACTTGTGCCACTGGAGCCGCAGTTACAGTGTTGCGAGCAGGATTAATCATTGTGTATGCCATCAAACCTTGTTGACGAGAGAATATCAACATGTTGCCGGCAGGGTCAAATACGATTTGTTCAACATCAGAAGTGCTGTCGGTATATACATCATGTTCCCATGTAAGAGTAGGGGTTGTTCCACTCCATGTTACTTTGTAAACACTTACATTACCAGATGCGCTAACTACAGCCAAACGAGACATATCAGCGCTTAGAGCAATACCACTTTCAGGACATTCTGATACAGCAGCAGCACCAGTCAAATTTGTAGATTTGAATTTAACATTTCCGCTGTGATCCATGAAGATAAATCCAGGGGCATCGGCTGTTGATTTAACTCCTTGCCAGTTTTGGCAAATCCAAAGACCTTTTTCGCAAGCAACGATTTCAACATTGTTGTGACCTAATAAAGCAGATACTGTAGCAAATGTAGTCGAAGGCGCTTTGTTCCAAGTATCAGCAGTACCCAAATCATAACGAACGAACATATTACCATCGGTATAATCTTCACAAAGTGAATACATTTTGCGTTGTCCATTAGATGTATAGAACGCAAGACCAGATGTACTACCACCCACAATCGTACTTCCATTAGTCCATTGACCTGATGACGAGTTGCGTGTTCCTTGGAACATTTGAGAGATGCTACCTGTTGCAGGATTATATACAAAAATACCTGAATTATCGTCACTCCAGTCGGCAATATATACTTTTGAATTGCTTACTTTTAAACGATAAGGAGAAGAACTTGTAGTAGTAGTGAACGAACCAGTGTGTAGCGCACTACCATTCTTTGTCAAATCAGGATTGTAGCGTTGGATACCTTCTGCTTTAGCAGTAGAAGTGTAAACATGACCGAAGTATTTACTTTCAGTGTCAAGGTCGATACCAACACCACCACGGCGGTCGTTAGAAGTTGTACCACCTTGAGTGAAGTAGCATTGTGCTTTTGTATTAGCAGCATTAGCAATTGAAACTGCCCATGTGTAAGTACCATCGGCAATAGAACTCTTATTAATAGTAAGTGAATTGTCGCCCTTCTTCACGTTGCTCAAATTGTGAGAAGAAGTTGCACCTGTTGTCTTATTAGTCAACACGATTTTAGCGCTTGACGCTGTAGCGGTAGATTTGAACGCAAACTTGTAACTTGTACCATTATCGGTAAGAGAGTGACCATAAGCATAAGCACCTTGAACAGGAGGAACAAGAGTTGTGCTGCTTGTCAAGAATGCAATAGGATAAGATGTCTTTGCCGCAGATACTGTTACCGAAATAGAAGTGGGTGACGCTGTTGTAATAGCGGTAGCACTATTAGTTACTACATAATTTGCACAATCGGCATGAGAGAATTCAAGTTTGTAGGTACCCGGAGTTACATTGTTGAAAATGAAGGCACCATTGTACTCATCATCGGTTTTTGTTGTAGCCACAACAGTACCATCAGATTTCTTCAATGTAACGGTACAATTGTTAAGTGGTTTGTACACATCGTTTGTACCCGACATTGGTACATAATATTTGTGAGTGAATTGTACATTTTTGTCACGCACAACACCATAGATATCACCTGTCTTTTCTTTAGTCAATCCATAGTAGTCTGCCACACCGCGAGCATAAGCGATACCTTCCAATGCACACACACCCTTATTCATATAACGATGGCGGGCAGGAGAGTAGTCATGGAAATAACCTTCAGAAAGGTAACCCGGGATAGTGTGGTTAAGAACTCCTAACTGTTGTTGCTCAATCTTTAAATAACTGCCTGATGATGATTGATGATCATAGTGAGTCCATGGTTGATGGCGGTCAAGAATGCAATGATCCCATGCTTTTGTCGCCATTTTTTTAGAATTGCTAATCTTTGTAGAAGAACTGCTTGCATAACCATCAAGTGCAAAATACAAGAAGTTTACCGATGTTTGATTTGTATCACTACCTGCTGCATTAGAGTGGATAGAGATAAACATATCGGCACCCCATGATTTAGCTTCGGCAGCAATTTCCGATAGGTAACGATTATATTTTAAGTTGTCAGGATTTTCTTCGCCATTAATATAAGCCGGCCAAGCACCAGCTTTAACATGGCTCATCACAAGGTTGGTTTGAGTCAAGTCTTTTGCTGCACCAATTTTGTAAAGTGGTACACCTTTTTGATTCTTTGTTTTATCAAAAGGTACGCCATATTCAACCAATTGCCACAAAAGAGCCAAACCTTTTCGCAAGTTGGTGTTTGTTTCAAAAAAGTTAGTTGTGTCATTGGTTGAGCTCCAAACATTGTTAGCACCGTGTTTAATGGTGGGCATTGCGCGAGAAGTCCAACATCCGTGACCTGGGTTAATATACACCTTTGGATAAGCTGCATAAACTCCTACACTTGTAAGAGCTGCTATTGCAGTTGCAATTAAAAATCTTTTAAGTTTCATGATTTATATTTTAGGTTATATATTATTTAATATTTAAGATAAAAAGTTCACCGGCAGGAGTCACGAAAGACACCTTAGAACCATTGGCAGCTACCGATGGGTACATTGCCATAGAAGAGATTTGAGTCAAATCTTGCATTACTTTACCGTCAACGGAAGAAGCAACAAGTTTGGAAGCAGTTACATAGTCGCCATTATCTTGGTCTTGCATACCCACAACCACATTGTTATTATACCACTTTGGAGCACGCATCATACCCACTGATACAGGGTTAGAACCATCAAGGTTGCACACGAAAGCACCTTCACCACATAGGTAGTAAAGCACCTTCTTGCCGTCAGGAGAAACAGAAGGCCACAAGTAACTTTGACCGGTTGTACCTTGAGGAGAAATGTTATTACTTACACCATTAACTGAAACTATTAACGCTCCTGCCTTGATAGAGGCAACTGTCACCAATGAAGGAGCTGCGCTATTAAGACTTTTAGCTGTATATTTACCATTATCAACAGCACCTACGCTATTTTTAGAAAGAGCATAGCCTTGAAGATTACGAGACGCATTAACAAGAGTCGATTCTTTACCATTGTTAAGGTTTACGCTTTTAAGATTAGTGTAACGAAGCTTATCTTTGAATACTGATTGTTCATAGATAAGAGTGTTACCATCTTTACTGATTTCCATGCCTGAAGATGCATCATCGGCAATTTTAACAATTTTACCTGTTGCCAAGTCTACTTTTTGAAGACTGCCGGCAGCATTAATTACAGCAAACGAGCCATCGGGACTCATTACAGATTCAATTGTTCTAACTCCACTAGGAAGATTTACTTTTTCAATTGAACCTACATTGACTAGTTGCGCTGAAGCAACTGAGCTAGCCAATACAGCTAGCGAAAGAAATACCTTTCTCATGTCTAGTTAATTTTAGGTTTATATTAGTCGTTTATGTAATAATATACAATATGGTATATTGTTTTATGCAAATAAGATTTTGCAAAAATATATCTTTTTTTTAAAAAAACAAATATTTAGTAGTTAAAAGAATAATATTCATCGTTTATTAGTATGCAAAAAAAAGGAGCTCGGCAATCACCGAGCTCCGATAAAGAGTTATTTAGTTAGAATTATAGAACAACTTTTGTTGCTTTGCTACCTTGCTTCTTGATGAAGATACCGTTTGCAGGGTTGTTAACTTTAACACCTTGCAAGTTGTAGTATTCAACAGGAGCATTATTTACTTCAATAGTTTCAATCGCAGAAGGATCATAAACCTTAGTCAAAATAGAATTTTTCTTAGCCGGAGTAGTTACATAACCTTCAGAGCGTGGAGTAGCATGTACGCAATATCCTGCTTGGCTGTTGTAGCAATGTAAGTTACCTGCATAGTCAAATGCCATTTGAAGAGTAATACCTTCATTAGTTGGAATAGAAACCTTGTGAGAGAATGCAGGAACGCCACTTGCCCAAGTTACATCATAAACTTGGATTTTAGCTGCATTATCGATGATAGCAAATAGTGACTTATCCTTAGATAGAGCTATTGCACTCTTCTTACAACCAGGCAGAGTTGCTTGCAAACTAGTCGCATAGTTGCTAATTGTTCCGCTATAAGAAATGAAGAAGAATCCAGGAGCATAGTCAGAACTACCTTCGCGATATTGAGAAATTATAATACCTCCATCACAAGCAATAAGATCTTGATCAGAACCAAACAATTTAACATCGGCAGCTTCTACCCAAGTAGGAGATTTTGTCCATGTATCGGCAGCATTGATACCTGCATATTTCAATAGTTGATATCCGCTTGCACCGGAATAAGATCCTATAGCATACATGTCGCGAGTTTCTCCTTCTCCCTTGAATGAAACAGCAACGATAGCATTGCCACTTGCTACTGTATTAACTGCAGTAGGATTAGCAGGGTCAAGCATCAAGATACCTCCGTTGGTTGCATCGTTGTTACCAACATAGAACTTACCATTAGATACTGTACCACGAGCCAATGTACCTGCTTGAGAAGTCCAAACTGCATCGCCTTGTAATTCGTTTTCAGCGTTATAGATATAAACACCCTTGTTGGCTGTACTTACATAAGTATTACCGAAACCATCGCTTTCAGGATTCATATCCACAGCAATACCACCGGTAATAGCTGCTTCAGCATTAGCTTCCCATGCATTGCTTTCAAACAACTTGTCGATACCAATATTAGCAGCATTCTTCACTGAAACACTCCAGTTATAGTCACCGGCTAATTTTGCGCGTTCAATTTCATATGTATTTGCACCTGCTTCAAGAGCGCCAAGGTTATATGTGATATTATCACCACCTGCTACAGGAGTCAAGATTACATCAACAGATGAAGCTTTTCCTGTCAAGTTAAACATCAAAGTAACCTTGCTTTCTTCATTTTTAACCACTAGGTCGTAAGCATAAACACCTGCTACTGCCGGTTGATCTACTCCGGCTGTTGTGTATTTATATGTTTTACCATCAACAACTAGGAATAATTCAATTTCAGCACCTACAACAACCGGATTTTCACGATCACTTGTATCAATATCCAGTGCTAATTCGCCATGAGCTGAAGCATAAGTGTATTCTGCTGCTTCAATTTCAGTTCCGTTAACCTTTATTTCTACCGCCTTATCCAAACCATTTGTTATATCAAATGCCTTAAGACCTGTAACTTTACCTTCTTCGTTTACTGCAGGAGCAACCATTATAGCCTTACCTGCATACATGAAGTAGTTAGCGCCATTAGCCTTAGCTGCGATACCTTCATTTCTACCTAATACGCTTGGTACATTGCCTGTTTCTGGTAAAGCCCATTCAAGAGGTGAAATCTTGTTACCATCAAATACAAAGTTCTTCTTGTCACGAGGAGAAACCATTAATTGGAAATCATAGTTGTCACTCAATGCA
>JAFOXR010000053.1 GCA_017391675.1 Muribaculaceae bacterium
CAAAAAACATACCAAGAAGTAACCAAGAAACCTAATATCTTTTATGGGGTGAGCGGAAATCAATTGTATGTCGATAGTTATGGTAGTAGTCGCAATAATATTTGGTCATCACCTGTATCAATAACAAATAGGCAAAAGTCAATATTTGACCCATGTCCTCCAGGGTGGACAGTGCCTGTTTATGATATAATGGACTTTATGACAATTAGTGCAGGTAGATATGTGGGAAGTACTGCAACCGCTGATGAAGTCTCAGGTTATCTTGGATGGTATACATTGACGAGTGAAACTTGGAAAATTCAAGCGGACTATTGTACTTTTGTAGTATTTAGAGAAAGTGATAATTCACTTGCCTACGGTCAGAAGGATTTTGCGTTGGCAGCATTAGTGTATGGAACAAATGAAGGCAACTTGTATCATGCTCATTTCCCAGTGCAAGGAGTTTTGAGTGCTAGCGATGGCGGAATTTCATCTAATAGTAAATCTTATTTCTGGTTTTCAGAGCCGAGCATTATGAATGCGAATCAAGGAGATGTTAGTGCAATATTTACATATGACGAAACGATTGGTTCTTCCACTACTGCTACTACTTTTGTACATTCAACAGGTACATACAGAGAAAAAACTGGTTCTAATAGGCAACAAAATGTACAAGAATTATATACCAATAATGGTTCCTACACTTATGAAGGTCAAATATATTATGATGTATGGAACGGTCGTATGTGTCGTACCTCTTTAATAAAATCGCGTGGACATAATGTGCGCTGTATTCAACTGCCTGATAAGGAAACTCTGAAATACTATAATAAGTAAATTCGGCAAGTTAGAAAAGGTTGTAAAATAAGTAAGGCGATGTTCCTGTAGTGGGAGACATCGCCTTTTGACTTTGAATTCTGGTTATAAAGAGTTTATTCAGCAGCTGTACCTAGCGGTGATGCAGGAGTGTAGGTTCTTGACGACAGTTCTTTGTCAAGCTGGTACATTCCGTATTTGTTGTCTTCGACAGCTTCAACGGCCATAATCATGTCGCGTGCCGATTCCTCTTCTTCGACTTGCTCGTCAACAAACCACACTATGCGATTGGTTGAAGCGAAATCCCTGTCTTCTTCGGCTATAGCTGCAAGATTGTTTATCATTGCAGTGACTTTCTTTTCGTGCTCAAGCGTTTGCTTGTACATGTCCAGAATGCTGTCCCACTCGGTAGGAACGCCATCGATAGGTTTCAGATTCACCTTGCATTCTCGTGAGTTAAGGTAATTCATGAAGATGCGTGCATGGTCCTGTTCCTCGCAGTATTGTACGAAAAACCAGTTTGCTACTCCTTTATGACCTTTCGCTTCGGCGTCCATTGACATAGACAGATATAAATAAGCTGACCATAATTCGGCATTGATTTGCTCATTTATTGCATTGTGTAGTTTCTTGCTTAACATAGTCTTAGTTTTTTAGAAGGTTAATTATAATTCAGTTTTCCACAATCCGTGCAAGTTGCAGTATTCATAAACTGCGACAGGCTTGTCGGCGCATGTGCAGAATACCGCTTCAGGCTTTTCGCTTAGGTCGATCTTCATGCCGCCCTTTTCGGTCTCAACATATATGAATGCGATGTGATGTTCGGGAGTCATAGGGTGTGCAACGCTTCCCACTTCTACCTTGATGTGGCAGTCGTCAATCTTAGTTACCACTGGAAGGTGCTTTTCTACACTTGCTTCTACTGTGTTAGCTGTTAGTTCTACCATTTTTTCTCCGCAGCACACAACTGGTACGCCTGAGTCTACTGCTTTCACGATTACATTTCCGCAATGATTGCATTTGAAAAATTTTGTTGCCATAGTTCTGTAGTTTTTATTTGATTAAATATTATTGTTTCGTTTTCTGATAGCAAAGTTAATATAAGAAAAGGCGTTTGTCAAACAAATAATATCTATGCAGTTATAGATATAGTCTATACTTCGCCTTAACGGTTATTTAAAGTTATAACAAAAGTGATGTGCATTTAGTTTTTCTTCCTCTTGAAAAAGATATAGATAATGATGATTACAACGAATACTGCCGATATTTCAAGGCTGTAGCGGTTGATTGTGTTAGCCAGTTCTTCTCTGGGCAGAATGTGTGCCAGGTAGTATCCTGCGCCTGCCAGTATTGAGTTCCATATCGCTGAACCTATGGTGGTGTAGAAGATGAAAGAAAGAATGGGCATTCTTGCCAGTCCTGCAGGAATGGAAATGAGCTGTCGGCCGAATGGCAGCAGTCGCCCGAAGAATGTTGATATGTTGCCATGCTTCAGGAAGAGGCGTTCGGCACGCTCAAGCTTGCTCTTGTCGAGCATGAGCAGTTTCCCCATTCGGCTGTCGGCAAACTTATAAATGATAAATCGGCCCAAGTGGCGTGAAATGCCGTAATTGATTATGGCACCAATTGTAGAGCCGAAGGTAGTGCAGGCGATGAGCGCAAGCAGACTCATCTCGCCGTTGGCAGCCTGATAGGCAGCAGGAGCAACAATAAGCTCGGCGGGTAACGGCACGAGTGAGTTCTCCAGTATCATAAGGATAGTGAGAACCCCGTAGTTGAGGTTGTCCAAGTACCATTCTAGCAGAGCCGTCAAGTCCATAGCCGTTAAAGTTTTGTTGCACGAAGAATTTCCCGTTTGCCGCCTGCGGGTCCTGCAATGCGTTCCACGCTTAACCCTAGTGAGGCGAGCAAGCGGCGTATTTCTCCCTTGGCGCAGTAGGTAGTAAGCACAGCATCTTTGTTGAGGATTGCCGCCAGTCGGCCAAAAGCTTCGGGCGACCACATCTCGGGCTGTTTCTCCGGAGCAAAGGCATCGAAGTAGACAATGTCGATATTGCAAGGCAATTCATCTTGCAGGTAGTCGCACTTGCGCTTCTCAAGAGTGAAATGCGGAGTTATTTTTACTGGAGTGTTCCATTCGGCATCATGAATAGCCTTATACAGCTCGCCGTCCACACTCTCGTCGTAATGCAGATGCTTCACCATGTCTTCGTCTAGTGGGAATTTCTCCAGAGTGATGTAGTGAAGCGGTCTTTCGGCACAGGCAGCCATTGCCGTAACCACAGCATTAAGTCCAGTGCCGAAGCCTATTTCAAGCAATCGCAAAGGCTTGCCGTCACAGCTATTGCTGCGATGCATAAAAGCGCAATCGCGATATATATGATTTGACTCGGTAAGCGCTCCTTTCACCGAATGGTAGTGCTCATTCATTTCAGTGACAAGAATTGTCGCCGACCCGTCATCGGTGATTTCTATTTTCAATGAAGATTCATTCATGTCACAAATGTAACAATAAAATAATAAACAGTTCCTAATTTTCGGTGAATATAATGCCGTTTTTTTGCACTTCAGGCGATGCGGAAGCCCACTCGTGGCAGTTCCTGCAGGCGGTTGATGTCTAGCC